>CBDDRG010000140.1:0-14590 GCA_965232975.1 uncultured bacterium
CGACCCGCCAATCCAACAAAGTTACTCTTGCTCATAGCGGTGTATCTCCTGTGTGTTGATTGACTTGTTTGGCGACAACAAATCAACCAGATACACCGCTACTTTTCAATTCCTGTGAACACCAGATTCAGTTATAACTCCATCAGAGGGGGCGGCTTACAATCGCCGATCGCCTGGGCAGGCGCCCCTGGGGTCAAGTTTGGCCCCGAACGCCACGCGCGACAACCGGCCAAGCGCCGACTGACGCGCACGCCGTCGGCCGCGGGCGACCAGCATAGTCGGCGTCGGCCACGGGCAAAATCGTCATTGTGCAAACCCCGCTAAACGCGGCCGACGCCGCTGCGGTGTCGAGGGCGTCAACCCTGCCGGTTAAAGAGGTCCGTCATGGTGAATATCGTGCTTCCGGTGGTACTGCTGCTCGTATCGGCGGCAATCCTGTTACTCGGCAACGGTATGCTCGGCACCCTGCTGGGGCTACGCGCTGGCGTCGAGGGTTTTCCCGCGCAACTCACCGGCGTGGTGATGTCGGCCTACTTTGTCGGATTCGTTGCCGGCTCGATGGTGTGTCCGGCGCTGATCGCCC
The DNA here is from genome assembly GCA_965232975.1 of uncultured bacterium. Classification (GTDB taxonomy): domain Bacteria; phylum Pseudomonadota; class Gammaproteobacteria; order Pseudomonadales; family Porticoccaceae; genus CBDDRG01. Next base: position 584 of record CBDDRG010000140.1, read on the forward strand.
GTACCGGACATATCCGCGCCTTTGCCGTGCTGGCTGCATTGGCCGCCGCTGTAGCACCTTTGTATGCGTACTCGACTCATCCGGCAGCCTGGATGGGGCTGCGTTTCTTGTCGGGTGTGTGCGTGATGGGTCTGTACATGGTCATCGAAAGCTGGCTGAGCGCCGTGGCGACGCGTGGCGCGCGCGGGCGGGTGTTCGGCGTGTACATGGCTGTAAACCTACTGGCGATGGCTGCGGCACAGGCACTGCTGCTCGTCGCGCCGGTCACCACACCGACACCGTTCGTGCTGGCGGGGGTTATATTGACGTTGAGCCTCATCCCGATCGCTCTGACACACCTGCCGGAACCTGCGCGTGTGCCGGCCACGCCACTGGCGTACGCCGCGCTGTCGCACCTGCCGCGCCTGGGACTGATCACGGCATTCGCCACCGGTCTCACACTGGGCGCATTCTGGGGCATGGGCGCGGTGTACGGCCAGCGCATTGGCCTCGACACCCGAGGAGTGGCTTTGTTTATGGCCGCCACCATCCTGGGCGGCGCGGCGCTGCAATGGCCGATCGGCCGTTGGTCGGACCGCCACGAACGGCGCCGGGTGCTCTCGGCCACCGTCTGGGTCGGCACCGCGACAGCACTGCTGGCGACCGGATTATCGGTTCTGTATCCCGGTGCGGTAGCGGCGGTCGCCGTACTGTATGGCGGCTGCGCCTTTGCACTGTATTCACTGGGCGTGGCCACCGTCACCGACGCGGTACCGACCGACCAGATCGTCGACGCCACGCGCGCCTTGCTGCTGGTCAACGGCGTTGGCTCCGCACTGGGGCCAGTAGCTGTCGGTTACACGATGGGGTCGGCGCGGCCCGGGGCATTTTTCGCTTACTCGGCGCTGGTGCTGGGCGCGCTGGCGCTCATCGCCACCCGCGCGCAGAGCGCGTCCGATTCGGTCCCGGTGAGCGAACAGGGACACTTCACCCCCCTGGCACGCACCTCACCGGCGGCGCTGGAAATGCACCCAGAAGTACAGCCCGCGCCAGCGCCTGCCCCAGAAGGGGGTTGAGGGGACAAATTCGCCGTTCAGTTTGCTTTTTCGGAGGGCGATGACGGCGGCGGCCAAATGGTTGAGGCCGAGGAAATCGCTCACCACGTGCGGAGGCAACGGCGCTGCCGAAACGCTCGGCCCGCAACGCTCGCCATGCACAGCACGTCGACGATGGCCTCAAATACCTGTCGGGCCGCCGCGGGTGCGCGGCCCGACAGGGGAGGGCTATAATCGCCGCCGCCCTGGCGGAGTCACCTTGTGACGCAGTTTGGTTCCGAACACTACGAGCGCCAACTGGCCGCCAAGCTGGCGCAATTGCGCGCCGATTTTGCCGAGCTGCAAGTGCCCGAGCTCCAGGCAGGAACGCTGGAAGTGTTCCGCTCGCCGCCGCGGCACTTCCGCATGCGCGCCGAGTTCCGCATCTGGCACCGGGACGATCGCGCACACTATGCAATGCACGATCCGGCCGACAAGAGCCTGTATACGCTCGCGGAATTCCCCATCGGCTCGGCGCGCATCAACACGCTGATGCCCAGGCTGCTGGCAGCCATCAACGCCGATGCCAGCCTCAGCGCCAAATTGTTCGGCGCCGAGTTCCTCACCACTTTGAGCGGCGAGGCGCTGGTCACGCTGATCTACCACCGCCCGCTCGACGACGCCTGGCAGCGGGCGGCGACAGCGGTCGCGAACGCGCTCGACCTGAGCATCGTCGGCCGCAGCCGTCGCCAGCAACGGGTGGTTGGCAGGGATCACGTCGAGGAGCAACTGACCGTCGCCGGCACGATCTACCGTTACCGCCAGATCGAAGGCGGCTTTACGCAACCCAATGCCACTGTCAACACGCAAATGCTCGGCTGGGCGCGCGCACGGACGCGAAACAGCCATGGCGACCTGCTCGAACTCTACTGCGGCAACGGCAATTTCACGCTGGTGCTGGCGCAGAACTTCGCGCGCGTGCTGGCTACCGAAGTCGCGACCCCGGCGGTCGCGGCCGCGCGCCACAACCTGGCGGACAACGGCATCGGCAACGTCGAAATTCTGCGCATGTCCAGTGAAGAACTGACCCAGGCGATGGCGGGAGTGCGGCCGTTTCGCCGCCTGGCGCAGATCGACCTCGCCAGCTATCGGTTTTCGACGGTGCTGGTCGACCCGCCACGCGCCGGGCTCGATGCCGGCACCCTGGCGCTGGTGCGCGGGTTCGATCGCATCCTGTACATCTCGTGCAATCCGGCGACCCTGAAAGCCAATCTGCTGGCACTTGCGGACAGCCACCACATCGCCCGCTTCGCCGTGTTCGACCAGTTCCCGTACACGCCCCACCTGGAATGCGGGGTATGGCTGCACCGGCGAGATTGCCGGGATAGCGCCGCGTGATCGTGGACGCCTGATCACAGCAGGTGGATGCGTGGTTTCCGCCTGTCGCCACCGGCGGCGCATATCGATTCATTCAGACCAGCGACATTATCCAATTCACATCGCCACGACACCGTTCTGCCCAGCGACGGCCGAAAAGTCTCTGCCGAACAAGTTGATTTGGCTATCGACCGAGCCACTGTCCGGTGCCAACTCGGCGGGCAATCAGAGTATATCCACCGCGCCCAGCAGTTGCCGGATCAGCGTCGGCACCTGCTCGTTGCCCGCACCGGCGAGCACGCGGTGGCTCACGACCGCCGCGAACACCGCCTGGATGTCCTCGGGAATCACATAGCCGCGCTTGTCCATGAATGCCCAAGCGCGCGCACTCTGCAGCACCGCCATGGCGCCGCGGGGCGATACGCCGCACACAAACGCACCGCTGGTGCGCGTGTGCTGCACCAGGCGCTGCAGGTAATCGACGAGGCTGGCGGACGCCTTGATGTGCGCCACTGCCGTCTGCAATGCAGCCAGTTGTGGCGGTGTCACGCAGGGGCTGAGCTGGTCCAGGCGGCTGCGGGGATCGTCACCGGTCAACAATTCGCGCTCCGCCGCCGGGTCTGGGTAACCGAGCGCGATACGCATCAGAAAGCGGTCGAGTTGGGATTCGGGCAGCGGGAAAGTCCCGGCCTGAGTGACCGGGTTCTGGGTGGCGATGACAAAAAACGGGCGCGGCAGCGGGCGGGTTTCGCCGTCCACGCTGACCTGCCCCTCACTCATTGCCTCCAGCAATGCGCTTTGGGTCTTGGGGCTGGCGCGGTTGATTTCATCGGCCAGCACCAACTGGCGAAATATGGGGCCGTGGTGAAACACGAATGCGCCGTTGCTGCGATCGTAGACCGACACGCCCAAGACGTCCGCGGGCAGTAGATCGCTGGTGAACTGGATGCGGCTGTAACTGAGGCCGAGCACCTGCGCGAGCGCCTGCGCCAGCGTGGTCTTGCCCATGCCGAGCAGGTCTTCGATGTGCAGGTGGCCGCGCGCCAGCAGGCAGGCCAGCGCGAGCCGGATCGGCGCCGCCTTGCCGATCAGCACCGTGCCGACGTCGGCGAGAATCTTCTCGACCAAGTGCTGGCCAGCGCTCAAAGCGACGCCAGCCCGCGCGCCAGATCGGCCTGAATATCGGCGATGTCCTCGAGGCCGACCGCGATGCGGATCAGGTTTTCGGTGATTCCGGCCGCGCCCTTGTCGGCGGCCGACAGACGGCCGTGGGTGGTGGTCGCCGGGTGCACGATGGTGGTTTTGGCATCGCCCAGGTTGGCGGTCAGCGACAGCATGCGGGTGCTGTCGATGACCTGCCACGCCTGCGCGCGCCCGCCCCTGACCCTAAATGCCAGCACGCCGCCGAACGCGCGCTGCTGCTGGCGGGCGAGGTCGTGCCCGGGGTGATCCGTGAGGCCGGCGTAAAACACTTTCTCGACCGCCGGTTGCGCGGCGAGCCAATGCGCCAGTTGCAGCGCACTGGCGGAGTGGGCCGCCATGCGCAGCCGCAGCGTTTCCAGCCCCTTCAGAAACACCCAGGCGTTGAACGGGCTCAGCGTCGGCCCGGCGGAGCGGATGAAACCCAGCACCTCGGCCATCAGCTCGGCGCGGCCGAGCACGACGCCTCCCAGACAGCGGCCCTGGCCGTCGAGATATTTGGTCGCCGAGTGGATGATGATGTCGGCGCCCAATTCAAGCGGCCGCTGCAATGCGGGCGTGCAGAAACAGTTGTCCACGGCGAGCAGCGCGCCCCCAGCGCGGGCGAGCGCGGCCAGCGCGCGGATGTCGGCGACTTCATTGAGCGGGTTCGACGGCGTCTCCAGCAACAACAGCTTGGTCTGCGGCCGCATGGCCGCCGCCCAGGCGGCGTGATCGGTCAGCACGACAAACGTGGTCTCGACGCCGAACTTGGCGAGGTACTTGCTCAACAGCACCGCGGTGGTGCCGAACACGCTGCGCGAACAGACGATGTGATCGCCGGCCTGCAACAGCGCCAGACAGGTGCTGAGAATCGCGGCCATCCCCGAGGCGGTGGCCACTGCCTGCTCGGCGCCTTCGAGGGCGGCGATGCGCTCTTCGAAGGCGCGCACGGTGGGATTGGTGTAGCGGGAGTAGACGTTGCCGGGCTGATCGCCACTGAAGCGCGCCGCCGCCTCGGCCGCGCTCGCGAACACATAGCTCGACGTCAGAAACAGCGCTTCGCTGTGCTCGCCCTCGCCGGTGCGGCGATGACCGGCGCGCACCGCCAGGGTGTCGAGCTGGGCGCCGGCCAGCGGATCCTCAGTGTCCCGAGCATCTGGCGGCTGCGTCATTCCATGGCCTCCACGCGCGCGTTGCGGAGGCCGATCACGTCATCCCGGCGCGGTCGCGGCTTTTTTCCAGACAGGTTTTTAAACGGGCTGGCGCCACCGTTGCGATTCGCCGCCAGCTTGTCGAGATAGGCGCGATCGACGTCGCCGGTGATGTATTCGCCGGTAAATACCGAGCAGTCGAAACGCTTGATGTTGGGGTTACCCTCCTTGGCGCTGGCGACCAGATCGGCGAGATCCTGATAGATGAGCCAATCGACGTCGATGGCGGCGGCGACTTCATCTTCGGTGCGGTCGTGGGCGATCAGCTCGTGTACCGAGGGCATGTCGATGCCATAGACATTGGGGAAGCGCACCGGCGGCGCCGCCGACGCCATGTAGACCTTGTTGGCGCCGCTGTCGCGCGCCATCTGCACGATCTCCCAGGAGGTGGTGCCGCGCACGATGGAATCGTCGACCAGCAACACATTCTTGCCCAGAAATTCGAGTTTCACCGGGTTCAGCTTCTGGCGCACCGATTTCTTGCGCTGCCCCTGCCCGGCCATGATGAAGGTGCGGCCGATGTAGCGGTTCTTCATCAGGCCTTCGCGGAACTTGACGCCCAGGGTTTCGGCGATGGCCTGCGCCGCCACCCGGCTGGTGTCGGGCACCGGAATCACCACGTCGATATCGTGATCGGGCTTCAGGCGCAGGATTTTTTCGGCCAGCCGCTCGCCCATGCGCAGGCGCGCCTTGTACACCGAGATGTTGTCGAGCATCGAGTCCGGGCGCGCGAAATAGACCTGTTCAAAAATGCAGGGCGCGAGCTCGGGGTTGTCCGCACACTGGCGGGTGAACAGCTTGCCATCGACATCGATGAAGACCGCCTCGCCGGGCGCGACGTCGCGCTCCAGCTCAAACCCCAACGCATCGAGCGCGACGCTCTCGGAGGCGATCATGCACTCATCGCCAAGTGCGGTCTTGCGCCGGCCAAACACCAGCGGGCGAATGCCGTGGGGGTCGCGGAACGCGAACACGCCGTGGCCCGCGATCATGCCGACCACGGCATAGGCGCCGCGGCAGCGCTTGTGCACCCGGCCGACGGCGGCAAACACGTCTTCCGGTTCCGGCTTCCACTTGCCCTGCACTTGCAGTTCGTGGGCGAAGACATTGAGCAGGATCTCGGAATCCGAATCGGTGTTGATGTGGCGCAGGTCGGTGTTGAAGACGTGCTCCAGCAACTCGGCCGTATTGGTGAGGTTGCCGTTGTGGCCAAGGCAGATGCCGTAGGGCGAGTTGACATAGAACGGCTGCGCCAGCGACGCCTCCGCACCGCCGCCGGCGGTGGGATAACGGACATGGCCGATACCCATGGTGCCCACCAGCCGCTCCATGTGCTGCATGCCGAACACATCGCGCACCAGGCCGACGGCCTTGCGCTGGTTGAACTGCCCGCGATGGCAGGTGGTGATGCCGGCCGCATCCTGGCCGCGGTGCTGCAACATCGTCAGCGCATCGTAGAGCTGCACGTTGACGTTGGTCTTGCCGACAATTCCGACTACTCCGCACATCGTCTCAGCACCTCGCCAGCTTGGCTGGCCAGCAAATCAGAACAGGCGTTCAACCGCGCCGTAAAGCGTCAGCGCGAACTCCCGAACCGGCGCTTCAAAGCGCAACAGCGCGGGTATCAGCAGCGACTCGCGCCACCAGGGGTCTGCGTTCACCGGCAACACCTTGGGGAGTAAAATCAGCAGCGCCATGACAATGCCAAAGCCGCGCGCAGCACCAAACACCATGCCCAGCAGACGGTCGGTGCCGCTCAGCCCGGTCGCATCGACCAGGCGGCCAAACACATAGTTGAGCATGGCGCCGGCCACGAGAACGAGAACGAACAGACCGAGCCAGGCAGTGGCCAGCCGCAGGGACGGCGTGCTGATGGCCGTGGTCAGCAGTTCGGCAACCTGCTGGTGCCCCGCCATCGCGACGACCACGGCGGCGAGCCAGATGAGCAGCGACAGGGCTTCGCGGATCAGCCCGCGCAGCGCGCCGGTGGCCACCGACAGGCCGCAGATGGCGACAATCGCCCAATCCGCCCAGTTCATCGTGGCCGACCCCTGCAACCACTGCCGACTGACCCGACCTTCCGGCCACCACGCATTGACACCACCCTGCCCACGGATAGGCGCGGGATTCTACCAGATCAGCCCCGGGCTCAGGGCTCGAACTTCAATTCGAGGGCCTTGACCCGGTACTTGCTCTCGATCATCGCCTTTTCCTTCTGCAGCTTGTGGCGATCCAGTTTGGGCCCGACATAGACCCGGTGGGCGACGCCATCGGCGTTGGTGGCGCTGCGGATAAAGGCCTTGTAGCCGTCGGCCAGCAACTGGTCGGTGATGTCTTGGGCGCGAGCCTTGTCCTTGAAACTCGCCACCTGCAAGACCCAGGCATTGGGGACGCCACGCGCGTCGAGTGTCGGGGCTGCGGCGGCCGCAGGCTTGACCGCGTCAGCGGGCGCGGGGGGCGGGCGTTTCTCCGCCGCAGGTGCGGACGCGGCCTTCGCGGCGGCTTGGCGACTGGCGTCGAACTGGAAAATGTCCTGATCGGTCTTGCCGGCTTCGAGCCCCTCGACTCGCGCCGGCTCGGGGATCACCGCCGGCACGATATCAGGGGCCGGCGGAATCTGACTGGCGGTATCGACGCGGTGCCTGTCGCCAAACTCGAATACCATGGGCAGGAAGATCGCCGCCAGCGCCCCCAGCACCAGTATCCCGACCACGCGCTGCTTGACCCGCCCCGGCTTGCCCGTATCAGTCACTGGATCCCGCCCTCCTCGCCGAGGCATGCGAGCACCCGGCCAACCGTGTAAAAGGAACCGAACACCAGCAGCATGTCGTCGCTGGCAAGATCGCCGTGAGCCCGCCAAAAACCGGCTTCGACATCGGCGCAACAACAGAGGTCAGCACCGCGATTGTACAGCACCCCCGCCAGCTCCTCGGCGCCGGCCGCACGCGCGACGTCGGCCAGGCCGCTCAGGTACCAGCGGCTGACCAGCGGCGCCAGCGGCGCGACCATGCCGTCGATGTCCTTGTCCGCGAGTACCGCAAACACCGCCAAGACGCGGGCGCACGGCGATTCGGCGAGGTGTTCAGCCAGGCGCCGCGCCAATAATTCCGCCGCTGCCGGGTTGTGGGCGACGTCGAGAATGACGCGCCGACCCCGCCACAGCAGGTGCTGAAATCGCCCGGCGAGCCGCAGCTCGGCGAGCACCGCGCGCAGCACATCCGCGGTCACCGGTTCACCGAGTAACACCAGCGCCTGCACTGCGCAGGCCACGCTCGGCAGCGGCAACCGGGGTTGCGGCAGATCGGCAAAAGTCAGCTTGTCGCCGGCCGGATTCTGGCAATACACACTGCAGGCGCCCTCGCCGCCCGCTGCAAAGCCGAAGTCGCCACCACTCTGTACGCCCAGGTAGTGGCCGACCGCGCCCAGCTCGGCGAGCGCCGCGACCAGCGCCGGCGGCGGCTGGGGGTCGCCGCACACCAGCGGCATGCCCGCGCGCGCGATGCCGGCCTTTTCTCGGCCGATGGCATCCCGGGTGTCGCCCAGCCACGCCTCGTGATCGAGCTGGATCGATGTGATCACGGCGACATCGGCGGCGACGATATTGACCGCGTCCAGGCGGCCACCGAGACCCACTTCAAGCACGGCGACATCGAGCGGCGCCGCTGCCATCAGCAGTAACGCCGCCAGCGTGCCAAATTCGAAGCAGGTAAGGCTGATGTCGCCTCGCGCCTGCTCGATGCGGGCAAAGGCCGCGCAGATCTCCGCGTCGCCGGCAAATGCGCCATTGATGCAGATGCGCTCGTTGTAGCGGATCAGATGGGGCGAGGTGTAGCAGCCGACGCGCCGGCCCGCGGCCAGCAGCAGCGCCTGCAAGGTGGCGACGCAGGAGCCCTTGCCGTTGGTGCCGCCGACGACGATGACTTTGGGCGCGGGCCGGCCGAGCTGCAAGCGCGCTGCCACCGCAGCCACGCGGTCGAGCCCGAGGTCGATTTCGCGGGGGTGGCGCTGTGCGAGCAGCGCCAGCCAGTCATTCAGCGACGCTGGCAACTCCGCGGTCGGCGTCACTGGCGCTTGCTTGGGAGTCGGCAGAGTCGGGCTCCGGCTGATGGGTGAACTTGCTCAACAGGCTGGCGATGGTGTCGCGCAATTGCCGGCGCGGCACGATCATGTCGATGGCGCCGTGTTCGAGCAGAAATTCGCTGCGCTGGAAGCCCGGTGGCAATTTCTGGCGAATGGTCTGCTCGATGATGTTGGGGCCGGCGAAGCCCGCCCGCGCGCCCGGTTCGGCGATGTTGATGTCGCCGAGCAGCGCCAGACTCGCCGACACACCGCCGTACACCGGATCGGTCATCACCGAGATATAGGGGACGCCGGCCAGCCGCAGGCGCTCCAGAATGGCGCTGGTCTTGGCCATCTGCATCAGCGAAATCAGCGCCTCCTGCATGCGCGCACCACCGGTGGCCGAGAAGCAGATCAGCGGCAGGCGTTCAGCGAGGCAGATTTGCGCCGCGCGAGTGAAGCGCTCACCGACGACATAGCCCATGGAGCCGCCGTGAAAGTTGAACTCGAAGGCGGTGACGACCACGGCCATGCCTTTCAGTTCACCGCGCACGGCGACCAGCGCGTCCTTTTCGCCGGTCTCCTTTTGGGCGGCGGCGAGCCGGTCGCGGTACTTCTTGACATCGCGAAACTTGAGACGGTCGATGGGCACCACATCGGCGGCGATCTCCTCCTGCGGCGTGGCGTCGAGAAAAATCGCCAGCCGCCGGCGGGCACCGATGCGGACGTGGTAATCACACTTGGGGCAGACATCCAGGTTGCGCTCCAACTCGGGTCGATACAGCGGCGCACTGCACTTGGGGCACTTCTCCCACAGCCCCTCCGGGACGTTGATGGTGCGTTCGCGGCGCTGCGGCGCGAGGCCGGTCGGCCGGATTTTACTGAGCCAGCTCATGGGTTGGTTCCTGGTGCGATAGCCTGATGCGAGGTAGCCAGCGTGTCGAGATAACTATGAGCCTGTCAGGAGGGAGCCTGTCAGGAGGCTGTCGCTGTAAGCCGTGCCGCGCACGGCGGCGACAAAGCGCGCGATCAAGCCGTGATCCTTGATACCGGGCGCAGATTCTACACCACCGCTGACATCGACTGCGGCCGGGCGGGCGATGGCAATCGCCGCCGCGACGTTGTCCGGCGTCAGGCCACCGGCCAGGATGCAATTGGCCACCGAGGCCATCCCGAACCGGCGCCAATCGAAAACCTCACCGGTGCCGCCGTACTGATCTATCCGCCAGGCATCGAACAGATAGCCGAGCGCGCCGGGAAAGCGCGCCATTTCGGCCTGGGGGTCGAGACCCGGCGCCATGCGGATCGCCTTTACATAGGGGCGCGCAAACTGGCCGCAATAGGCAGCATCCTCGTCGCCGTGAAATTGCAGCAACTGGATGCCGGTCGCGGCCATGATCTCTCGCACCCGCGCGGGAGGCGCATTGACGAACAGCGCCACCGTGGTCACGAAAGGCCCCAGCGCGCGCACGATCGCCGCTGCCGTAGCCACATCGATGCAGCGCGGGCTGGGCGCATGGAACACCAGCCCGACGGCATCGACACCGGCCCGGGCCGCTGCCACAGCGTCGTCAGTACGGGTGAGGCCACAGATTTTGATGCGGGTATAGGCCACGTTGCCGGCGTCCTCAGTACAATTGTTGCGGTCGCAGTTTAGCAAAACCCGCCCGCCGCACCGCCCGTTGGGTATTCTCCCGCCAATCCCTCCGCCACAGGCCACCCGACCATGAATTTCGACCTCGACGACGACCATCGCCTGATCAACGCCACCGTCACCCGCTTTGTCGACGAATACCTGCTGCCGCTCGAAGCGGGGGTGCTCGCCCGCGAGGCCGGCGGCCAGGGCTATCACCTAACCCCCGCCGAACTCGCACCACTGCACACCAAATGCCGGGAACTGGGCCTGTGGGGCCTCGACTGCCCGGCCGCGACTGGCGGCGCCGAGCTGCCCGCGCTCGCCATGGTCGGCGTCAACGAAGCCCTGGGGCGCACCGTCACGCCCTTCATGTTCCCGCCCGATTCGCCGAACCTGCACATGCTGCTCGCCACCGTCAACGCCGCCCAGCGCGAGAAATACCTCGAGCCCTATGCGCGCGGCGACACCATCTCCGCCATCGCCATCTCGGAACCAGGCGCCGGCGCCGACCCGGCGGCGATGACCACGCGCGCGCGCCGCGACGGCGAGCACTGGGTGCTGGACGGCCGCAAGATCTGGATCAGCCGCATCGACGAGGCCGACTTCACCATTGTCATGGCCGTCACCGACCCGGCGCGCGGCGCGCGCGGCGGCATCTCGGCGTTCCTGGTCGATCGCGGCACGCCCGGCCTGATCATCGAGCGCGCGATTCCGATCATCAGCGGGCACACCACCTTTGAGGTGGTATTCGACAACTGCCGCATCCCCGCCGGCCAGTTGCTGGGCGTGGAGGGCCAAGGTTTTGCCCCGATGCAGTTGCGGCTGGTGGTGCGCCGGCTGCAAATGGGCGCCTGGTGTCTGGGCATGGCGCGGCGCGCGCTCGACATGCTGTGCGCGCACGCCAATGAACGCTCGACCTTTGGCGCACTCCTGGCCGAGCGCCAGGCCATCCAATGGTGGATTGCCGACGCCGAAACCCGCAGCCACTGCCTGCAACTGATGCTGTGGCACGCCGCCTGTCACCAGGACGAGGGCGCCGACGTGCGCACCGAGGCCAGCATGATCAAGCTGTACGCCACCGAACTCGCCAGCGACGTCATCGACCACGCCATCCAGGCCCACGGCGCCATGGGCGTGACCAAGGAGCTGCCGCTGCAACTGATGGCGCAGCGGGTGCGCGTGATGCGCATCTACGAGGGCCCGAGCGAGGTTCACCGCTGGGTGCTGGCGCGCAACCGGCTGAAGCGCGGGCGCTAACGAGACCGTACAAAAGCCGGTTTTGGTGCGCATCTCGTGCCGCCTGCGCCACCGCGACGAAATTCCGCGAACCTTTGTGGCACTATTGGCCGCGGTACATTTTCGCACCACATTGGAGGATGCCCTGCCATGAAAATCGCCTATTTTACCGAGCGGCCCTATCGCTGGTTGGACGAAGACATCGTATTGAAAAACCGAGCTTTCTTTGGCGTTTCCAACAGCCATTTCGACCGCGAGAAAGGCGCCCACGACTACAACCAGTTCATCGACGAATACTGCTTTGCGGAAGAAGTCGGCTTCGACGGCCTGGCCCTGAACGAGCACCACGGCAACCCCTACTGCATGGGCAATGTCATCAATATCGAGGCGGCCGTGCTCGCGCGAGCCACCCGCAAGGCCAAGATCATTCTCATCGGCAACCCGCTGCCGGTGGTCAAGCACCCCTTGCGGGTGGCGGAGGAACTGGCCGAGATTGACCTGCTGTCGCGGGGCCGGCTGGTGGCGGGCTGGGTGCGCGGCGCCGGCTCCGAGCAGTTTTTCAACAACGCCAACCCGGCCTACAACCGGGAGATGTTCAACGAGGCCCACGACTTCATCATCCAGGCCTGGACCAAGGACGGCCCCTGGCGCTACGAGGGCAAACATTTCCACTACCGCCATGTGAACCCCTGGGTGCGACCCTACCAGCAACCCTATCCCCAACAGTGGATTCCCGGCGTGCTGTCACCCGAAACCGTGATCTGGTGCGCGCAGAAGCGCTATCCCTATGTCGGCCTGGGCTCGGCCCTGGGCGCAACCTGCGACCTGTGGGATCTGTACGCCGACACCGCCGCGCAGGAGGGCTACCAGGCCGGGCCCGAAAACTTCGGCTACCTGCTGCCGCTGTTTGTCGCCGACACCGAAGAGAAGGCCCAGAAGCTGGGCGCGGGCTACGCGTTTGGCGGCGGGCAGAACGGCTTCTCGCGCCCCGAACACACGCTGCCGCCGGGCTACAACTCGAAAGCGGCGATCCGCGCCATGGGCCGCGCAGCACCGGGTGGCAGTTGGCTCGGCGTCAACAAAGAGAAGCTCGATGCCTCGCGCAGCGGCAAATGGCAGGAGAACATCGATCTGGACGAGGTCAAGCGCAAGCTGTGGGACTCCTACCAGCGCGCCCAGCACAACCTGCAGATCGTCGCCGGCACGCCGGACCAGGTGATCCCCAAGATCAAGGCGATCCTGCGCACCATTCGCCCCGGTTCCTTTACCGCGTTCAATGTGCAGGGCCAGGCCAGCGATGCCGACCGCCTGCGCTCCATCGAGTTGCTCGGCAAATACGTGCTGCCCGAAATCCGCGCCTACGGCGAAGAGATCGGGCTCATGGATTCCTTCCAGCGGCTGCCCGGCTCGGTGCCGCTCGCGCCCGGCGCCAAGCGCGCGCCGGTGTGCGATCGCGAAGGCATGCAAGCGATTGGCCTGGCGTCCTGACGAAGGCGCGCCAGCGCAGCAAGCGTCAGCGACAACGCCCCGTTTCCGGGGCGTTGTCGTTTTGGCTGTCTGCGGCGCCCGTCGGCGAGATCTTGAACAGGCTCTCAGCCACCGTCGGTGCCCGGAAGGCTGTCTTGTTGCGGACGATCTTGGCGCTCGTGCTCCGCAGACAATGAACCGGCGCCAACACAGGCCAGGGTCTGGCGGGCGATCTCGGCCTCCTCGGCGGCGACCATGGCGAGCACCGCGACCGGCGACCGCTCCGGGTCGTGGAGGGCAGTGATGCCGGCAGCGGCATCCTCCCGCGCGGCACCGAGCGCTATGCCGAGGGTATCGAGTCCCGCGCAGCTCCGCTGTCTGACGTCGGCATCCTGGGCGCCGATACCCCCGGTAAAGACAATGGCATCGACCCGGCCCAGCACGGCGAAGTACGCGCCGATGATTTTTTTGACGCCGTAGCAGAACATCTCGCGGGCGAGCGCGGCAGCTCCATCGCCCGTTGCGGCGCGCCGCCCCACCGCGCGCATATCGCTGCTGCCGCAGATCGCCTTGAGCCCGCTGTCGCGTTCGAGCAGTGCCCGCACGGCGTCGGCATCGCGGCCGCCCGCCAGCATCAGCAGTGGCAGCGCGGGATCGATATCGCCGCAGCGGGTGCCCATCATCAAGCCCTCCAGCGGCGTAAAACCCATGCTGGTGTCGATGCTGCGCCCGCCCCGGATGGCGGCGGCGCTGGCGCCGTTGCCGAGGTGCAGCGTAATCAGGTCGAGCTCCGCCAGCGGGCGTTGCAGATAGGCGGCGGCGCGCC
>CBDDRG010000141.1:0-8738 GCA_965232975.1 uncultured bacterium
CGCCTCGACCCACAGCGTCGATTCATCGGTGAGGCGCACCAGCACACGACCCGGTTCGATCAGCTCACCGACGGCGAAGTCGTCGTCATGCACCAGCCCGTCCTGCGGGGCCAGCAGCGCGAACTCGCCGGTGGCCTTGGAGGCATCACCTTGGGAGAGCAGGCGTTCCACCTGTCCCGGTGTCATGCCATAGGCCAACACCTTGGCGTAGGCCTGCTGGCGCTTGACCTGAGCCTCGACAAAGCGCGTCTCGGAAACCACCTGCCGCCCGAGCTTCTGCACCCGCGTCCACTCACGGTCCGCCACCAGCAGCTCGCCCTGCGCCTCGGCCATGGCCACACTGGACAGGGTCACCAGCGGTTCGCCCTTGTTCACCGTCTGGCCCATCTGCACATGGCGGGCGATCACCTGGGCGGCGATGCGCGGCGTGACCTGCGCCGTTCGGTACAGATTGACCTCGACCTCGCCGGGTGCCGTGACCTCGACCGGCAGGCTGCGCCGCACCGCGGGCGCGACCTCGATGCCCAGCGCCGCCCGCCGTTGCGCATCCAGGGCCAGTGGATCACCCTCCTGCGCCTCACCACGTTCGGCCTCCCCCTCGGCGCCATGCGCCGGCAAGGCCAGGACAAGACAGGCACAAAGCAACCAGTTTGATAATTTCATTTGTCGTTTTCTCCAAAGCTTCAAAGTGAATCGTTCAACCAGCCATCGAACTGCCCGCTCGCGGCCAACCAGTCGAACCAGCTGCGCCACAGCTGCCCGCGCAACTCGAGGGCGCTGGCCCGGGTCTCCAGAGTCTGGTTGAGTTGCAGCAGATAGTCCGTGGTGCTGAGTTCGCCGGCCTGCCACAGGCGTTCGAGCAGGGCCAACTGGCTGCTCAGGCTCGGCTGGCCGCTTTGTTCCCAGGCCACCCAGGCATCGTGCATCACCCGGTAGCGCGCGGCGGCGGACGTCAGCCGTGCCTGCGCCCGGCGGTAGGCGTCTTGTCCTGTTTGTTGCGCCTCGATGAGTTGCGCATTCGCGGCCTGGGTCTCGGCGCGAAAGTCGTTGCGTACATATAACGGGATGGACAGCGAAAGCCCCACCAGCCCTTCCGAACCCTCGCGGCCGCCGCGCAGGCCGAGGCTCGGGTCGGGACGCTGCTCGCGCTGGCGCAGGGTGACGGTGGATTGGGCCGCCGCGATGCGGGCGCGCTGGACCTGCAAGGCCGGCAACGCATCCAGCAGTTCTTGTGCGTCGAAGCTCACCGGTTCCGGCAACCGCTCGGGGAGAGCCGACCAGTCACGACGCGGCGATGAACCGGTGACGGCGACCAGTGCCTGCTCGGCATCGGTGCGCTCGGCGCTGGCCTGTGCCTGTTGCAACCGGGCTTGGGTGTGCGCCAGCCGGGCGAGATCCAGCTCGACCTGATTGAGGTCACCGGCCTGGCGACGCCGCTCCGCCAGGGCAAGGAACCGCTGCATCAGGTCCGCCCGTTGCCGGGCCAGGCGGTCGAGCGCTTCGGCACTGTGGTAGCGACCCAGCGCGGCGAGCAACTCGGCGGTCAACTGCTGCCGTGTGGCTTCGAACTCGGCACGGGCCGCCTCCGTTTCAAACGCCGCGATCCCGTGGCGGGCACCACGCTTGTCCGCCCAATCGATGGCCTGCGTGATCCCCAGGCTCGCCGTATCGCTCTCGGCGGTCTCCGCATCGAGTTTCAGTTCCGGGTTGTATAAGGGTTGCGCGGCGCCCCGGGTGCGGGCTTGCGCCGCCTCCACGGCGGAGCGGGCTGCCTGCAACCTGGGATTGTCTTGCAAAACCGTGCGCACGAACGCCGACAGTGCCGGTGACAGGCGTGTTTCGGTGGAGGAGGGCCGCGTTCCGTCATCCGGCGTGTCCGCCGCTTGCACAACCGTGACCGTCAGGCAGCCGATCAGCGCCAACCCGACAAACTGTAAATACCGCATCGAATGAATCCCTCTATGCTGATGAGTCGTGCGAATCGACTCTCGTCTAACGATCATTCAAATCTTCGAGCCGCTGTAGAAATTCCTCGCGCTCGATCTCGCCACGCGCATAGCGCTCGCGCAGGATATCGGCGGGCGTTCTGTGCGCCGGCGGTGGCATATCCTGCCCCGCCTCGATGTCCCCGCGGTCAGCCAGCGCACGACGGCGATGACACCGGCGATCACAAACACCCAGAACAGGATCATGAATACCCACCCCAGCCCATAGGGCATGCCGATGAAGGGGAAAAAGTCGTGGTCGTACATAGGTGCCTCCTGTCACTGTTCGTCATGTACCGGGCCGCCGGCCTGCCACCGGGGCGTCCTGCCTGCCGCAGGAGGATCTCACTGCTTCAAATCCTCGAGCCGCTGCAGATACTCCTTGCGGTCGATTTCACCGCGGGCGTATCGTTCCTGGAGAATTTCGATGGCGGATTTCCCGGGCTGGACGGAGCGCGGCTGTTGCCCATCCGCCGTCGTGGCTTCAGGCTCTGCCGCGTGCTTCTGGAGGTAGGCCGTGAGCGTGCGCAACTCCTCCTCGGTCGGCGCCTGGATGTTCATCGGGCTGTTGTTTCGGCTCATCCATTGCATGCGCATATTCATGCGCGCCACGGTCGGCGGCCAGCCGGAGGCGCTGTGCTGTGTCGGGCTCGGCAGGCCGTGGCACTGCATGCAGTATTTAGTAACGAGCTTCGCCCCGGCCGAGTTCGGTTCCGGCAATTCCGCCGGGCCGACGGCCGGTGGCATGCCGCCCATCATGCCGCCGCAGCGGCCTTCCCAGTTTCCACCGCACATGCCTTGCGCCAATTTCTGACTGGATGGCGTCGCCGGCTGGACTTCCTGTGCCTTGAAGGGATTCTCGTCGGCGGCAAACACCGGCACGGTCGCCAGCGACACGGCCAGCGCCGTCACAACGTTGCCGAGATAGCGATCATGTTGGTTTTTCATGGCGTGACTCCTTGGTTTTCGATAAATGGGTTTACATCACAGTCCCGCGAGCACCCGGTCCAGGCGTTCGCGCACCTCTGCGGCCAGGGCGTGTACGGCCGGGTTGTCCACCAGATCGAGCACTGCCTGCGGATCCATGAACTCCACGTGCACCGTGCCGTCATCGTCCTGCCTGACCACCACGTTGCAGGGCAACAGCAGGCCGATCGACGGCTCGGCCGTCAGCGCCCGATGCGCCAGCGGTGGATTGCAGGCGCCGAGGATGCGGTAGGGCGGCATGTCCTCCCCGAGCTTCTGCTTCAGTGTTGCCTGGACGTCGATATCGGTGAGCACACCGAAGCCTTGCGCTTTGAGCGCCTCGGTCACCATCTCGATCGCGCGTTCAAAATCCATGGGGACCGTCTTGCCAAAGCCGTATTTGCTGGTCATATGATTTACCTCGCTGTTAAGGGTGCATTGAAAGGTTGTGTCAATCCGCGGCCAGCAGTTGCCCGAGCTGTGCCACGTTGTCTTCATCGATGGGAATCACCCGCCGCTCGTCCACGATCAGCGTGGGGCAGTGCCGCACACCGAACCGCTCTGCCAATCCAGGACTGTCTTCGACATCACAACGTTCGTACTCGAAACCGAGCGCATCCAGCGCTTGTTCCACATCGACGCAGTGGCACATTTTGTTGGTCAACAAAGTGATCTTCATGGTGTCCTCCCAAGTCCGTCCTGGGGACTTTCGCGTCGCTGCGGCCTGGGGTGTTGCAGCTCCATGGCCGTGACACCAATCCCGGAACCGTCATCCTTGTAGATCACATCGATCACCACACCCTCGTCGAATACCAGGGTGAAACTGCGCACGCCGAGCGTCCAATCGGTTTCTTCCACCCTTCTGGTTTCGCCCGACGGCAGGCGATAGGTCTTTCGGTCACGGGCGTAGCCGACGGTATAGACCCAGCCCTCTTTACCGTTCGCCAGTGACATCTTCTTTTCCGGCCCACCGTGATGCGCGAACGCGGCCTGTGGCGTGATGACACCCAGGGGATAGGCCTGCAATGCCTTCTCGGGATCGGTATCCGTGTCGAAACGTGGCGGCTTCGGTAGATAGCCGAGCTCCGCCACGCTTACCGCGGTCCACAACAGGCCGCAAAATACAATCCATATACGATTCATCGTCATTTCCTCCGCTCGGCGATCGGGAATGGGCATGTAAAACACACGCGGGCCGATCAGTTCAGGGTGAGCACCCACCGACAGACGGCGGGCCGTCGGTGGTTTCGCACGCGCTACGCCGAGGCGCACGCGTGCCTTGCGGAATCAGGCGATGGGAGGTTGGAGCGGAGGAAGTATCGGCAGGGAGGAATAAGAAAACAGGTAGGAACCACCGGTAATGATGGCGGGTATATGGATAGCCGGAATGCTGCTTCGCGTCAGCGCAACATGGCTGACCCAGGCATGACACCAGTCATTGCAGTCGAGGCCGGCATTCGGTGAATCCGGGGAGGGGTCATCGGTCTGGAGAAGAACGCCGCCCACCTGCCCGGGATCGCTGAATGCACACGCGTCCATCGCCCACGCGATGTTCAGCGTGAGCAGCGAAACGATGAGCAGTTGTGCAATGAACCGGATCATGGCGCGTCATCCCGTCCTTCGTTCCACGAACCTGCGAGGCGGCACACGGTCAGGCCCTCAACATCCGCAGACCGCTGGCAATCACTACAAACTCGCTCACCTCGTGGGCGAGCACGGTAATGGGCAGCGAAAACACGCCACTGATGGCACCGGCGATCAGGCTGCCGATCACAAGCACCGACACGGCCAGATTCTGTCGGATCACGCCCCAGTTGCGGCGGCTGAAACGGATCAGGTACGGCAGCCGGGAGAGGTCGTCGGCCATCAGCGCCACGTCCGCCGTTTCCAGGGCGACATCGGTGCCCGCCGCGCCCAAGGCGATGCCGACGTGGGCGGCGGCCAGGGCCGGGGCGTCGTTGACGCCGTCGCCCACCATGGCCACGCGGCCGTATTGCCGGTCCAGTTCCTGCACTTTGCGCGTCTTGTCTTCGGGCTTGAGTTCGGCGAACACCTCGTCGATGCCGGCCTGGGCGGCGATCGCTTGCGCGGTGCGCGGATTGTCGCCGGTCAGCATGATGACCTTGTGAATCCCGGCACGCTTCAGGCCGGCGATGGCGTCCGCCGCTTCCGGACGCAACGGGTCGGCGATGGCGATGAGGCCCAGCGCCTCCCGTTCGGTGCCGATGACCACGACCGTGTTGCCGGCGGCCTGCAAGGCCTCGATGCGCGCCGCGGCATCGCTCAAGTCGACCTGCCTTTCGGCAAACAGCGCCGGGCTGCCGATAAAGTAGTGTTTGCCCTGTACCCGACCCGTGGCGCCGGCACCGGTCAGCGCCTGGAAGTCTTCGGCGGGGATGGCCTGAATGCCTTGCGCTTGCGCGCACTCCAGCACGGCGCGCGCCAGCGGGTGCTGGGAGCGGGCTTCGAGCGCCGCAGCCAAGGTGAGGACGTCCGCCTCGTCAGCGCCGTTCAAGGGCACGATTTCTGTGACCCGCGGTTGGCCCAGCGTCAGGGTGCCGGTCTTGTCCAGGGCCACTACCCGAATCCTGGCCAGGTTTTCCAGGTGCACCCCGCCCTTGATCAGAATGCCCTTGCGGCCCGCCGTGCCGATGGCCGCCACCAGAGTGATGGGGATGGAGATCACCAGGGCGCAGGGGGCGGCGGCGACAATAAACACGGTGGCCCGGGTCAGCCATTCCTGCCAGTCCAGGCCCAGCAGCGCGGGCACCAGTGCGAGTAGAACGCCAATGCCGAGTACTGCCGGACTGTAGCGGCGGCCGAAACGCTCGATAAAGCGCTGGCTGCGGCCCTTGCTGGCCTGGGCCTTTTCCACCAATTGAATGATACGCGCCAGGGTATTATCCGCCGTGGTCTTGGTGACCCGCACCGTGAGCGCGCCCTCGCCGTTGAGGGTGGCGGCGAACACGGTATCGCCCACTGCTTTTTCCACCGGCACCGATTCGCCGGTGACCGGGGCCTGGTTGAGACTGGAGCAGCCGTCGACGATTTCACCGTCGGTGGCTACCGCCTCGCCGGGATGGACAATAAAGACATCACCGACCCGGAGCTGTTCCACGGGAATGCGCGTCTCCTTGCCGTCGCGCACCACCAGGGCGGTCTTGGGGGCCAGATCCATGAGCGCACGGATGGCGTGGCGGGTGCGTTCCTCGGTGTACCCCTCGGCCGCTTCGGAAATGGAATAGAGAAACACCAGCATGGCGGCCTCCGCCCACTGGCCCATGAGACCGGCCACGATGGCGGCAAGGCTCATCAGCAGCTCGATGCCGATCTCCCGCTCCCTGACCAGTTCCTCGAAGGCCTCGCGGCCGAAATACCAGCCGCCGATAACGACAGCGAGCAGATACAGACCGGTTTCCGGCAACGGCGCCAGCCCCAGCTTGCCACCCAAAAAGCCGATCGCCAGGAGCAGACCGGAGGTCGCCGAGGTCACTACCGGCGGATTGCGCCAGGGCGGCGGCATCGCCTGGCGCGCTTCGACGGCGGCGCAACCCGCACAGGCCATTACCTGGCCTCCGCCTTCAGGTCGTCGGACAGGATGCCCCCGCCGCACCGCCCGCCCCCACGCAAGCACATGCGCTCCTTGACGCGCGCGAAATCCGCCTGATAGACCTGATCCGGGTCCGGCAGGGCGCGGACCGTCGCGTACAGCGTGTCGAGATAGGGCGGCTCCCAGACCAGACGGTGATAGACCCAACGGCCGTCCTTCTGGGCGGTCAACAGGCCGGCCTGCCGCAGAATCTTCAGATGGCGCGAGAGCTTGTAGGCCGGTTCCTGGAGGCTGTCGACCAGCTCGCACAGGCAGGCCTCTTCGTCCGTTGTCGCCAGCAGCCGAATGATGCGCAGCCGGGTCTCGTCGGCCAGGGCCTGGAAGAGGGTTTCGGGGTGGATCGTTATCAATTGCATATTTGCACTATAATGCAACTGATAAGGGATATCAACTCCCTCACATTTCCTCAGGGTATGCCGCCTTCCTCAATTCCCGTGCATAGACCCGATTCGGTTATGGCTCCAGCCGCAACCTCGGTCGTGCAGTCCGCCGGATCATGACTTCATCAGTTGTTAAACGAACGGTCACCTGTCTGTCACCTTGGGGCCTGATAGTCCCGATGTGTGCAATTTCCTTAACAGGCCATATCAACCCAACACATCGGAGACAGAACATGAAAATGGACAAGACCTTACTCGCCGGGGCGATTTCACTGGTGGTTTTTACCACTGCCCAGGCCGGTAATCCGCATCATGAATCGAATGCCATACGCTCCACAGTTCCGGAAGTCTGACCGCGCTCGCGGAACAGGGCCGGGCTGCCCACGTACCAGGTCCTGCCGTCGAGCTCGGCCCGGGCACCGGCGCCGGTCAGCGCGGTGAAGGCTTTCGGATCGGCCGGAGTGAGGCCGCGGGACTCGGCGGCCGCGACGATGGCGCGGGCCAGGGGATGCTCGGAGCCCCGTTCCACGCCGGCGGCCGCGGCCAGCAGCGCGTCCTCGTCGCCACCCAGGGCGTCCACGTCGGTGACCCGCGGCTTGCCGTGAGTCAGGGTACCGGTCTTGTCGAAGGCGACGGTGCGGATGGTGCCCAGGTGCTCCAGATGGGCGCCGCCCTTGATCAGAATGCCGCGCCGGCCGGCGCCGCCGATGCCGGCGGCCATGGCGATGGGCAGGGAGATGACCAGGGCGCAGGGCGCGGCGGCCACCAGCAGCACCACGGCGCGGCGTGACCATTCCTCCGCTGGCAGGCCGAGCAGCCAGGGCAGCACGAGCAGCGCCGCAGCACCGAGCAGCACCGCCGGGCTGTAGCGCCGGCCGAAACGCTCGATCCACTGCTGGGCACGGCCCTTCTGTTCCTGGGCCGCCTCCACCAGGTGGATGATCTTCGACAGGGTGTTGTCGGCGAAGGCCGCCGTGGCTTCGACGGTGATCAGGCCCTGGCCGTTGACGCTGGCGGCGAACACCTTGTCGCCCGGGCCCTTGTCCACCGGCACCGACTCGCCGGTGACCGCGGCCTCATCCAGGCTGGTGCGCCCCTCGACGATGACGCCGTCGGTGGCCAGCGACTCGCCGGGGCGCACCACGAAGCGATCGCCCGGCGCGAGGGCCTCGGCCGCCACCGTCACCTCCTCGCCGTCGCGCAGCACCCGCGCCTGCTTCGGCGCCAGGTCCAGCAGGCCGCGGATGGCGTGGCGGGTGCGGGCGAAGGTGTACTCCTCCACGCCCTCGGCCGCGCCATACAGCACCATCAGGGCGGCGGCCTCGTCCCACAGCCCGAGGATGCCGGCACCGGCGGTGGCGGCGAGCATCAGGATCTCGATGCCAATTACGCGCTCTTCGAAAAGTCCTTCGAGACCTTCGCGGGTCCAGTGCCAGGCGCCCAGCGGAATCGCAAGCCAGTAGAAGATGTCCTCGGCGGCTTCGGTGATCAACCCCAGATGCGCCAGCGCGAAGCCGGCCAGCGCGATCACGCCCGCGCCCAGCGCCGCGGCCAGCGGCGGGTAGCGCCACCAGACGCCGGCGAAACCGTCCGTCCGTTCTGTTTGTGCGTTTCTGTCTTCCAATGGGCGTACCCCCTCAATGGCCGAGCAGATAGCGGCTCACAACCCAGTACTTGATTGCCACCAGCAGCACCGTGACCACCAGGATCAGCGCCACCACGTACAGGGGGCGCCGCACGCGGCGGTTCGCGGTGTTTAACTGGGACGGATCAATGCCTGCTATCCGGCCCATCGGC
>CBDDRG010000142.1:0-24313 GCA_965232975.1 uncultured bacterium
ATTCGACGATGAAGAGCTGACGATCATTGGCGAAGGCGAAATCTACGGAGTCCTCGAGGGCTGAGGGTGCTGTTCCGATCCATTCCACCAATCGACAGTTTTAATGTAGAGCTGCAATAAGGAAGGACATCATGGCTGCAAAAGACGTTAAATTCGGGGACAGCGCCCGTCGCAAGATGCTGACCGGTATCAATATTCTTGCTGATGCCGTCAAGGTAACCCTGGGCCCCAAGGGCCGCAATGTGGTGCTCGACAAGGCCTTTGGTGCGCCGACCATCACCAAAGACGGTGTGTCGGTTGCCAAGGAAATCGAGCTGAAAGACAAGTTCGAAAACATGGGTGCGCAGTTGGTCAAAGAAGTCGCCAGCAAGTCGTCCGACGAAGCGGGAGACGGCACGACAACCGCCACCGTGCTGGCTCAAGCTATCGTCAATGAGGGCTTCAAAGCCGTTGCCGCCGGCATGAATCCGATGGATTTGAAGCGCGGCATCGATAAGGCAGTGGTAGCCGCGGTGGCTGAAATTGTCAAACTGGCCAAGCCCTGCACGCATTCCAAGGAGATTGCTCAGGTTGGCACGATCTCTGCGAACAGCGACACTCGTGTCGGCGAGATCATTGCCGAGGCCATGGACAAGGTTGGCAAAGAAGGCGTCATTACGGTTGAAGAAGGTTCCGGTCTCGAAGATCAGCTCGATATCGTGGAAGGTATGCAGTTTGATCGCGGCTATCTGTCCCCCTATTTCATCAACAATCAGGAAAGCATGAGCGTCGAGCTGGATGCGCCTTATGTGCTGGTGGTTGACAAAAAAGTCGCCAACATCCGCGAGATGCTGCCGTTGCTGGAGAGTATCGCCAAATCTGGCAAGCCCCTGGTGATCGTCGCCGAGGATGTCGAAGGCGAAGCGCTGGCAACCTTTGTGGTCAACAATCTGCGCGGCATCGTTAAGGTCGCGGCCTGCAAGGCCCCGTGCTTTGGCGATCGCCGCAAGGCGATGCTGCAGGATATCGTCGTCCTGACTGGCGGTACCGTGATCTCCGAAGAAATCGGCTTGGAGCTGGAAGGTGCCACCATGGAGCACCTGGGTCAGGCCAAGCGTGTCAGCATGTCCAAGGAAAACACCACAATCATCGACGGTGCCGGTTCACAGGCGGACATCAAGGCTCGCGTCAACCAGATTCGCGCCGAGATCGAAGACACCAGCTCCGATTACGACCGCGAGAAACTTCAAGAGCGCCTGGCCAAGCTCGCCGGTGGCGTTGCTGTGATCAAAGTCGGTGCCGCGACTGAAGTGGAGATGAAAGAGAAGAAAGCTCGTGTCGAAGATGCCCTGCATTCAACCCGTGCGGCGGTGGAAGAAGGCATTGTGCCCGGTGGCGGCGTTGCGCTGCTGCGCGCCCAAAAAGCCATCGAAGAATTGACCGGCGACAACGCTGACCAGAATGTGGGGATCTCGATTACCCGCCGCGCGATGGAGGTTCCGTTGCGTCAGATCGTTCAAAACGCCGGCCAGGAAAGCTCCGTGGTGGCTGACAAGGTCAAGCAAGGCAAGGGCAACTTCGGCTACAACGCCGCTACGGGTGAATACGGCGACATGATCAAGATGGGTATCCTGGATCCGGCCAAGGTTGCGCGTATTGCGCTGCAAGGCGCGGCTTCCATTGCCGGGCTCTTGATTACCACCGAGGCCATGATCGCCGACGCGCCCAGCGACAAGGACGACAACATCATCAGCCCGGGAATGGGTGGTGGTGGCATGGGCGGTATGGGTGGCATGGGCGGCATGGGCGGCATGATGTAAGCGTTTGGCGCAACGCCGCTGAGGTCGTACTTGTCCGTGCGACCAAACCACGAGAAAGCCCCGCGCAAGCGGGGCTTTCTCGTGCTGGCTCGCGCTGGAGCCATGGCGCGCGGCGTTTGCGGCGCTCCTGGAAAACGGCACGCCTGGCAAAAGCGCGTCATGGCGTTGAATGATATGGCTTCGAAAGGCGCGGTACGGTGTTTTTGACTGCTGTTTGTCGTTAGAATGCGGGCCGGCGTAGCGCAACTGTCAGCAACTTCGGCCGGGCGGTCTTTTTTGGCGGCGAGCGGTAATTTTGGCAGGAGTGCGAAATTATTTTTTGCTTTTTTATCAACTAGTGTCAACTGGACAAGGTGACGGCTATGGAAAATCTTCTGTCGATGCAATTTATGGATTTGATTTTTCGCTGGGGGCACTTGCTCTTCGGCATTACCTGGATCGGCATGCTCTATTACTTCAATTTCGTGCAGGGCGGCTATTTCAAGGCGGCCACACCCGAAGCCCTGGCGGATGCCAAGAAAAAGTTGGCGCCGGAGGCTCTGTGGTGGTTTCGCTGGGGTGCAATGTTCACGTTTTTGACCGGGCTTGTGTTGTTGGGCAACGTGGTTCAAAAAGCGGTTATCAACGATTACATTGTGGTCGGCGCGGTGTTGGGAACCCTGATGTTTCTCAACGTATGGTTGATCATCTGGCCCAATCAGCAAATCGCGCTCGGCATCAAACCGGGTGAAGCCGGTCCCGCCGGTGCCAAGGCGCTGCTTGCCTCGCGTACCAATACGCTGTTCTCGGGCCCGATGGCCTTCTTCATGCTGGCATCGCCCCATTTCGGTTACGGCGCCGGCAACCTGCTCAGCCAGCAGGGCGGTGGCGTTGGGCTTTATGCGGTGCTCGCACTTATCGCCGCGCTCGAAGGCAACGCGATCGTCGGCAAGTTGGGGCCTATTGCCACGGTGAAGGGCGTTATCCACGGCAGCATAGGTTTGGCGGTGGTGCTGGTGCTGGTACTGAACATTCTTTGACGTTGGCGTTGAAGCTGTGGCGACGGTTTCTCGTGTTCACCTGGAGTGGCTGATGCACCGATGCGCCCGTTGCTTGGCGGTTTGGGGTTTGTTGTGTAGGGGGTCGATTGGCGTGTGGCCTGATGATTCAGGTGCGAGGGTCGGATGAGTGACCGTGAATTTGGTCGTCGCGAGCCCATTATCGGTGATCGTCACGCCGCACCCGTGCCCCCGCCCGCAGCACCGCTACGGGGCGAAGTCCCTCCGGACGCTCTTCCGACCGTCAGGGCTGCGGGCGGCGGCGGAGCTTTCTGGAAGCTATTGGTCGTTCTACTGTTGCTCGGCACTATAGCCGTCAGCGGATTCGCTTGGCAGCAGAGCTTGGCACAGGCTGAGTTGCTTGCGCGGTTTGATGAGCTGTCGGTGAAGATCAATTCCACGGATCAATCATTGAATCAATCGGGTGCTGCCATCGCCATCAAGCTGAATGAGCAGGGAGCCGAGCTCGACAAGCATTGGGCGGAGATCAAAAAGCTGTGGGTGCTTGGCAACGAGACCAACCGCAAGGCATTGACCGCCAACAAAACCGGTCTTGATAACCTGAAAAGCAATCTGGCTGACCAAAAGGCCAGCCTCGATAATCTCGACGAGGCATTTAAGCAACTTGATCAATCTGTCGCCGCACTAAAGACCAGGTTGGATGGCGAGCTAAAAAAAATGGATACCGCGAGCACCTCGGCCCTGGCCGCCAGCGCCCAAGTCGATGACCTCAGCGGACGCGTCAAGGCGATGAGCGAAAAACTCAATTTTCTCGATAAATCGGTGCGCGAATCACAGGCGGGTCTGTCGACCCGAATCGCCGAAAATGAGCAGGCCATTCGCTCCATTGACACTTTCCGCCGGCAAATGAACCAACAAATGCATGAAATCCGCCAGCGACAGGCGGGAGCGGGACAATAGCGACCCTGTCGCTTGGACACGCAACACTGGTGTTTTGCTCGTCATCGCGGGGTAAGTGCCAATGGCCGTTATTCATCAGGACGACGTAATTCGGAGCGTTGCCGACGCGCTTCAATTTATTTCGTACTATCACCCGGTAGATTTTATTCAAGCCGTTTATCAGGCCTATCAGCGTGAGGAGTCGCTCGCTGCGAAAGATGCCATGGCGCAAATTTTGGTCAACTCGCGGATGTGTGCGTTCGGCCGCCGCCCGATTTGCCAGGACACCGGCATTGTCACCGCGTTCGTGAAAGTCGGTATGGGTGTGTCCTGGCACAGCGATATGAGCCTCGCGGATATGATCAATGAGGGCGTACGCCGCGCCTACCTACAACCGGATAACATCTTGCGGGCATCGATCCTCAGCGATCCCGACGGTGCGCGCAAAAACACCGGCGACAATACGCCGGCGGTGATCCATTTCGACATCGTGCCCGGGAATACGGTCGAGGTACAGGTCGCCGCAAAAGGTGGGGGCTCCGAGGCCAAAGCCAAATTCGCGATGCTCAATCCGTCAGATTCGGTCGTCGACTGGGTGCTGGAACAAGTGCCCAAAATGGGCGCTGGTTGGTGCCCGCCGGGCATATTGGGTGTGGGTATCGGCGGCACCGCCGAAAAGGCCATGCTGCTCGCCAAGGAATCCCTGCTTGATCCGATCAATATCCAGGAATTGCAGGCTACCGGCGCCAATACCCGCGCCGAGGCGCTCCGTCTAGAGTTGTTTGATCAGGTCAATCGCCTCGGTATTGGTGCGCAGGGCCTGGGCGGCTTGACCACGGTGCTGGATGTCAAGGTGAAGGACTATCCGACCCACGCTGCGAACAAGGCGGTCGCCATTATTCCGAACTGCGCGGCGACTCGCCATGCCCATTTCGTATTGGACGGCAGCGGCCCGGCGGTGTTGACGCCGCCGCGACCGGAAGATTGGCCGGACATAGCCTGGGAGGTCGGCGACGATGTGCGCCGGGTTGATCTCGATACCTTGACGCGGGCCTCGATTCAACACTGGCGGCCTGGCGAGACCGTGTTGCTGTCGGGCAGATTGCTGACCGGGCGAGATGCCGCGCACCAGAAGGTGGTGGAGCTTCTGGAGCGCGGCGAACCACTGCCGGTAAGTTTTGCCGATCGTTTCATCTATTACGTGGGCCCCGTGGATCCCGTGGGCAGCGAAGCGGTGGGTCCGGCTGGCCCGACCACCGCCACGCGCATGGACAAGTTCACACGCCCGCTACTTGAGCGGACGGGCCTCATCGGCATGGTCGGCAAGGCGGAGAGGGGGCCGGCTGCCCTCGCCGCCATTCGCGATCACCAGGCAGTCTATCTGATGGCAGTTGGCGGCGCGGCCTACCTGGTATCAAAAGCCATCACTGCCGCCAAGGTGGTAGCGTTTCCGGAATTGGGCATGGAGGCGATTTATGAATTCGAAGTCCGGGACATGCCGGTGACAGTGGCCGTCGACAGCCGGGGGGAGTCAGTGCACAGCAGCGGCCCGCTCTATTGGCGGGAAGCTATTGCGCAAAGATCGGTTTGATTGCCCAGACCGTCGTCGTGGTATCGATCCCGGCAGTAGCGGGGCTGTCGGGGCTGCGCTCAGCGACGGGTGGCGACCCTGTGAGGTATCATGGACTCGGCTAAAGTTTTTTGTTCTTATGTACAATCAACGGGCAATGGGCCGAGCATCGAATTGGCAAGCGCTACCGGACAAGCGCTACCCGAGTTGTTGTGAATGTACGCTGACGCGCGGAGCGCGGCGAGATCGCAGGATTAGCACTGTCCCAGGGGGCACCACGCAATCAATGCACACAGAATGCACACAGAATGCACGCAGAATGCACACGGCTTGAAAAGCCCTGCGCCATAAAAATCAAGAACTATCCTGCAAAAATTTGTTAGATGGAGGGCTCCATGCGAAACACCGTAGCGCGCAATATCCAAGCAGTTTGTCTAGGCATCGCGATGCTGTCGGGGACCGGGTTGGCGAACGCTCATGATGGCTTTTATATAGGCCCGTCGGTTACCGGCTACTACCTCGACAGTGACCGGGTATTCAAGGGTCATAATGAATCGATCGTCGGCGGCGTCAACCTGGGTTACCGCTTTACCGATAGTTGGGCGATCGAGGTGGGCGGTGGTACCGATGTGTCCGGTGACAATATGGATGTGTACAGAGCCGACGTGCTGTACTGGTTCGGTAGCCACGATCAGAGCTGGCGCCCCTATGTGGTGCTGGGCGTCGCCAAATACGATATCGACGACGACAACCTGAATTTTGTTACCCCCTGTATTGGTGCGCTGTGTGGTTTGGTCGGGAGCCCGACCGTCACTCGCGGCAACGATGATCCCACGCAAGTGTCCCTTGGCGTGGGGCTGTCTACGGATCTGAGTGAGCACTGGGAGCTGCGCTCCGACGTGCGCGCGTTGAGTGATGTCGAGGACAGCAATATAGATGGCGCGCTGAATGTGGCGGTGAACTACTACTTCAACGCGCCACCGCCGCCGCCGGTGGAGACCCCCGTGGCACCGGCGCCGGTGGCGCCCACTCCCGAACCCGAACCCGAACCTGAGGTGCGCACCATCAGCATTCGTCTGAATGTCGAATTTGAATTCGATAAAGCGGTCGTGCGCGCCATTTACGGCGATGAGTTGAAGGCCATCGCAGATGCGATGAACGCGCACGATGACATCGACCTGGTACTGGAGGGCCACACCGATTCCGTTGGCACCGATCAATACAACCAAAATCTGTCCGAGCGCCGTGCCGCGGCGGTCAAGGCAAAGCTGGTTGAAATGTACGGTCTTGAGCCAATGCGAATCACCACCATCGGCTACGGCGAAAGCAAGCCTATTGCCGACAATGAAACCGATGAGGGTAGAGCGCGCAATCGTCGCGTAATCGGCGAGCTGTCGTTTTCCGAGGTGGCGCCAAATTGAAACTGTGGCTGGTAGCTGGGCTGTGTGGGTGCCGGTTCAGCGTCGAGTTGTTCTATGTATTGGGTTGCTTTAGACTTAAACTTCAGCCACATTAATGTCATCCTTGAGCTTCCACATTGAGACGGTACTGAGCGAGAGGTGGCCGATGATATGTGATCCAGTGGTTTACGCACGGTGGCGCAGTTGTCGTAAGCGAGCGAGCTCGGCGACGAGTCACGGACATGAGGTTTTACAGCAATGAAGGAGAGAGCTATGCGTAAGATGACAACAATTTTGGGCGCCGCAATGTTGACGGGCGTCGTATCCACAGGCGCGCAGTCGGTTCACGCCGCCGAGGGCTTGTACATGGGGCCGTCCGTGACTGGCTACTATCTCGACAGCGAGCGCTTTAACGCCAAGAAGGGCCACGGCGAATCCGGGGTCTACGGCCTCAACCTCGGCTACCGCTTCTTGGGTGACTGGGCGGTGGAGGTCGGTGCGGGCCGTGATTTTGTCGGCGACGACATGGACGTGCTCAAACTGGATTTGCTGTACTGGTTCGGTGACGACGCGCAAACTTGGCGGCCCTATGTTGTCTTGGGCGGCGCATATTACGAAATCGAAGAGAAGAACCTTCAGCTCACTGGCAAGGGTCATGGCCGGCACTCAAGTCAGGTTTCGCTCGGTGCAGGTATGTCCAGGATGCTTGACGACCACTGGGAGTTTCGCTCCGATGTGCGCGCCCTGCACCAAGTGCATCACGGCAAGCCCGACGGCGTTTTTGACGGCGCCGTGAATGTCGCGGTCAACTACTACTTCAGTGCGCCGCCGAAAGCCCCCGTTGCTATTGCGCCGGCGCCAGTGCCGGTGGCCAAGCCGAAACCTCAGCCCAAACCCGAAGCTCGGACTATCACCGTCCGCTTAAATGTCGAGTTCGAGTTTGACAAGGCCGTGGTGCGGGCTATCTATGGGGATGAGTTGAAAGCCATCGCTGATGCCATGAAGGCCCATGATGATATTGATCTGGTGCTCGAAGGCCACACCGACTCTGTCGGCACAGACCGTTACAACCAAGATCTGTCCGAGCGCCGGGCAGCTGCGGTTAAGGCGAAGCTGGTTTCGATGTACGGCATCCCGGCAAGCCGCATCACCACCGTCGGCTTCGGCGAAACACGCCCAATCGCAGACAACAACACTGATGAAGGGCGGCAGCGCAACCGCCGCGTGATTGGCGCGCTGACCTTCACCGAGGTCGCGCCCAGGTAAAACTGGTCCGCCGACTGCGAGCACAAAAAACGGCACCTTCGGGTGCCGTTTTTTGTGGCCGACTTGCGATGGAGTATCTTGACGGCTGGTAATGGGCGCGCACAGCGGCAGACTATTCGGATGAATACTCTCTATTGGCACGATTACGAAACCACGGGCACTGATCCCGCTCGTGACCGACCGTTGCAATTTGCGGGCGTGCGCACCGACGAGACGCTACACATTATCGATGAGCCACTAAATATTTACTGTCGGTTGACGCCCGAGGTATTGCCTCACCCGGCCGCCTGTCTCATATCCGGTATCAGCCCGCAATTTTGTGAAGACAGAGGGTTACCGGAGCCCCAGTTCAGTGCCCGCATTCAAACGGAATTGTCGCGCCCCGGCACCTGTGCGCTCGGTTACAACAGCATTCGCTTCGATGATGAGTTCACGCGGTACACGCTGTATCGCAATTTTTTTGAGCCCTATGAGCGCGAGTGGCGCGGCGGCAACTCGCGCTGGGACATCATCGACATGCTGCGACTGGCGCGGGCATTGCGGCCCGACGGCATCGAGTGGCCCAACCACCCGGATGGTGCGCCCAGCTTCCGGCTCGAAGACCTCGCCACCGCGAATGGCATCGGCCAACAACGCGCACACGACGCGCTGTCCGATGTGTTCACGACCATCGCGCTGGCGCGGCTGATGCAAGCGAAGCAGCCGCGGCTGTATCGCTACCTCTACGATCACCGCACCAGGGACAAAGCCGCGAAGCTCATTGATATCGTGGGCCAAAAACCCTTCGTGCATGTGTCGGGGTGGCTGCCCCGGGAAACCGGCTATCTGGCGTTGATGATGCCGCTCGCCGCCCATCCCGAAAACAAGAACGCAGTAATTGCGATTAACCTGGCTGCCGACCCGCGGCCGTTGCTCGACCTTGATTGCGACGCAATCCGCGAGCGTTTGTTCGGCGCGCGCGAACACCTTCCCGAAGGCGCCGCGCGCATTCCGTTGAAGGCCATCCACCTGAATCGCAGTCCGGTACTGCTGACCCCCAAGCTGCTCGACGGGGAATCGGCGAAACGCCTTGGCATCGATCTCGGGGCCTGCGAACAACATTGGCAATTGCTGCGCGGACGCGACCTGCGGGCCAAACTCGCCGCCGTGTTTGCCGCGCCGACACGAGATGCGCAAGACCCCGAACTCGCTCTCTACCAAGGATTTTTGGCAGACGTCGACAAGCCCCTGCTGGCCCAGGTGCGCGCGGCGGCCAGCGCGGAATTGACCGAACACAATTTTCCGTTTCGCGATTCGCGCTATGCCGAGTTGCTGTTCCGCTATCGCGCGCGCCACCATTCCGGCGGGTTGCTGCCGGTCGAGCGGGAGCGCTGGCGGCGGTATTGTCATCAGCGCCTCACCGCCGCCGGGCAGGGTGGTATCAGCCTAGCGGGGTATCGCGCCGAAATCGCGCGCATGGAAGCGGAGCCGGGGTTGTCGTCGCAGCATGGCGAGCTGCTCGGGTTGCTCCGCCAATGGGGCGATAGAGCCGAGCAACTCGCCGCGCCCGGTCGCTGAACGCAGCCCGCGCGGAGGCTTCCTGCTGGTTGCAAAAACTGAAAGTCGCTAGAATCCCGTCACTATTTTGTCACCAGGAGCAGGTGTGGATTTTACCGGCGCGCACATTCTCTCGATCCAGCAGTTTGAGCGCACCGACATCGAGCGCGTCTTTCGCACCGCCGATCGCATGGAGCCCTATGCGCAGCGCGTCAGGGTCACGCGAGTGCTCGAAGGCGCTATTCTCGGCAGCATGTTTTTTGAGGCCAGCACGCGCACGCGGATCAGTTTTGGCGCTGCGTTTAATCTCCTCGGCGGCGAGGTGCGCGAATCCGTGGGCATGGAGAGTTCATCCCTGGTGAAGGGCGAATCGCTGCATGATACGGCGCGGGTACTGTCCGGATTCAGCGATGTGATCTGCATGCGGCACCCCGCGACGGGGTCGGTGGCGGAGTTCGCGGCCGCCAGCCGGGTCCCGGTTCTCAACGGCGGCGATGGCACTAACGAGCACCCGAGCCAGGCGCTGCTCGATCTCTACACCATCGAGAAGGAGATGCTCGCCCGGGGGCGCGGTATCGACGGCTTGCGCATCGCCATGATCGGCGATCTGAAATACGGCCGCACCGTGCACTCCCTGTGCAAGTTGCTCGCGCTGTTTCGCGATATCTGCGTGACCCTGGTTGCGCCCTCGCAACTGGCGATGCCCGACGAACTGGTGGCCAGCCTGCGCGCCGCTGGCCACCATGTGACGGTGACGGACACCCTGGAGGCGAGCATCGCCCACGTCGATATCGTGTACTCCACGCGGATTCAGGAGGAACGGTTTCCGGAGCGCAGTCAGGCCGACATGTACCGGGGGCGCTTTCGGCTCAACCAGGCGATCTATACCAAACATTGCGAGCCCAACACCGTGATCATGCATCCGCTACCCAGGGACTCCCGGGCCGAGGCCAACGAACTGGATCGCGATCTGAACGACAATCCGAACCTGGCCATTTTCCGCCAGACCGACAACGGCCTGTCGGTGCGCATGGCGCTGTTTGCGCTGGTATTGGATGTGGTTCATCTGGTGGATCGCTATGCCCAGGATGTGCATTGGCACCGGCCGCGACGGCCATGACGGTTGATGCCAGCCGGGTGGGCGCGAGCCTCGACGCCGGCGAATTCGACGATATTCGCCCGTACCGGGATGTCGAAGTCCGCCCGGTGCTGGATCGCCTCGTCGCCGATCCCGAGTTGGTCGCGACCTTGTTGACGATGAAATTTCCGCGCCTGTGGCCGCAGCTACACTGGCTGGCGCGCCCCCTGATTCGACGCGCGGTGCGGCGCGCCTTTGCGGGTGTGCAAAGCGTGGCCGATTTCCAGGAATTGATTCGCGTGCAACTGGAAAGGCTCGCGCAACGGGTGACTCGCGGCGTTACGGTGTCCGGCGTCGAAAAACTTAGCCCCGGCGTCGGCTACCTGTTTATCAGCAATCACCGCGACATCGCGATGGATCCGGCGCTGCTCGATCTGGTGCTCGTCCGCCGCGGCCTGGACACGGTGCGTATCGCCATTGGCGACAACCTGCTGACCAAGGCTTTTGCGTCGGAGCTGATGCGCTTGAACAAGAGTTTCATCGTCAAGCGCGCAGTCAGTGGCCGTCGCGACAAGCTCGCCGCGCTCAAACAGCTGTCGGCCTACATCCGCCACTCGATTTGCGATGAGCGCTGCTCGGTGTGGATCGCCCAACGCGAGGGTCGCGCCAAAGACGGCATCGATCGCACCGATACGGCCCTGCTCAAGATGCTCGCCCTCAGCCGGGTGCCTGGGCAGAGCTTTGCCGAGGCCATCGGCGACTTGAATATCGTGCCCGTTGCCATCTCCTACGAGCTGGATCCCTGTGATGTCGACAAGGCGCGGGAGCTCCACGCTCGCAGAACCGTCGGGGCATACCAAAAGCAGGAGCACGAAGATCTGGCGAGCATCTATAAAGGCATCGTCGGCGCGAAGGGTCACGTCCATGTCGCATTCGGGGAGCTGATCCGTCCCGCGCCCGCCGATGACGATCAGCTCGCGGCCGCGATCGATCGCCAGATCATCGCCGCTTACCGCTTGCAGCCCACCCACCTCATGGCCTGGGAGACCCTCTATGGGCGCGACGCGCGGGTCGAGGTCTGGAAGCGCGAGCTGGCCGTGCACGACTGGCGCGACGAAGAAGCCGAGTTCGGCGCTCGACTCGCGACCGTGCCCGAGCCGGAACGGGAAATCTTCCTGGAAATGTACGCCAATCCGGTGTCCAGTCACCTTGCCCAGATCACTTAGGCCGTGTTGACGTCCGCGCTCCAGGCCAGCATTCAGGACGCCTATCGGGCCGCCCTGCAAGCCTATGGCTGGAAGCCTCGCCTCGGCCAGCGCCAGATGATTGCCGCCATTGCCAATTTTCTCGGCGCCATCGAAATCGACGACGCCGGGCGGCGCAGCTCGCCCGGCGTCTGCGCCATCGAAGCCGGTACTGGCACCGGCAAAACCCTGGGTTATCTGCTCGCGGCCCTGCCGCTGGCGGCGGCTGCGGGCAAGAAGGTGGTCATCGCCACCGGCACGGTGGCGCTCCAGAGCCAGTTGCTTGAGCGGGATCTTCCCGATCTGCTCAAAGCCACCGGCTGGCGGCAAACCATCGCCATCGCCAAGGGTCGCGGTCGCTATCTCTGTCCGGTGCGGCTGGAGCGCTGCCGGGATGCGGTCGCGGCACAGCGCGCCGGGTTGTTCCTGTTTGCAGACGAACTGCCCTTTCGACCCGATGCCGAGAGCGTCCGAATCTACACGGAAATGGCGGATGCGCTGGCGGCCAACGCCTGGGACGGCGATCGGGACGCCTGGCCCGAGGCGGTGGCCGATCCCGCCTGGCGCGCGCTCACCGTGGTTCGCCGCCAGTGCGCGGGGCGCCGCTGTCGGCTGGTCGCCAAATGCTGCTTTTTCCGCGCCCGCGATGGGCTCGAGGATGCCGACTGCATCGTCGCCAACCACGACTTGGTGATGGCCGACCTGGCGCTGGGTGGCGGCGTGATACTGCCGCCGCCCGAACACACACTCTATGTGTTTGACGAGGCCCACCGGCTCGGCGGCGCGGCGCTGCAGCACTTTGCGAGCCAGTGTCGCCTGGGCGCGACGCTGACTTGGCTCGATGGCGTGCACAAGCAGCTCCAGGCCATGACTGCGCTGTTTCGCCCTGTGCCCGACGTGGTCGCCCGGGGGGAGGACATCGACGCGATCGCGGCCGCGGTTGGCTCCCAGTTGCGGGCGATCCAGCCGCTGTTGGAGGGCTTTCTCGAATTGGCCCCGGACGGGCAGCGCCGCGGCCCCTTACAGTATCGCTTTGCGGGCGGTGATATCGGCGGCGATTGCGCGGCGGCGAGCACGGCGCTGGCGCTGGCGTGCGCGAGCCTCGAGCGGCGGTTGAGTCTGCTCCACGACGTGCTCGCGGCGGCGCTGGACAACCCCCACTACCCGGTGCCCAGGGTGGACGTGGAGCAATATTTCGAGGGGGTCGGCCACTGGCTCGGCCGCGCCGAGGCGGTGGCCGCGCTGTGGCACGCGATGATTCGCGAGCAACCGGTCGGTGAGCCGCCGCTGGCGCGCTGGCTGACCCAGGAAGAGGGGGGTGACCTGCGCATCGCCGCCGCACCGGTGACCGCCGCGCCGATTCTCGCGGAGCAGTTGTGGCAGCGCTGTTACGCGGCGGTGTTGACCTCGGCGACGCTGCGCACCCTCGGCCGTTTCGATGGCCTGCGCGCCGATGCCGGGCTGCCCGCGGATGCGCACTGTCAGGCGGTTGCCGGCGCCTTCGACTATGCGCGCGTGGGTGTGCTGGCGATACCGGCGCGGGCAGCCGACGGTGGTGACGCCGCCGCGCACACGGCGGCGCTGGTCGCGCTGTTGCCGGAGCTGCTGGTCGTCGGCGAGGGAGCATTGGTGCTGTTCGCGTCCCGCTACCAGATGGAGGAGGTCGCTGCCCAGGTAGAGCGCCGGTTGGGCGATCAGGTGCTGGTGCAGGGCGCGCTCACTACCGGAGAGATCCTGCGCCGCCACCGGGCGCGCATCGACGGCGGCGCGGGCAGTGTGATTTTTGGCCTCGCCAGCTTCGCCGAGGGCATGGATCTACCGGGCGACTACTGCCGCCATGTGGTCATTGCCAAGCTGCCCTTTGCCGTGCCCGATGATCCGCTGCACGCGGCGCTCGCCGAGTGGATAGAGGCGGGCGGCGGCAACGCCTTTCGCGAACTCAGCCTGCCGGCGGCATCCCTGCGCCTCACCCAGGCCTGCGGCCGGCTTATCCGCACCGAGACTGATACCGGGAGAATAACCATCCTCGACAGGAGGCTGCTGACCAAAGCCTACGGCCGCGATCTGTTGGCGGCGCTGCCGCCGTTTCGGCGCGAATTTGGCTGACGCAAGCGGGGTGACGCAGTGAGCGCAACCGCCACTGGCGGTTAGCTCCGGCTTGCCACCGCACCGACCGCGCCTTTGTCAGCCGGGATTTTGTGCCGTGGGCTTGGCGCTGCGCCGGCAAGCTGCGCCAACCGCGCGCGAATGGCACCTTCAATGCCAGTGGCATCGAGGCCCGCGCGCGCCAATTGCGCCCCAGGCGAGTCGTGATCGAGAAAGCGATCGGGCAGGCCCAGGTGGAGTAGCTGGATAACGGTTCCCCGCGCCGCCAGGTATTCGCCGACACCGGCGCCGGCGCCACCGGCGACGACGTTTTCTTCCAGCGTCACCAGCAGCTCGTGGCCGGCGGCCAACTCGTCGATCAGCGTCTCATCCAGGGGTTTTACGAAGCGCATGTCGGCGACGGTGGCGTCCAGGACGTCGGCGGCCTTCAGTGCACGGGGCAGCAGTGCCCCGAAGTTGAGGATGGCGACGCCCTGGCCCCGGCGTTTGAGCACCCCCTTGCCCATTGTCAGCGCCGTCATGGCGGTGGCGATGGCCGCGCCCGGGCCGGTGCCACGCGGATAGCGCACCGCGGCGGGGCCAGCGTGCGCAAAGCCGGTGTAGAGCATCTGTCGGGTTTCATTTTCGTCGGACGGTGCCATCACCACCAGATTGGGAACGCAGCGCAGATAGCTGAGATCGAAGCTGCCGGCGTGGGTGGCGCCGTCCTCGCCGACCTGACCGGCGCGGTCGATGGCGAACAGCACATCGAGATTCTGCAGCGCGACGTCGTGGATCAACTGGTCATAGGCGCGCTGCAGAAAGGTGGAATAGATCGCCACCACTGGCTTTTGTCCCTCGCAGGCGAGGCCCGCGGCCAGGGTGACCGCGTGCTGTTCGGCGATGGCGACATCGTGAAAGCGATCGGGAAACCGGTTTGCGAACTCGACCATCCCCGAACCCTCGCTCATCGCCGGAGTGATACCGACCACGCGCAGGTCGGCGGCCGCGATGTCGCACAGCCAGTTGCCAAACACCTGCTGATATTTGAGCTTCGCAGGCGCTGCCGGCACCGGCGCTAAGCCACGCGCGACGGGGTCGATCTTGTTGAGTGCGTGATAGCCGACTGGATCGGCTTCGGCCGGCGCAAAACCCTTGCCCTTGCGGGTGATCACATGCAGCAGCACCGAGCCGCTGATCTGTTTGAGATTTTCCAGCGTGTGCACCAGCAGCGGCAGGTTGTGGCCATCGATGGGGCCGATGTAGGTGAAGCCGAGTTCCTCGAAAATGATGCCCGGCGCGACCAGCGCCTTCATCAATTCTTCGGTCTTGCGCACGAAGGTGGCGGCCGAGGGCAGGGTTTTGAGCAGCCGCTTGCCACCCTCGCGAATCAGATTGTAGAGGCGACTCGACCAGAGTTTGGAGAAGTAGGTAGCCAAACCGCCGATGTTGCGGGAGATCGACATATTGTTGTCGTTGAGGATGACGAGCATGTCGGCGCGCACATGGGCGGCGTGATTCAGCGCCTCCATCGCCATGCCCGCGGTCATGGCGCCGTCGCCAATCACGGCCACTGCGCGCCGATCCTCGCCCCGCATGCGCGCGGCGATCGCCATGCCCAGGGCGGCACTGATCGAGGTGCTCGAATGGCCGACTCCGAAAGTGTCGTAGGCGCTCTCGCTGCGCTTGGGAAATCCGGATGGGCCGCCCGCCTGACGCACGCTGAGGAGCGCGTCGCGGCGGCCGGTCAGAATTTTGTGGGGGTAGGTCTGATGGCCGACGTCCCACACCAGGCGGTCGTGGGGTGTGTTGAACACATAGTGCAGCGCGATGGTGAGCTCGATGACGCCGAGACCGGCGCCGAAGTGGCCGCCGCTGCGGCCCACGCTGTACAGCAGATAGGCGCGCAACTCATTGGCGAGTTGGTTGAGCTGCCCGGCCTCCAGTTGGCGCAGTTGCCGCGGGCAGTCGATGGTGTCCAGTAGAGGAGTCGCCGGGCGACTGAGGGGGATGTCCGTGAACTGGGCGGTCATGGCGAGCGGCGGCGGTGGACAGGGCGCAATCTTACACGAAAAAGCG
The DNA here is from genome assembly GCA_965232975.1 of uncultured bacterium. GTDB lineage: Bacteria > Pseudomonadota > Gammaproteobacteria > Pseudomonadales > Porticoccaceae > CBDDRG01. Next base: position 15,995 of record CBDDRG010000142.1, read on the forward strand.
ATCCGGGCTGTTGGTGAAGCCCGGCACCGGTACGGTGGTTTATCGTGGCGACTATCCATAGTGGCGACTATCCATGGGCGGAGCGGAACCGCGCAGGCTGGCCATCGGCACCTCGGCGGCCGCGACGATCACCATGACGACGATCATTATTGACGTCGGCGCGGTTGCGATGCGGTGCTTCACCCCTCCCCATAGGCCGCGAGCGGCGGGCATGCGCACATCAGGTTGCGGTCGCCGTACACGCTGTCGATGCGGTTCACCGTCGGCCAGACCTTGTGCGCCTGCAACCAGGGCGCCGGCCGGCCCGCCGTTTCGCGGTCGTAGGGCCGCTGCCAGGTGTCCGCCAGCAGGTCATCCAGCGTGTGCGGCGCGTTCTTGAGCGGGTTGTCGGTGCGATCCCATTCGCCGCTGCCGACGCGGGCAATCTCGCCGCGAATACGGATCATGGCATCGATGAAGCGATCCAGTTCAGCCTGGGATTCGCTTTCGGTGGGTTCGATCATCAGCGTGCCGGCGACCGGGAAGGACATGGTCGGCGCATGGAAGCCGTAATCCATCAGCCGTTTGGCGATGTCCTCCTCGGTGATGCCGGTCGCCTCCTTGAGCGGGCGGATATCGATGATGCACTCGTGGGCGACGAAGCCGCCGCGGCCGGTATAGAGCACCGGGTAGTGGGGGTCGAGTCGCTTCGCGATGTAATTGGCGTTCAGCATCGCGACCTGGGTGGCTTTGGTGAGCCCGGCGCCGCCCATCATGCGGATGTACATCCAGGAGATCGGCAGGATCGACGCCGAGCCCCAGGGCGCGGCGGCAATCGCGATGTCGCTGGCGCCGATCCCGGGCTCCAGCGGGTGGCCGGGCAGAAAGGGCTTGAGATGCGCGCGCACACCGATCGGCCCCATGCCCGGGCCGCCCCCGCCGTGGGGGATACAGAAGGTCTTGTGCAAATTGAGGTGGGAGACGTCGCCGCCAAACTGGCCGGGGGCAGCGACGCCGACCATGGCGTTGAGATTGGCACCATCGATATACACCTGGCCACCGCAGTTGTGGACGATGGCGCAGATCTCGGTGATCGCCTCCTCGAACACGCCGTGTGTGGATGGGTAGGTGATCATCACCGCGGCGAGCTCGCTGGCGTGGCGCTCGGCCTTCGCGCGCAGATCGGCGATATCGACATTGCCGCTGCCGTCGCACTTGACCAGCACCACGCGCATGCCCGCCATCTGCGCGCTGGCGGGGTTGGTGCCGTGGGCGGAGGTGGGGATCAGGCATAGATCGCGGCCGTGGTCGCCGCGGCTTTGGTGGTATTTCTTGATGGCGAGGAGCCCGGCGTATTCGCCCTGGGAGCCGGCGTTGGGTTGCAGCGAGATGGCGTCGTAGCCGGTGCAGGCGGCGAGCATCCGTTCGAGATCGGCGAACAACTCGCGATAGCCAGCCGTCTGTGCGGCTGGCGCAAAGGGGTGGATATTGGCGAACTCGGGCCAGGTGATCGGGATCATCTCCGCCGTCGCGTTCAGCTTCATCGTGCAGGAGCCGAGGGGAATCATGCTGTGGTTCAACGCCATGTCGCGCGCTTCGAGGCGCTTCAGATAGCGCAGCATCTCGGTTTCGCTGTGATAGCTGTTGAAATGGACGTGGCTGAGGATGGCGTCGGTGCGCAGCAGTGGGGCGGGCAGTTGGGTGGGTCGTTGCGCCCGCACCACGCCGGCGTCGCCCGCAACGCCGAAGATGGCCAGCAGTTGGCTCACCAGTTCCGGGGTGCTGGTCTCGTTGAGGCTGATGCCCAGCGCATCGCCGTCGATCTTGCGCAGATTGATGCGCGCCGCCAGCGCCGTCTCGTATATGGCGTCCTGGCGCGCGCCGACCACCACCGCGAGGGTATCGAACCAGGTGTCGTGGCGCAGCGCCAAGCCGCCTGCGCGCAGGTTGTCGGCGAGCGCCGCGGTCAGCGTGTGAATGCGCCGCGCGATGCGGGCGAGACCCGCCGGGCCGTGATACACGGCATAAAACGCACTGATGACCGCGAGCAACACCTGCGACGTGCAGATGTTGGAGTTGGCCTTTTCGCGGCGGATGTGCTGCTCGCGGGTTTGCAGCGCCATGCGCAGCGCGGACTTGCCGCGGCGATCGATGGACACGCCGATGATGCGCCCCGGCGCCGCACGCTTGTGTTCGTCGCGGAACGCGAAAAAGGCGGCGTGGGGGCCGCCGCAACCCATGGGCACCCCGAAGCGTTGGCTGGTGCCGACGACGATGTCGGCGCCCATGCTGCCCGGCGCGCGCAGCAGCACCAGGCTCATGGGGTCGGTGGCGACCACCGCCAGCGCCTGGTGGCGGTGGATCTGCTCGATGTGCAAGGTCAGATCGCGCACCAGGCCGTTGGCGCCGGGATTCTGCAGCAGTGCGCCGAAGTAGTCGCCTTGCGCCAGATCGGCGTCCGGATCGCCGACCACGATGTCGAAGCCGAAGTGTTCAGCGCGGGTTTTGATGACTGCGAGGGTTTGTGGATAGCAGCCGGAGTCGACAAAAAAGCGGTTGCTGCTGTTGTCTTTTGCCACCCGCTTGGCCATCGCCATGGCCTCGGCGGCGGCCGTCGCCTCGTCGAGAAGAGATGCGTTGGCCATCGCCATGCCGGTCAGATCCATGATCATCTGCTGGAAGATCAGCAGTGCCTCCAGCCGGCCCTGGGCGATCTCGGGCTGATAGGGGGTGTAGGCCGTGTACCAGCCGGGGTTTTCCAGCACATTGCGCAGGATCACCGGGGGCAGCAGCGTGTCGTGGTAGCCCAGTCCGAGCAGCGACGTGAAAACCGCGTTCCTGCTGGCGATGGCGCGCAGTGCCGCCAGTGCGTCGGCCTCGGTGACGGGGCCGCCGAGCGCCGCCAGCGGATTTGGCGTGCGAATGCTGGCCGGCACAATGCCGCTGGTCAGCGCGGCGAGCGAGTCCACGCCGACCGCGTGCAGCATGTTGTGGATTTGGCGCTGGTCGGGGCCGATATGGCGGTCGACGAAGTTGTCGTGGCTGAGGCTGTCTTCTACCGGGGAAAATTTTGCGCTCACTGCAAGGCGTCCTCTACAACAATGGTATCCCCACAAAAACGGGGCCCCCGGGGCGCGGCAACCGGGCACCGGGGGGGGTGGGCGGGCCGGCGGCATCATAGCAGCGGCCTTTCCAGGGCGACAAATCGCTGCCCGGCGTGCCGGTGGCCGAACCGCTGGGCGCGCTGTCGCGGTGATTGTTGCCTCGACAGTGCACTAACCGTGCCGAGGGCTTAAGATGGTCTGCACGCGGCGCCGTCGGTGCCGGAACGACGCGTCCGCACGCCAGACCAGCGAGGAGAAACCGCCATGTTCAGTATAAAAACCGCAACCTCCGAACAAATGGGCAAGATCATTCCCTATCTCAAGGGGTTTTCGGCCTTTCATGTAAAGGTTTACCAGTGGAGCAATGGCCGCATCATGAGCCAGCTGATGGGCCGCGATATCTGTCTGGTGACCATGACCGGGGCCAAGTCCGGATTGCAGCGGGTGATTCCGTTGATGCACGTGCCCTACCGTGACGGGGTGATTCTGGTTGCGTCCCAGGGCGGTGCGCCAGGCAACCCGGTCTGGTACCACAATCTGGTCGCCCATCCTGATATCGAAGTGCAGTACAAAAGCAAAAAAATGAAGTTGCGCGCGCGCCGGGTCGATGCGGCGGAAAAGGCCAAAGTCTGGCCGGTGTGCTGCGAACACTACCCGGACTACGATCTGTACCAGACGCGCACCCAGCGCGACATTCCGGTATTCGTCTGCGAGCCGCGCTGATTGATCAGGGGGTGAGCTGCCAGCCCTGGGTGGCGGGCGCCTCGGCAACCCGGTCGTAGACCAATTCGTATTCGACGGCGCTGACCACGCCGGGCAAGGTCAGCACGACTTTAATCTGAAGCTGTCCGTCACTGCCGATCTGATAGTGCTCGACGCTGCCCGGCCCGAGTGGGGAGATACGCTCGACCACCAGCGTTGCGCCCTCCCAGCCTGCCGTCACGGTTTCCTGATCCACATCTCCGCCCGCCGAGACACTGCCCCCGCGGCTGTCCGTATACCAGGTGCGGGTGGGGCCGGGGTCGGCGGAGACGCTTAATGCCCGCGCCTGATAGACGAAGCTGAGCGTGCGCGGCGGCGTTCCCGCGAAGGTATCCTGGCGCCGGCGGTGCCAGGCGAGTGCGGCACCCGAGCGCGGGTGGGGCACAGTGCCGATCGCGCCTTCGCGATCGCGGCCATGGGAATCGGGAGTAATGGGTCGGGTCCGTCTCGCCTCGTCCATTTTTTCCTTGACGAGCTGTTCCGGGTCGTCGCTCAACTTGCGATTGAGTTGCCATTCGCCGGTGAACAGGTGGCCCTGGGCCATGGGATCCACCACCCGCCCAACCAGGGATGCCTCGGATTGCATGCGCACCGCAGCCTGTTCAGCCGCTGTCCACGGCGCCGCCAGCAATAGCACCGGCAGCAGCGCGCCAGCAAGTTTTATGTTCATCGCCCGCGCCTCGCCCTCGCACACCAATGGATTTACCCGCTTGTCACCGGGCGGTAGCCCCTGCGCTCCGGAACCGCTGAACAACGTCACGCGCGCCCCCGCGGGAATCCAGTGCCTGGCCCAGGCTGGTCGCTGCTCTGAGATCGGGGACGAGCAGCGCGGGAGCGACCAAAGCGAATCGTTCTGCTTCCCCAAGGGGTGGGACCAGGGCCGCCAATGTGGGCTTTTTCCCCGCCAGTTTCAACCGCTGCCAGACTTCCGGGCAAGCTGGGGCGCGCTTGCACCAGAGTGGCGCGCGCTAGGAGCCTGTCGGACTTGAGCGTCCGTAGCGAGGGAAAGTCCGATTTGAGGCAGATTTTGGGCAAATTTGCGGCGAATAATGGGATTATTCAACAAAAATTTGCGCAAAATATGACCAAATTCGGCTTTTCCGCAGTAGGACAGCCTCAAGTCCGACAGGCTCCCAGCTTTGCCACTGCCATTTTGCGCAGCGTCGATGTATCGTCACTGCCACTCTAAAAAACGGTTCATCCATTCCTTTCGCGACAGGCTTGTACCACAGGGAATTCCATGGAACGCGCAATTTTCGCCGAAGAACACCAGCTGTTCCGCGCCGCCTACCGGCGGTTTCTGCTCGCCGAAGTCGCGCCCCAGCGCGCGGCCTGGCGCGCCGCCGGCATAGTGCCGCGCGAGATGTTCCGCACCCTGGGCGCCCAGGGTTACCTGTGCACCTGGGCCGACGAAGAGTATGGCGGTCTCGGCATCAGCGACTTCCGCTACCAGCAGATCATGATGGAAGAGGACGCCGTCCACGGCGAAGCCGGATTCTTCCACACCCTGCACAGCCGCCTGGTCGGCCCCTACCTGAAGCATTTCGGCAACGACGAGCAGCGCGCCCGTTTTCTCCCCGGCGCCGTGTCGGGCGACTGCATCCTCGCCGTGGCCATGACCGAACCGGATGCCGGCAGCGACCTCGCCGGCATGCGCACGCGCGCTGAGGATCGCGGCAATCACTGGTTGTTGAACGGCGCCAAGACCTATATCTCCAACGGCATCAACGCCGATCTGGTCGTGGTCGCCGCCAAGACCGATCCCCACAACCCGCGCCAGATCGGCCTGCTTCTGGTCGAGGGCAACATGCCCGGCTTCACCCGTGGTCGCAACCTGGCCAAGATGGGGCTGCACGCCCAGGACACCGCCGAGCTGTTTTTCACCGACGTCAAAATCCCCAAGGAGAATGTGCTGGGCGATCCCCGCAAGGGCTTCCACTACCTGATGCAGGGTCTCGCCGAAGAGCGCCTGATCGGCGCGGTGGGCTACCTCGCCTGCGCCCAGCGCGCCTTTGACGTCACCCGCGATTTCGTCGTCGGGCGCAAGGCCTTCGGCCAGCGCATTGCCGATTTTCAGAACACCCGCTTCAAACTCGCCGCGCTGCGCACCGAACTCGACGTCGCCCAGGTGTTTGTCGATCACTGCGTGACGCTGCACAACGCGGGTGGTTTGACGCCGACCCTGGCCGCGCAGGCCAAGCTCTACACCAGCGAGCTGGAGGGCCGCATGGTCGACGAGGGCGTGCAATTGCACGGCGGCGCCGGCTACATGGAGGAGTACGAAATCTGCCGGCTGTACACCAACGCGCGTATTTCGCGCATCTATGCCGGCAGCTCCGAGATCATGAAGGAGATCATTGCCCGCCCGCTGCTCGATCCGGAGCGGCGGGGCTAAGGGACGAGAACCAGGCTCGACAGCGGGCCGAGCGGCGCGCCGCGCCGCCTTTGCAAGGTGAGCTCAAATCTCCTCGGCGGGCAACTGCTGCGTGGCCCTGGAGATCGTCGCGGCCAAGTCCATCGATTTCTGTCGGACGATCAAGTCCCGATACAAACGAGGTTTCACCGGAGGTTGTCAGCTGCGCCCGGCGTTGCCGACGGCGCACGGCTACAGCAGTCGCAGCGAGTAATCCACCGCCCGGCAGTGCTTGGTGAGGGCGCCGCTCGACACGAAGTCCACGCCTGAGCGGGCGTATTGGTCGAGGCTGTCGGCAGCGATATTCCCGGACACCTCGATTTCGACCGCGCGTCCCTGGGCGCGGTGATGGGCGGCGATGGCGGTGGCGGTGGCGGTGTCCGCCAGCGTGAAGTTGTCGAGCATGATGCGGTCGGCACCCGCCGCCAGCGCCGCGCGCAGTTCGCTCAGGGTTTCCACCTCCACTTCGACCGGTTTGCCGGGCGCGACCTGCCGCGCCCGACCGACGGCGGCAGCGATGCCACCGCAGGCGGCAATGTGATTTTCCTTGATCAAAAAGGCGTCGTACAAACCCAGCCGGTGGTTGGTGCAGCCGCCTACGCGCACCGCGTACTTCTGCGCCAGGCGCAGGCCGGGGATGGTCTTGCGGGTGTCGAGCACGCGGATCGGGGTGTCCGCCACCAGGCCGGCATAGTGGCGCGCCGCGCTGGCGGTGCCGGACAGGGTTTGCAGGAAGTTGAGCGCGGTGCGCTCGCCGGTGAGCAGGGCGCGCGTGTTGCCGGTCAGCGTGCACAGGCGTTGAGTGGGGCTGAGATCGTCGCCCTCGGTTACCAGCCAGTGGATGTCGATGCCGGCATCCAGCTGGCGAAACACTTCATTTACCCAGGGAATACCGCATACCACCGCTGCCTCCCGGGTCACTATGGCCGCGGCGCCGACGCTGTCGCCGGGGATCAGTTGCGCGGTGATGTCGCCGCTGCCGATATCCTCGGCGAGCGCGCGGGTGACCGCGGCCTGCAGATCGGCCGCCAGGTGCGCGTCGATCGGGTGCGCGTCGATAATGCCGTCATCTGCGCTCATCGGCTGGGGTCTGCGCTCGAGTTTGACTGCGGTGGCGATGGGATCGATCGACTTGAGGGGGCTGGGACAGCGGGTGGGAAATGGCGGAGGGGCAGGGATTCGAACCCTGGATGCCTTTCGACACGCCGGTTTTCAAGACCGGTGCTTTCAACCGCTCAGCCACCCCTCCATCGCGCGGCGATTATAGCGCCGCGCGATGGCTGCACAAGTACCAGTGACCGGCCATATTAATGGCTGGGCTGATCGTCTTGCCCGCCGGCGGCTTGCTGGCGCCCGCGCCGGGGATCGTTTGGCGGCCGTCGATACGGGGTTGGCTCTTGGGCTACGGGTGGGGGCTGCGAGGTATCGAGCGGGCTGGACGGCGCTCTGGGCGTGGCGCCGGATTCGATGGCGATAGCCGCTACCGGTCGCGGGTTGGCGCGCGGATCATTGCTGGCGCGCGGGCCGCGGCTGGTCGCTAGTGGCTCGGGCGCGGTGCCGGCGGCCACCGGCTCCGGCGTCGGCGGGATCGTGGGTGCCCTGTCCCCCGCCGGCGCGGCGACCGCGGGTTCGGCGGCGGTCGCGGTCGCGGTGGCGGTGTCGAGGGTCGCAACTGGCTCGGCTGGCTCGGCTGGCTCGGCGATGTCGGCTTCGAGAGCGGTGGCAATCGGCGCCGCGTCATGATCGCCCGGGGCCTGAATGGCTTCGAACGCCGCGGCCAGCGTCGGTGCCGCCGGCGACGTGGCGATCAGGGGAAACTCCCGTTGCGCATCGAAATCGCCCGGGCTGACCGTTTCGACCGACGCCTGTTCGGCGCCGATCTCGGCTGCCGTCGACGCAGGTATTGTCTGGGTGTCGGCGATGAAGGTTTCGGTAACGGTGACGGTAGCCGTGCCGCTCTCCGCCGACTCCAGACCGATGCTGACGGCCGTATCGGCGGGCGCAAACGGCATTGTGTCGGTCGCGGCGGTGGTCGTCAGCGGCGGCTCGCCGATGTCGGTG
>CBDDRG010000143.1:0-14758 GCA_965232975.1 uncultured bacterium
CGGGGTGATGAACAACCTGCCCTATGTGCTGACGGTCGAAAAGCTCGCCGGCATCGAGGTGCCCGACCGCGTCAAGACCATTCGCGTGATGCTGACCGAGTTCTTTCGGATCAGCAGCCACCTGCTGTTCCTCGGCACCTACATCCAGGATGTCGGCGGCATGACGCCGATCTTCTTCATGTTCACCGACCGGATGAAAGCCTTCGACGTCATCGAGGCGATCACCGGTGGGCGCATGCACCCGGCCTGGTTCCGTATCGGTGGCGTCGCCCACGACCTGCCCGCCGGCTGGGATCGCCTGGTGCGCGACTTTGTCAACTGGATGCCCAAGCGCCTCGACGAATACGAAAAGGCGGCGCTGCGCAATGGCATTCTGCGCGCGCGCACCATCGGCGTCGCCAGGTACAACACCGCCGAGGCACTGGCCTGGGGCGTGACCGGCGCCGGCCTGCGTGCGACCGGGCTCGATTACGACCTGCGCAAGCAGCGCCCCTATTCCGGCTACGAGAATTTTGACTTCGAGATACCCCTCGCCGCCAACGGCGACGCCTACGACCGCTGCATGGTGCGCCTCGAGGAAATCCGCCAGAGCCTGCGCATCCTCAAGCAGTGTCTCGACCACATGCCTGCGGGGCCCTACAAGGCCGATCACCCGCTGACCTGCCCGCCGCCCAAAGAGCGCACGCTGAAAGACATCGAAACCCTGATCACGCACTTTCTGGCGGTGTCCTGGGGCCCGGTGATTCCGGCCGGCGAGTCCAGCCAGCTGATCGAGGCGACCAAGGGCATCAACAGCTATTACCTGACCAGCGACGGCGGCACCATGAGCTACCGCACCCGCATCCGCGTGCCCAGTTTCCCGCATCTGCAGCAGATCCCCTCGGTGATCCGCGGCAGCATGATCCCGGATCTGATCGCCTACCTGGCGAGCATTGATTTTGTGATGGCCGATGTCGACCGATAACTCCGTTACCCCCTCAGGGGCAGTCAAACCCGCCCCCGCCCAGGTGCGGCTCGTCGCCAGCGATCGCGAGTTCGTGCTCAGCACCGCCGAGAGCGAAGCCATCGAGCACGAGATGGCCCACTACGAAGATGCTCGCGCGGCCTCCATCGGCGCCTTGAAGATCGTTCAGGATGCCCGTGGCTGGGTGCCCGACGGCGCCATCGCCGCGATTGGCCGGATGATCGGTATTCCAGCCAGCGACGTCGAGGGCGTGGCCACCTTCTACAACCTTATTTTTCGCCAGCCGGTGGGCCGCCACGTCATCAAGGTGTGCGACAGCATCGCCTGCTTTCTGACGGGTTACGACGAACTCAAGGCCGCGCTGTGCGCCGAACTCGGCATCGAGCTGGGCCAGACCACGCCGGACAATCGCTTTACGCTGTTGCCCATCTGCTGTCTCGGCAATTGCGACAAGGGCCCCACGCTGATGATCGACGACGATCTCCACGGCCCGCTGACGCCCGCCATGGTGCGCGACCTGCTGGAGACCTATCGATGAACACGAGGGCGAATAGCGCGCAATTGAGCGCCACGACCCATCCGCTCACCTACCGTCTGCACGGCGGCGAGCCGATCATCGAGCTGCAAGCCTACGAGGCGCTGGATGGCTATGTCGCCCTGCGCAAGGCGCTGAAGGGCATGAGCCCCGGGGACGTGACCCAGATCGTCAAGGATTCCAACCTGCGCGGGCGCGGTGGCGCCGGCTTCCCCGCCGGCGTGAAGTGGAGCCTGGTGCCCATGGGCGCCGACGCGCCCAAGCAGAAGTACCTGATCTGCAACGCCGACGAGATGGAGCCCGGCACTTTCAAGGATCGCGTGCTGCTCGAACAACTGCCGCACCAGCTCATCGAGGGCATGGTGCTGGTCGCCTATGCGCTACAGGCATCGCGCGGCTACATCTTTTTGCGCGGCGAATATGTGGTAGCTGCCGAGCGCCTCAACCGGGCCCTTGCGCAGGCGCGCGCGGCGGGCTATCTCGGCGACAACATTCTGGGCACCGGCTGGAGTTTCGACCTGTTCGTGCACACCGGCGCCGGTCGCTATATCTGCGGCGAAGAAACCGCGCTGATCAACTCCCTCGAAGGCCGCCGCGCCAATCCGCGTGCCAAGCCGCCGTTCCCGCAGATCGCCGGGCTGTGGGGCAAGCCCACCGTGGTCAACAACTGCGAAACCCTGAACTGCATTCCCGCCATCGTGCTGCAGGGTGCGGACTGGTTCAAAGGCCTGTCCCAGGGCAAAAGCACAGATAGCGGCACCAAGCTCTACGGCGCCTCCGGCCGCGTCAAGCGCCCGGGGGTGTGGGAATTGCCGATCGGCACCACGGCGCGAGAAATTCTCGAGGATTACGCGGGCGGCATGCGCCAGGGCCTCAGTCTGAAGGCCTGGCTCCCCGGCGGCGCCTCCACCGACTTCCTACTGCCGAGCCACCTCGATCTCGCCATGGACTACGACACCATCATGAAAGCGGGCAGTCGCATGGGCACCGGCCTGATCATGGCCGTCGATGATCGCCAGAACATGGTGTCGGTGGTGCGCAACCTCGAAACCTTTTTCGCGCGCGAATCCTGTGGCTGGTGCACGCCCTGCCGCGACGGCCTGCCCTGGACCGTCAAGCTGTTGGCGGCGCTCGAACAGGGCGAAGGCGAGCCCGGCGACATCGACATCCTGGCGCAGATCGCGCGCCAGCTCGGGCCCGGCAAAACCTACTGCGCGCATGCGCCGGGCGCGGTGGAACCGCTGCAGAGTGCGATCAAGTTTTTCCGCGAAGAATTCGAGGCGGGCGTCGCCCGCGATCCGCTCGCCGCGGTGGGTTGATCGGCGACAGGCAGCAGCCAACACTCGGCACGATGCGGCAATCAATGTATCAATGAATGCGTCAATCAATGCGTCAATGAATGCGTCAATGAATGCGTCAATAAAGCGCACCAAATAGACAGAGAACTCATGGCAACGATTCATGTGGATGGCAAGGAGTACCAGGTCGACGGCGCCGACAACCTGTTGCACGCCTGCCTGTCGCTCGGGCTCGACATCCCCTATTTCTGCTGGCACCCGGCGCTCGGCAGCGTCGGCGCCTGCCGCCAGTGCGCGGTCAAGCAGTACGCCAACGCCGACGACACCCGCGGCCGCCTGGTGATGTCGTGCATGACGCCGGCCGCCGACAATACCTATATCGCCATCGCCGATGACGAAGCCAAGACCTTTCGCGCCAGCGTCGTCGAATGGCTGATGATCAACCACCCCCACGACTGTCCGGTCTGCGAAGAGGGCGGCAACTGCCACCTGCAGGACATGACGGTGATGACCGGGCATGATCGCCGCCGCTACCGCTTCACCAAGCGCACTCATCAGAACCAGGATCTCGGCCCCTTCATCAGTCACGAGATGAACCGCTGCATCGCCTGCTATCGCTGCGTGCGCTACTACAAGGATTACGCCCAGGGCGACGATCTCGGCGTCTACGGCGCCCACGACAATGTCTATTTCGGGCGTGCCGAAAATGGCGTGCTGGAGAGCGAGTTCGCCGGCAATCTGGTCGAGGTCTGCCCCACCGGCGTGTTCACCGACAAGACCCACGCGGCGCGCTACAACCGCAAGTGGGACATGCAGTTTGCGCCGAGCGTGTGCCAGCAGTGCGCGGTCGGCTGCAACACCAGCCCGGGCGAGCGCTACGGCGAGCTGCGCCGCATCGAGAACCGCTTCAACGGCAAGGTCAACCACTATTTTCTCTGCGACCGCGGCCGCTTCGGCTACGGCTACGTCAACGCCGCCAACCGCCCGCGCACGCCTTTGATCCGCGCTGCCGGCGAACTGGGCACAACCACCGTCGATGTCGCGCTCGACGCCGCCAGTGCATTGCTGGCCGCGGCGCCGCGCGTCATCGGCATCGGCTCCCCGCGCGCCAGCCTCGAAGCCAACCACGCGCTGCGCGAGCTGGTCGGCGCCGACCACTTCGCCGTGGGCATGGCAGCGGCCGAATGGGCGGCGGTCAAAGCCGTGCTCGCCGTCATGAACACCACCAGCGCGCGCATCCCGGCGCTGCGCGAGGTCGAATCCTGCGACGCCGTGCTGGTGCTCGGCGAAGATGTCACCCAGACCGCGCCGCGCATTGCGCTCGCGCTGCGCCAGGCCGTGAAAGGCCGCGCGCGTGAGCTCGCCGCCGCCAAACGCGCCTTGCCGTGGCAGGCGGAGGCCATCCAGAACATCGGCCAGCACGAGCTGTACCCGCTGTTCATCGCCAGTCTCGACGTCACCCGCCTCGACGACGTCGCCGCCGAGTGCCATCGCCTCGCGCCCGAGGACATCGCCCGTCTGGGTTTCGCGGTTGCCAACGCCATCGATGGGGCGGCTCCGGCAGTGGCCGGATTCGCTGCCGATGCCGCGGCCGGCGCCCAACGCATTGCCGCCGCGTTGACCGCCGCCAAACGCCCGTTGATCGTCGCCGGCACTGGCATCGGCGCGGTCGCCGCCATCGAAGCGCCCGCCAATATCGCCACCGCCCTGATGAGCCGCGGCCTCGACGCCGCCATCAGTCTGGTGGTGCCGGAAGTCAACAGCCTGGGCGTTGCACTGATCGGCGGCCTGTCCGTGGACGAGGCGCTGGCGCAGGTGCGCGCCGGCGACGCGCTGGTGGTGCTCGAAAACGATCTGTATCGCCGTACCGATGCCGCCGCCGTCGATGCCGCGTTGTCCGCCGCCGCCGGGGTCGTCGTGGTCGATCACCGATTGACACCGACCGCGGCGCGCGCGAACGTGGTGCTGCCGGCCGCAAGCTTCGCCGAGGGCGATGGCACCGTGGTCAACAACGAAGGCCGCGCGCAACGGTATTTTCAGGTCTACGACCCCGCGTATTACAACCTCGCGAATCCGATCAAGGAGAGCTGGCGCTGGTTACAGGGCCTGCGCGGCGAACAGGTCTGGACCGCGTTCGACGACGTCACCGCGGCCTGCGCCGCCGCCACGCCGGTGCTGGCGCGCATTGCCGAGGCGGCACCGGGCGCTTCCTTCCGCATGAGCGGGCGCAAGATCGCGCGCCAGCCGGCGCGCTACAGCGGCCGCACCGCGATGCGCGCGAACATCTCGGTGCACGAACCGCGCGCCTCGCAGGATGCCGACTCCGCGCTGGCGTTTTCGATGGAAGGCTACGTCGGCAACCGCGAGCCGGGTGCGCTGATACCCTTCGCGTGGGCGCCGGGCTGGAACTCGCCGCAGGCCTGGAACAAGTTTCAGGACGAGGTTGGCGGCCATCTGCGCGCCGGTGACCCCGGCACGCGCCTGTTCGAACCCGCGACCGGTGCGCAGCCGGCGTACTACCACAGTGTGCCGGCCAGCTTTGCCGGCCGTTCGAGCCAGCTGCGCGTGCTGCCGCTCTATCACATCTTCGGCAGCGACGAGCTGTCGGCGCAAGCGGCACCCATCGCCAGTTTGGCCCCCGCACCCTATCTCGCGCTGCCCACCGCCGACGCTGCCCGTCTCGGCCTCGCCGCCGACACCGCAGTGGCGATTCGGGTCGCCGGTCAGTACCTGCAACTGCCGGTGCGCATCAGCGCCGGCCTGCCGGCCGGTACCGCCGGCCTGCCCATGGGCTTGGCGGGCATCCCGGTGCTCGCCGACGATGCCTGGGTCGACCTGCCGGTCGCGCTGCCAAGTCAGGCCAGCGCCGGTGCGGTCCGCCTGAACCCGACCGATCTGAAGCCGAAGGACGCGCAATGAGCTCGAGCTGGCTGACGCCCGATCTGCTCGCAATCCTGCTGGAAGTCGCCAAGGCGATCGTGATCCTGCTCGCCGTGGTCATGGTGGCGGCCTACATGAGCTTCATCGAGCGCCGCCTGCTCGCGCTGTGGCAGGATCGCCACGGCCCCAACCGGGTCGGGCCGTTCGGCATCTTTCAGTTGATCGCGGACATGTTCAAGATGTTCTTCAAGGAGGACTGGACGCCGCCGTTCGCGGACAAGCTGACCTTCATTCTGGCGCCGGTCATCGCCATGAGCGGGCTGCTGGTGGCGTTTGCGATCGTGCCAGTAACCCCGACCTGGGGCGTCGCCGATCTGGATATCGGCATCCTGTTTTTCTTCGCGCTGGCCGGTCTCAGCGTTTATGCGGTGATGTTCGCGGGCTGGTCGAGCAACAACAAGTACTCACTGCTCGGCGGCTTGCGCTCCGCCGCCCAGACCGTGAGCTACGAAGTGTTCATGGGCATTTCGCTGATGGGCGTGGTGGCGACCACGGGTTCGTTCAACATGCGCGATATCGTCGCCGCGCAGGAGGACCTGTGGTTCATCGTGCCGCAATTCTTTGGCTTCATCACCTTTGCCCTCGCCGGCGTCGCGGTCGCCCACCGCAGCCCGTTCGACCTGCCGGAGGCGGAGCAGGAGCTCGCCGCCGGCTACCACACCGAGTATTCGGGCCTCAAATGGGGCATGTTCTTCGTCGGCGAATACGTCGGCGTGGTGCTGGTGTCGGCGCTGCTGGTGACGCTGTTCTTTGGCGGCTGGCACGGTCCCTGGCTGCCGCCGGCAGTCTGGTTCGTGCTCAAGACGCTATTTTTCATCATGTTTTTTGTGCTGTTGCGCGGGGCGCTGCCGCGCCCCCGCTATGACCAGATGATGGCGGTAGGCTGGAAGCTGTGCCTGCCACTGACATTGATCAATCTGCTCGTCACCGGCGCGATCATTCTCGCCCGGTCCGGCAACCCGGGCAGTTGAGGAGGCGGCCATGCTCATCAGTTTGATCAAGGGCTTCGGCTCCCAGTTGCGCAGCCTGTGGATGGTGTTCGGCCACGCCTTCCGCCCGCGCGACACCATTCAGTACCCGGAACAGGCGGTGTACCTGCCACCCCGCTACCGCGGCCGGATCGTGCTGACGCGGGATCCCGACGGCGAGGAGCGCTGCGTGTCCTGCAACCTGTGTGCGGTCGCCTGCCCGGTGGGCTGCATCTCGCTGCAAAAAGCCGAAACCGAGGACGGCCGCTGGTATCCGGAATTCTTCCGCATCAATTTTTCGCGCTGCATTTTCTGTGGGTTCTGCGAGGAGGCCTGTCCGACCACGGCGATCCAGTTGATTCCCGATTTCGAACTGGGCGAGTACCGCCGCCAGGATCTGGTGTACGAAAAGGAAGACCTGCTGATCGCGGGCTGCGGCAAAAACCCCGATTACAACTTTTATCGCGAGGCGGGCTTGGCGATCGCCGGCAAACCCAAGGGCGCGGCCAACAATGAAGCGCAGCCGGTCAACGTTAAGACGCTGATGCCCTGACATCGAGGGCGGTACCGTACCCCGGGCTGATATGATTTTTTATAGAGCGGCTGTTTATTATAAAGCGACTGTTTATAACTTATAACGCGGGTCTTGCTGATACGAGCATGACTGGACCAACCTGAACGAGGGGCGTGCGTGGAACTGGCTTTCTATCTCTCGGCGGCGGTGGCGCTGTTCGCGACGCTGCGGGTCATCACCAACAGCAACCCGGTGCACGGACTGCTGTACCTGATCGTGTCCCTGCTTGCGGTGGCGATGATCTTTTTTGCGCTCGGCGCACCCTTCGCCGGCGCGCTCGAAGTCATCGTCTACGCCGGCGCGATCTTGGTGCTGTTCGTGTTCGTGGTGATGATGCTGAATCTCGGCCCCCAAGTCAGCGCCCAGGAGCGCGGCTGGATGCGGCCCGGGCTGTGGCTCGGGCCGGGCTTGCTCAGCGCTCTGCTGCTGGCCGGTCTGCTGGAACTGCTGCTGCGAAACACAGACGCCACCATCAGTCACGCCACCATTGGCCCCAAGCAGGTCGGCATCGCGCTGTTCGGCCCCTATCTGCTGGCCGTCGAGCTGGCGTCGCTGCTGCTGCTCGGCGCACTCGTTGCGGCCTACCACCTCGGACGGCAGGAGGAGCGCGAATGACCGAGATCCCCATGGCCCATGGGCTGGTGCTCGCCGCCTGTCTGTTCGCGCTCGGCCTCGCCGGCGTCATCGTGCGCCGCAACCTGCTGTTCATGCTGATGAGCATCGAAGTCATGATGAACGCGGCCGCGCTTGCCTTTGTTGTTGCCGGTGCGCGCTGGCTTCAGCCGGACGGCCAGATCATGTTCATCCTGATCCTGACGCTGGCCGCGGCCGAGGCGTCCATCGGCCTCGCGCTGCTGATCCAGCTGTACCGCCGCTTCCATACCCTCGATATCGACGTCGCCAGTGAGATGCGCGGATGAACCTGCTGTTCCTGACCGTCCTGTTCCCCCTGCTCGGCTACCTGGTGCTGGCGTTCGCGCGCGGGCGCTGTGCGGAGTCCTCGGCCGCCATCGTCGGGGTGGGCAGTGTGGGCCTGTCGGCGCTGGTCGCCGCCGTCGCCGGGACGGAATTTGTGGCGGGTGGCGCGGCCGCGTTCACCCAAGTACTGTGGCAGTGGCTCAGCGTTGGCGATTTCAAGGTCAGCTTCAGCCTGGTGCTCGATGGCCTGTCGCTGACGATGCTCGGCGTGGTCACCGGCGTCGGCTTTCTGATCCATTTGTTCGCGGCCTGGTACATGCGCGGCGAAGCCGGCTACACGCGCTTTTTCGCCTACATGAACCTGTTCGTCGCGAGCATGCTGCTGCTGGTGCTGGGCGACAACCTGCTGGTGCTGTACCTGGGCTGGGAGGGTGTCGGCCTGTGCAGCTATCTGCTGATCGGTTTCTATTACAAGGTGCCCGCCAACGGCGCCGCCGCGATCAAGGCGTTTCTGGTCACGCGGATCGGCGATGTCTTCCTGGCGCTCGCACTGTTCATCCTCTACGCCCAGTGCGGCACCCTCGACATCCAGGCGCTACAGGCGAAAGCCGCCCAACTGTGGCAGGTCGGCGACCCGCTGCCGACGCTGATCGCGCTGCTGTTGCTGGGGGGCGCGGTCGGCAAATCCGCCCAGTTGCCGTTGCAGACCTGGCTTGCCGATGCGATGGCCGGGCCGACCCCGGTGTCCGCGCTGATTCACGCCGCGACCATGGTCACTGCCGGGGTCTACCTGATCGCGCGCATGCACGGCATCTTTCTGCTGGCGCCGCAGGCAATGGATCTGGTCGCGCTGGTCGGAGCCCTCACGCTATTGCTGGCCGGCTGCGCGGCGCTGGTGCAAACCGACATCAAGCGCGTGCTCGCCTATTCGACGATGAGCCAGATCGGCTACATGTTCCTGGCGCTCGGCGTTGGCGCCTGGCACGCGGCGATTTTCCACCTGATGACCCATGCCTTTTTCAAGGCGCTGCTGTTCCTCGCCGCCGGCGCCGTCATCATCGCCTGCCACCACGAGCAGGACATTTTCCGCATGGGGGGCCTGCGCAAGAAGCTGCCCTTGGTCTACGCCGCGTTTCTTGTCGGTGGCGGCGCCCTGGCCGCGCTGCCGCTGGTTACCGCCGGCTTCTACAGCAAGGACGCCATTCTGTGGGGCGCCCTTGCCGCCGGCCACAGCCAGTTGGTGATCGCGGGTTTGGCCGGGGCCTTCCTGACCGCGCTGTACACCTTCCGGCTCATTTTCATCGTCTTCCACGGCGATGCCAAAGCCGAAGCCCACAGCGGCAAAGGCATCGCCTACGGCCTGCCGCTGCTGGTACTGCTGGTGCTGTCCACCGCGATCGGCGCCTGGATCACACCGCCGCTGGCGGCGGTGCTGCCGGCCGATCCCGGCGCGAGCGGCGGCGAGTTGAAGCATCGGTTGGAGTGGGTGTCGGCGGCCATCGTTATCATCGGCAGCGGCCTGGCGGCGGCGCTCTTTTTGGGTTCGCGGCAGATCGCGAGCCAGATCGCCGGCAGCCTGCCTGGGCGTTGGCTCGGCCATCTGTGGCTCAACGCCTGGGGTTTTGACCTGTTTTACGACGCGGTCATCGTCAAACCCTACCGGGCGCTGGCCCATCTGTTCCGCAACGACCCGGTCGACCAGGGTCTGCGGATCGTGCCGCTGCTCGCCAACCTCGGCCACGGCGCGCTCAGCCTGACCGAAAACGGTCGCCTGCGTTGGTATGCGGCGTCCATCGCGTTGGGCGCGGTGCTGATCATCGGCTTTCTGGCGCTGAACTAACTTTTGCACCCGACCGCGCAGGGGATTGGCGCCAACCGCGGTTCGCCCCCCGGCTCCACTGAACTTGATTCGGAATTGGATAAACGATGATTCTGGCCTGGCTCATTCTCATTCCCTTTGTCGGCGGGCTGCTCGCCTGGCAGGGCGAACGCCTGGGTGCCAGCGCGCCGCGCTGGATCGCACTGGCGACGATGGCTCTGACCTTTGCGCTTTCCTGCGTGCTCTGGCTGCACGGCGATTACAG
Source organism: uncultured bacterium (assembly GCA_965232975.1). GTDB lineage: Bacteria > Pseudomonadota > Gammaproteobacteria > Pseudomonadales > Porticoccaceae > CBDDRG01. Next base: position 10,282 of record CBDDRG010000143.1, read on the forward strand.
CCTCAGCGAAGGCGTTGCCAGCCCGCCGCGCTGGCAACTGGAGTTGCAGGCCAGCTGGATTCCGCGTTTTGGCATCGGCTTCCACCTCGGCCTCGACGGGCTGTCGCTGGCCATGGTGATGCTGACCGGCTTTATCGGCATGTTGGCGGTGGCCTGTTCGTGGCGGGAGATCACCCGCGATGTCGGCGTCTTTCACCTCAGCCTGCTGTGGGTGCTGACCGGTGTCATCGGCATTTTTCTGGCGCTCGACCTCTTCCTGTTCTTCTGCTTCTGGGAAGTCATGCTGGTACCGATGTACTTCCTCATCGCGCTCTGGGGGCATCGCGGTGCCGATAATGTCAGCCCGGTGCGCGCGGCGACCAAGTTCTTCATTTACACCCAGGCCAGCGGTCTGTTGTTGCTGATCGCAATCATCGCGCTGGTGCTCGCGCACCACGACGGCACCGGAGAACTCACGTTCGACTATGACGAGCTGCGCCAAACCCGACTGCCGCCCAACCTCGAATGGCCGATCATGCTCGGCTTTTTCATCGCCTTCGCCGTCAAGCTGCCGGTGGTGCCGCTGCACGCCTGGCTGCCGGGTGCGCACGCGCAGGCGCCGACCGGCGGCAGTGTCGATCTGGCCGGGTTGTTGCTGAAAACGGCCGCTTACGGCCTGCTGCGTTTCTGCCTGCCGCTGTTCCCCAACGCCAGTCAGGAATTCGCGCCGATCGCCATGGCGCTGGGACTGGTCGGCATCGTCTACGGCGCGCTGCTCGCATTTGCCCAGCACGACATCAAGCGTCTGATCGCCTACAGCAGCATCTCCCACATGGGCTTTGTGCTGATCGGAATCTACGCCGGCAACCTGCAGGCGCTGCAGGGCGTGGTGGTGCAGATGATCGCCCACGGGCTGTCCGCGGCCGCACTGTTCATTCTTGCCGGGGTCATGTACGAACGCCTGCACACCCGCGATCTGCGCGAGATGGGCGGCCTGTGGTCGCGGATACCGCTGCTGCCGGCGCTGACGCTGTTCTTCGCCGCCGCGTCCCTCGGCATTCCCGGCACCGGCAACTTCATCGGCGAATTCCTGATCCTGCTCGGCGCCTATCCGGTGGCGCCAATAATGACCGCCATCGCCACCGGCGGCCTGGTGCTGGGCTCCGTCTACGCGCTGGTGATGGTGCAGCGCGCGTTCTATGGCCCGGCGAAGTCGCGCGCGCTGCTGGCGGGGCCAACGCTGCGGGAATACGCGATGTTGTTGAGCCTGCTCATCGCGACCCTGTGGATCGGCTTCTATCCACAGCCGGTGTTGAACACCTCCGCGGACGCCATGACCCAGGTGCAGCACGCCTACGCCGCCGCCCTCAATGCCCTCGAGGCCCACGCGCAATGAGTATCACCCTGCACCAACTGGCGCCCATCGCGCCGATCATCATCACCGCGACCACTACTTTGGTAGTGATGCTCACCATCGCCATCAAGCGCAGCCACGCCGCCAGTGCCGGGCTGACGCTGTTGGGGCTGGGTGTCGCGGTTATCGCCGCCATCGAGCTGATGCAGGCGGGCACTTCGGCGCCGGTCACCCAGTTGCTGGTCGTCGACGGTTACGCGCTGTTTTTCATGGTGGTGATTTTGCTGGCTACGATGGCCTGCGTGGCACTGGCGCGCGCCTACCTGGGTGCGCGCAGCGACCGCCCGGAGGAGTTCTACCTGCTGATTCTGGTAGCCGCGACCGGCGGCTTGATTCTCACCGCCAGCGCCCATCTGGCGTCACTGTTCATCGGGGTCGAGTTGCTGGCGGTGCCGTTGTACGGCCTCATCGCCTACAGCCGGGGCAGTGGGCTGGCACTGGAAGCCGGGATCAAGTATCTGGTGCTGTCGGCGACGGCTTCGGCCTTCTTGCTGTTTGGCATGGCGCTGGTCTACGCCGCGGCCGGCACTCTGGTGGCGCAGCAGTTGCTGACCCAGACCACTGCCGACGCGGCGTTGACGCTTGCCGGTGCCGCCATGATCCTGATCGGCGTCGCCTTCAAGCTGTCGCTGGCGCCCTTTCATTTGTGGACACCGGATGTCTACGAGGGCGCCCCAGCGCCAGTCGGCGCCTTTCTGGCCACCGTCAGCAAGGTCGCCATGTTCGCCGTGTTCCTGCGCTGGCTGCTGGCGATACCGCCGGAGGGCGCTCAGCTGCTGGGCAATCTGCTCGCCGTGATCAGCGTGCTGTCGATTCTGGTGGGCAACCTGCTGGCACTCAATCAGACCAACCTGAAGCGCATCCTCGGCTATTCGTCGATCGCCCATTTCGGTTATCTGCTGGTCGCTGTGCTGGCCAATCGGGACGCGATCCTGGAAACCGTCATCATCTATCTGGTGATCTATACCACCGCATCGCTCGGCGCGTTCGGCGTGCTGGCGCTGATGTCGAACCCGGAGCGCAGTCGCGATGCCGACACTTCCGCCGACTATCAGGGCCTGTACCGGCGCCATCCGGTGCTCGCCACCGTGCTCGGCCTGATGCTGCTGTCGCTGGCGGGTATTCCGCTGACCGCCGGGTTTATCGCCAAGTTCTACGTGTTTACCACCGCCGTGCAGATGCAGTTGTGGGTGTTGTTGGGGGCGGTCGTCATCGGCAGCACGCTGGGGGTGTTCTACTACCTGCGGGCGATAGTCGCGATCTTTCAGCGCGCGGAAGGGACTGCCGGTCGCCCGCACACGCACTACCACCTGGGCCCTTCCACCGGTGGCGCCGTGGTGCTGGCGCTGTTCGCGCTGACTCTCGGGCTCGGGCTCTACCCGCAGCCGCTGCTGGATTTACTGGCTACGTTGCTCACGACGGGCCGGGTGTAGGTAGTAGGTCGCAATCGTCAAATCCAATCGTGCGCCCGTGCGCGGCCAGCCGTGGGGTGGCCATGATCGCTGTTATTTGCTCGGGTCAGCTTTTGCCGTAGACAGCCGCCGCCCGGCTAACCCACACTGCCGTGGGTCACACAATTCGCAATTCCGATAATTAATCATCCGCGAGGAGTCAAGCCATGGGACGAGTACAGGGTAAGGTGGCGATTGTCACGGGGGCCGGTAGCACCGGCATGGGCAGGGCCACGGCGCTGCTGCTGGCGCGCGAGGGCGCCAAACTGGTGGTCGGCGATATCAACGAGGCCGGCGCCAAGGCGACTGCGGCAGCCATCGTCGAGGCCGGCGGCCAGGCCGTCGCGATGCGGCAGGATGTCGCCAGCGAAGCCGACTGGCAGGCCATTATCAAGCTTGCCGTCGATAGCTACGGGCGGCTGGACATTCTCGACAACAACGCCGCCGTGTTCATTGCCAAACCGCTAATGGAAACCTCCACCGAAGAGTTTCGCCGCCAGAACGCGGTCAATGTCGAGGGCGTCTTTTTCGGCATGAAGGCCGTGATCCCGGTGATGGAAAAGACCGGCGGCGGCGCCATCGTCAATATTTCCTCGGGCGCCGGCATCGCCGGCTTCGCCGCCGCCGGCGCCTACAGCGCAACCAAGGGGGCGGTGCGCCTGATCACCAAGTCGATGGCGCTCGAATGCGCGCAGCGCAAGAACAACGTCCGCGTCAATTCCATCCATCCGGGCCCGATCCTGACCCCGATGCTGGAGCAGGGCATGCGCGACCTCGGCAACAGCGAGGAGGTCCGCAAGATGTTCGAGATGCTGGCCCCGATCGGCCACCTGGGCGAACCCCTGGATATCGCCAACGGCGTGCTGTATCTGGTTTCCGATGAAGCCAAATATGTCACCGGTGCAGAGCTCGCCATCGACGGTGGGTTTATCGCTCAGTAAAAACCAGGCGACGACAGCTCCAAGGTCCCCACTGCGGAATTTGCGGGTGATGGGCCACCCCGAAACAGTCTGAACGTCGCCCGCGCCAGAATGCCAAGCGCCCGGTATCGGCTACGGCTGATGCCGGTCAGCGCGGCCTCGACCCGATCGACACGCGAGCAGCTATGGCGGGGCGCGCACCTGATCTCCCTCTTCGTTTAGCGCCAGCCACGACCGCCATGCTTGGCTTGCGCCTCCGCCGGTTTTGACTGAACAGTCATCAAAAATCGTCGGTCCGTAAACTTAAGTCCCTTGAATCAACTGCTTGTACGACAGAGCTGGTGCTGCCGAACGCGCCCGGCGCGGTCTGGCTGCGGTTAAATAACCAGACCCTACCGGTGTTAGAATGCGCGCTTTTTTACCGCTGCGCTTCTTGGGAGGGTAAATGCTGATCGGACTGCTGAAGGAAAGGCTCCCCGGCGAGCGGCGCGTGGCGCTGGTGCCGGCGCAACTCGCGCTGCTCGCAAAGCAGAGCCACGAAGTGCTGATCGAGCGCGACGCCGGCGCTGCCGCCGGCTATCCAGACGCCGACTACCTCGCCGCCGGCGCCCGCATTGGCGAACGCTCCGAAGTGTTCGCGGGCGCGGAAATTCTCGTGACCGTGCGAGGCTCGGCCCTTGCGGAGGCGGAGGCCGCGGCCGACTTCGCCCAGC
>CBDDRG010000144.1:0-15056 GCA_965232975.1 uncultured bacterium
CGGTTACCCGCGAGCTGTTTGTGCGGGGCGCCGCCGTGGGTGTGCTGCTCTACGATCCCTGGCATCGACTGGTGGGTCTGGTCGAGCAGTTCCGGGTCGGGGCGCTCGACGAAGCGGGCGGGCCCTGGCTACTCGAAGTGGTGGCCGGCATAGTCGATACCGATGAAACCCTGGAAGAAGTGGCGCGCCGGGAAACCTTCGAGGAGGCCGGTATTGCCGATCTGGTGCTCGAACCCATCTGCGCGTATTTGACGAGCCCCGGTGGCAGCAACGAAAAGATGCAGCTATTCTGTGGTCTGGTCGATCTCCGCGACCGGGGCGGGCATTTTGGCCTGGCCCACGAAAACGAAGACATCCTGTTCAGGATTCTTCCCGAGGCAGATGCCTTCGCGGCGCTCGCCGATGGGCGCTGCAACAATGCCGGAATTGTCATCTCGCTCCAGTGGTTGCAGCTGAACCTGGCCCGTTTACAAGGTATTTCAAACCAGTCAAAGCGGTGATCCAGACGCCGATCCTGGGCGCTTGCCGGCACGAGGGGAAAAATTGCGCTACAAGGTTGATTTGAAAGGCTTCATGGCGGAATGCGAAACCAATTACTTTCGCCTGCACAAACTGTTTCCGCTGCTGGCCGAGGATCGCGAGCTGCACATCGCCACGTCCCCGCGGAACACTGCCCGCATCGTGGTCGCGATGCTCGAAACCACACCCTTCACCACGCTGCTCGGTATACGCCAGGAAGGTGGCGGGAGCACGGAACAGATACCCTGGCTGGTCGCCCCGGCACTGCGCGTGCGCCTTTATCATGATGCCAAGCTCGCCGAAGTGGTGGCCTGCGACCGCGTCACTCGGGTATGGCCACGCCATCACTATCCCAACGAGCGCATGTTCCAACCCGACGAAAAGGCACAATGGAACCGCTTTCTCGGCGAATGGCTCGCCGCCCTCCTCGACCGCGGCTACCGCCTGATTGCCGATTGCGACCCCGCCGACTCGACCCACCGCGCTGGCGCGCTGGCGCGCTGGCGCGCGGCGACCCATGGTGCCGGCGGCAATCCATCCCCGGCGACCAAGGTGCTGGCCGCGAGGGGTTGAGCGGAATGACGGACGCTGCCGCGTCCCGCCAGCGCCAGCGCCCGCGGCAGCGCTGGCGCCTGCTGCAAATAACCGATTGCCATCTCGGCCCTCATCCCGATTACCGCCTGCACGGTGTGCGCACCCACACCAGTTGCGCGCAGGTGCTGGCGGTCGCTGCCGCCCACTCACCTACCCCAGACCTTGTCGTCGCCACCGGCGACATCGCCGCGCTGGGCGAGCTCGCCGCCTACCGCCGGTTTGCCGAACTGACCGACGGCTTCCGCTGCCCCCGCGTCTGGCTACCCGGCAACCACGATGATCTCCGGATCATGCAAGCTGACCGCGCCGTCCCCGCCTTTACCCCGCTCCGACAACTGGGCACCTGGTGGGTGTTGGCGCTGAACACCGCGGTACCGGGGCAGGCAGGGGGCGCCCTCGGGGCGGCTGAATTGGCGGTCGCGGCGGCGGCCCTGGCGCAAACCGCGGGGCAACCAACGGTGATCTTCATGCACCACCCGCCAGTCGCGGTAGGCAGCGCCTGGATCGATGGCCAGCGGCTGGCCGATGCCGCCGAACTGGCGCCGCTGCTGGTGCGCCACGGTGCGGTCAAGGCGGTTTTCTGCGGGCATGTCCACCAGGAATTCACGGCCCCCTGGGCTGGCACCCAGGTCCATACGACGCCTTCCACCTGCTTTCAGTTCGCCGCTGGCAGCGCCGACTATGCGCTCGCCGACACCGCGCCGGGTTTCCGCTGGATCGATCTTCACGGCGATGGCCAGCTGGCGACCGGGGTAGTGCGTGTCGCTACCGACCACGCCGATCGTTGATGCAACGCCGAACAAGGCCGCGCTCCGCGCACAGCACCCGCAGATCCAGCCAGAGCGATCCCATCCCATAGCCGTGAATGCACAAGGCATCGAGGGCGATCAGCGGGGTTTCGTCCACACCAACCTTGAGCACGACGCCAAAAGACAAATCTGGCCGCGGGATATCGGCCGGCCATTGCGGTAATCCTTGATCAGCCCCACCCCCGGTAGCCAGTTCAGGTAGCCAGTTCAGGTATTTGTTATTCGACAATTTCAGCAGGGTGCGACCTCGGGTGGCGCGACCTCGTGGTCAGTCGATCATTGGCGGGGGGCAAGGAGCGGCGCCTTTGCCAAAACGGGACGGCAGGGGGTACAGTTCGGCGGCAGCGTGCGGGGGTTGGGCGGGCGCAAAAACTAGATCTTATTGACCAGGCCCAGGGCACTGGCTCGCGGCAGAGCTGCCGCCGGCAACCCACTCCGACCGTTGCCATCCGCTCGCCTCATAATATTTATATGCACACATGCATATACACAGGATTTTGAGCGCCCTACCAAAAATTAAGCGCGACAACTGCCACCCGCCGAGGGAGAAACTCATGAATCGATTTGCTGCGTTGCACGGCGAAGACGCCGTCACTCCCCGCCTGGCCAACGGCTGGACACTAACTCGCAAAACGCCGCCCAGTGCGCTGTTTGGCGCCAACGGCATGCAATTCGGCGCCGATGGCCGACTGTATGTCGCCCAGGCCATGGGCAGCCAGGTGACGGCCATCGACACCAAAACCGGCGCCCTCGAAGTCATCGCCGCCAACGGCGGCCCGATCACGGGCCCGGACGATGTCGCCTTCGATTCCCACGGCAACATGTACGCGACCGAGGTGATGAGTGCGCGGGTGACCATGCGCACGCCCACCGGAGGGGTCAGCATCCTCGCCGACGACCTGCCCAGCGCCAACGGCGTCACCGTGTTTCGCGATCGCGTCTTCATCGACGAACACCGCCCCGGCGGACGCCTGTTCGAGCTGTATCCCCACGACGACCGCGCGCCGCGACTGATTGCCGACAACCTCGCCGATCCCAATGCCCTCGCCGGTGGCCCGGACGGCAAGCTCTATTTCCCGCTGGTGCCCAAGGGCGAGATCTGGCGCGTCGATCCCGAAACCGGCGCGCTTGAACAGGTGGCCACCGGTCTCCACCACCCCACCGCCGCCAAATTCAACCCGGCTGGCGAATTGATCGTGCCCCAGGCCGGTACCGGCGAGGTGGTGCGCATCGACCCCGCCACCGGCGCCAAGACGGTGATCGCCAAGGTCAGACCAGGCATCGACAATCTGGCATTCGATGTCACCGGCCGGCTGTTTTTGTCCCATTTCGATGACGGCGGCGTCGATGAAGTTGCCACCGACGGCAGCAACCGCGAACGGGTACTGGTCGCGCCGGGCTGGGTCGGCCCCTACGGCATCGCCGCCACGGCGGACGGCACCGCCTATTTGGTCGATGGCCTCAGTCTCGCCTCGCTGGCGCCGGACGGTGCCGTTGCCCGCATCGGCAGCCCCCTCGATAAATCGGCGCCCCGCTTCGTCCGCGCCATCGGTTGCGGCGGTGCGACGGACGTCTTAATGACCACGGCGCGCGGCGACGTGCTGCGCTATTTTCCGGCTGCGGCGGAAACCCGGGTGCTGGCCATCAAGCAGGGCCTCTTGAAAGGTGTCTGCGCCGGCGCAGATGGAAGCGTCCTGGTCGTGCGCGCCGACGCCGCGGCGCCGGCACGCGGCGCGGTGTTGCAGATAAACGCCGCAGGCGAGGTGTCGGTGTTCGCCAAAAACCTGGCGGCGCCGAGCGATGTCGCCGCCTGGAGGGATGGCTGCTTCGTCACCGAAACCAGTGTTGGCCGGCTGCTGTTCGTGGGCGCAAATGGCGGGGCCCAGATCATCAAGACTGGGCTCAAGAATCCACGGGGCTTGGCGATCAGCGGCGCCACGCTGTATCTGCTCGATCGCGGCGACCGCTCCCTGTGGGCCTTCGACCTCAGTTCGACGGGCGCAACTGGGGTGCAGATCGCCACCAAGCTACCCGTGGGCGCGCACTGTCCGCTCGATTTCGCCGGTGGCCTGTGCATCGCCCCCGACGGCGGACTGCTGCTGGCCGCCGACGGCGAAGGCAGTGTGTTGCACCTGCGGAAAAGCTGATCTGCGGGGCGCGCCATACTCGATAACCAACCAACGCCAACAAACTCACCCGCAAGCTGACCCAAGCAACGAGGTATCGCCATAATCACTGCCAAAGACGTTTATTTCCAGAAGCCCACGTCGGACTCATCCTATTGGGGATGGACTACCACATCCGTTTCGACGACAAGCGCCGGGTGTCCTTTGCTGTGACCGGATAGCGGCGGCGAATGTCGGCGATCCACTCGGGTGTGGGATTGGCCCGCAGGCCCAGAGACGGGAGACCGGCCAGAGCGATCTCCGGCTCGACAACCTGAAGCGCCTGACCGGCGGCGCCTCCAAGGAGCAGTTCACCTTTGACCTGACCTGGCGGCAGGCCAGCGGCGAGCGCGGTGCCCGCAAGCTGATCCTGCGCATGGGTACCAGCGAGTCCGTGGTCGAAACCCATCGCCTGCGCGAGGCCCAGATGCTGCGCGCGGTGTGGGGCGCAGTGCCGGTACCCGAAGTGTTCTGGGTCGATGACAGCGGTGAGCCTCTTGGCCACCCCTTTCTGATTGCCGGCTTTCTGAACGGCACGGTGCAGCCCGAGGGCGGCGGCAAGGTCACCGGGCTCGGCATGCACTTTGAGCCTGGCCTGCGCGCCGCGCTCAAGGACCAGTTTGTGTGGTACCTCGCCACCATCCACACGCTGGACTGGCGCGGCAAGGACATGTCCGCCTACGACAAGCCGGCGCCCGGCACCAAACAGGCCAACGAATGGTCGCTCGGGCTGTGGGAGCGCATCTGGGCCGAGGACACCCTGGAATCCCACCCGGTCATCGCCTACGCCGGCATCTGGCTAAAGGAGAACGTGCCCGCCGTCGAGCATCCGGTGATCGTGCACGGCGACTACCGCAGCGGCAACTTCATGTATACCGACGACCAGAAAATAAACGCCTTTCTCGACTCGGAGCTGTGCCATCTCGGCGACTTCCACGAAGACCTGTCCTACAACCGCTGCCAGATGCTGAGCACGCCCGACGGCAAGGGCGGCATGCTCGCCAGCGGCCTGCTCTATTTCGACGAACCGCTCGAAAAATACGAGGCATTCACCGGCTATCAGGTCGATCCGCGGCGAATTTTCTACTACGAAGTCTTCACCCACTACAAGACAGCATCGATCGCCTGCACCAGCATGCGCCTCGCCCACGGCCGCAAAACCCACCTGGACGCGATGATGAATTTCATCGGCGGCATCGGGAGCCTCGCCATCGCGACGCTGCGGCGGTTGCTGGATGCGGCTTGAGCGAACTGCCGACGCCTGCCCCCGCACCAGCGGGATTTTCGCCAGCGGTTATCAATCGGTGATGAATACCGGCTCGTCGACGCATAGGTTCCCCTTGGAAGTTGCGGCTTTTGGCCGCCGGGCCGTGGAGCTCCGTAGTGGCGTTGGGCCAATTGTCGGCCGTTAACAGCGAATCCGGTTATTACGGCGCTGGCGTTTGAGCGCCGTTTTGCACAGAATTGCCCAGGGCAGTGGTCGCCGCCAGCAAAACAGGCAGCGCGCGCAGATCGACCGCCCAGCGCGCGGAAACCCGAATCACGGACTGACAGGAGCGGCGTCATGGCCCATAAAATCCCAAAAACCCAAAGCAACCACCTGACTTTGGCCGAGTTTCCGCGTGCCCCGCTGGCAGCGGCGATCCGCCAGACGCTCGTCGTCTCAGTCGTCACCATCGCCCTGACCGGCACCGGACAGGCATTCGCGGCACCGACCTGTACCCAACTAGGTGCCAGTGTCACCTGCGTCGGTGACGGGGCTCTCGCCAACAACCCCGATTTTCCCACGGGCATCGCCATGCTAGTAGATGACCTTAGTCTGGTAGTTGGCTCCGCCGCGACGCTCGGCACCGTAGACGTCACCACCGTCGAAAACTTCGGTGTGGGGGTGTCTGCGGGACAGGATTCACTTGTCGATGGATATTCCGGATCCGTGACGGTGACCAGCTACGCGGACATAGTCGCTAAAGCGGATGCGGTCCGCACGGTTGCGGGCATCAGAGCCGGTTCGCAGCAAGACGATGTCGCCGTCGACAGCAGAGGAGCGATAACCTCGATAGCCAATGGTTATGGCTACGCAGCGGCTACAGGTATCGGCGCTTCCATCTTCTCCTTCTCTGACAAGAGCGAAGGCAACCTGACGGTAGCCCACAGTGGCACGTTGAGCGTGGCCGCCGCGACCGATGGATTTGCCAGCGCATACGGTATCCAAGCCGACAATGGTAGTTATCGCAGCTCCGGCGATGTCAGCGTGGACAACAGCGGCATGGTAAGCACCACCGCCGAAGGATACTCCGCCACGGTCGACGGCATCCTTGCGGTCGGTCGCCGCGGCGATGTGACGGTAGACAACAGCGGCACGTTGAACGCCGCAGCGGCGGCACAGAGCTTCGCCCAAGCGAATGGAATTGATGCCTTCAACCGGGTCTATAGCGGCGATGGCGACTATGGCGAGGTCACAGTGGTAAACAACAGCACGGTGAGCGCAACCGCCACCGCCGTGGGGATTTCCGCCGCAGCCGGCGGCATCCGTGCAGTCAATCGTAATGGCACTGCGATGGTGAACAACAGCGGCGCGGTGAGCGCTGTCGCCACCGCCGGCAACTTCGCGAGTGCGAATGGCATCTATGCCGCCAATCGTGGCTCGCGCAGCTATGGCGATGTGACGGTGGACAACAGCGGCTCGATCAGCGCCACCGCCACGACCACCATTTATCGCTCTGGAGCCTTTGCCCGGGGTATCGGTGCTGTCAAAGAAGACGGCGCCATGAATGTAGCCAACAGCGGCACGGTAAGCGCCACTGCCATCGCCGAGAACTCCGCGAAAGCGTACGGCATCGATGTCATAGGCGGCTTTGGCATCTTCGGCGGCTCCAGTAGCCATGGTGATGTGATGGTGGACAACAGCGGCGCAGTAACTGTCGTGGCCACGGCGGCGGCCGCCGAGGCCTTCTTCCTTTATGGTGCCTATGCCCAGGGTATTCGTGCCACCAATGGCCACGGCGCTGTAACCGTGGCCAACAGCGGTTCCGTTAGCGCTACCGCCACCGCCGTAGCCGAGAACTCTGCCCGGGCGTACGGCATTGCTGCCTACAGCCGTAGTTACGATAGCTATGGCGTTCTGCTGGTGGACAACAGCGGCTCGGTGAGCGCCACCGCCACGGCCGAGGGGTTCGTCGCCACGGTAGAGGGTATCCGCGCGGGGGTTAGCAACGGCGCTCTGACAGTACACAACAGCGGCGCGGTAAGCGCGGAAGCTGTGGCTGATGGCTTGGCCACGGCGAATGGCATCAATGCCTTCGGCGGTTATAGCAGTTATGGAGATGTAGTGGTGGACAACAGCGACGGGGTCAGCGCTACGGCCTACTCTGCCGTTGACGCCTTTGCTGATGGTATCCAGGTGGTCAATCGCCACGGCAATGCGACGGTGGACAATAGCGGCGCGGTGAGCGCCGCGGCTGTGGCTCAGGTGTCTGCCGAGGCGAACGGGATCTATGCTTCCAACACCTCCGGCGCTGTCACGCTGGACAACAGCGGCGCGGTGCGCACTGCAGCAGTGGCTGCCGCCATCGCCAGGGCGACCGGTATGTACGTCTCCAGTAGCGGCGATGTCACGGTGAACAATGGCGGCGCGGTCAGCGCCACGGCCAAGGCCACGGCTCCGGCCACGGCCTATTTCTTCCCTCTCGCCTATGTCGATGGCATCCATGCTGTCGTTCAAGGAGGCGATGTGACGGTAGCTAACAGCGGCACAGTGAGCGCTTCGACCGTGGCCGAGAACTTCGTTTGGGCGAACGGCATCTATGCCTTCCGGAGTGGCTATCGCAGCTCTGGTGATGTCACAGTGGACAACAGCGGTGCGGTGAGCGCGACCGCCGAGGGGTACAACGTCACGATCAACGGAATCCATGCCGTCAATCGCTACGGCGATGTAACGGTAGCCAACAGCGGCACGGTGAGCAGTACTGCCGCTGCGGAGAGCGCCATCCGCAGCGCAAACGGCATCTATGCAGCCACTAGTGGCTATGGCAGCTTTGGCTATGACAGCTTTGGCGATGTCACGGTCGACAACAGCGGCACAGTGAGCGCCACGGCCACGACCGAAGGGTTCTACGCCAAGGTTAACGGTATCAGCGCTGTCAATCGCCACGGCGATGTGGCGGTAGCCAACAGCGGCACGGTGAGCGCCACCGCAGTGGCTGATAGCATCGCCAGCGCCAACGGCATCCATGTCGCCAATCGTGGCTATCGCAGCTATGGCGACGTAATGGTGGACGACAGTGGCACGGTGAGCGTCACCGCCGACGGATACTACGCCACAGTCAACGGCATCCTCGCCATCGATGCTCTGGGCGATGTGGCGGTAGTCCACCGCGGCGCGGTGAGCGCCGTCGCTGTGGGCGAAGGCTTCGCCAGCGCGTATGGCATTCGTACTATTAATCGAAACGGCGACGCGACGGTAGATAACAGTGGCGCGGTCAGGGCCAGCGCCAGCGTCCACATCGTCGCTGGCACCCCCGACATCACCACCAGGGCCTTTGGCGTCCATGTGGATTATGGCGTTGCAGTGAACCTTGCCAACAGTGGCGACATAACGGCCTCCGCTATCAGCAGTAGTGGCGACGTCGAGACAGCCGGGATCCACGCTGCCACCACCGATACAAGCGGCTTTATCGGGATTACCAACAACGGCGCGGTGGGCGCAAGCGCGAGCGCCGCGGCGGGTTCTGCCCACAGCTATGGCATCGATGCAGGCATTGACGCATACGGTTACAGCGCCGACACCGGGGGTAGCATCACCGTCAACAACGCAGCCACAGGCGCCATTACCACGAGCGCCAGCGCCTATACCGACGGCTTCGTTTACGGCATTCGCGCAGCCACCACGGCCGCCAACGGCAATGTCACCATCGGCAACTCCGGCGCACTGACGGCCGCCGCAACCAGTACTGGCGATGACGCCTACGCCACAGGTATCGACGCCACCGCCCTGGGGGAATTTGGCGACCTGGCGATTTACAGCGGGGGCGCCACCACCGCAACCGCGACCGCCGACGACGACGCCCATGCCGAGGGTATCCATGCCGAGGCGGGCAACGGTGCGCGGGTGGTCAACAGCGGCGCGCTGGACGCCGCTGCCAGCAGCGACGATGACCGCGGCTTTGCGCGCGGCATTGGCGCCTACGCCACTACCGGCGACGTGTTGGTGTCCAACACGCTGGCGGGTACGGTGGCGGTCAAGGCCACCGGCCCCGACGGCACCGACGCCGTCGGCATCCGCGCCCAGGGCGCGGTGAACGCACGGGGGGCCAACACCGGCGCCATCCAGGTCGCCGCCACCAGCGACGACGGCCCGAGCGCTGCGCTGGGCATCGATGCGCAGGGCGACACCGGGGCTGTGCTGGTAACCAATATGCTCACCGGCACTATCGATGTCAGCGCGCTGGCCTCTGGTGACGCTCATGCCACGGGTATCACTGCCGCCACCGGTGGCGGTGAGGGCGCTGCCCTGGATTTCGCCAACGACAGCACCATCACCGTGACCGCTACGGCCGGAGCTGGCGCTGCCGGCCACGCCTTGGGCGTTGAGCTGGCCGCCCGCCAGGTTGGCATGGTCAACACCGGCGACATCATCGCGACCGCCGCCGCGGGGCCTGGCGGCAGCAGCCTGGCCGCCGCCCTGGCCATCCACGCCACCGACACCAGCACATTGCTCAACACCGGCACCATCAGTGCCCAATACGCCGTAATGTCCGATGGCACCAGTGCGGATTACCTCCGCAACGAAGGCACGCTCAACGGTGCTGTCGCGCTGGGCGCCGGCGACGACCGCCTGGTCAATGTGTCCAGCGACACCTGGAACGCGACCGGGGTTTCCAGCTTTGGCGATGGCGACGACAGCCTCCTCAATGCCGCCAGCGGCCATCTCGCGATGACCAATGCCACCATCGATATGGGCTCGTTCACCAGCACCGGCAATGTCTTTGTCAACGCCGGCCTGATCAACGTAACGGGCGGCAACCACATCAATATGGGCGCCGGCAATCCCAACCCCTTCACCAATACCGGCACTATCAACTTTGTCGATGGCGACACCGGCGACAGCCTGAGCCTGGTCGGCAATTTCAGCGGCACGGGCACGGCCGCCTTCGATGTGGATACCCAGACCCAGACTGCCGACAAGCTGGTCATCCAGGGCGATGTGGTCGGGGGTCAGACCACCGTCGATGTGGTGCTGGCGGGCGAGCCCAAAGCCCTCCACACCAGCGTCGAGCTGGTCAATGTCAGTGGCACCGCCTCGCCCGATGCCTTTGTCCCCGGCACCCTGAGCGGCATTGCGGATTCCTTCCTCGCCTTCGACTACACGCTGTTCCCGAACCCCAGCGACGCCGGCGTCTCCCTCGGCATCGATATCGCGGGCCTGAGCGCCAGCGGTGCCCTGCTCACCTCGGTATCACCGGCGGTGCAGAACCTCTGGCACACCGCCGTCGGCAACCTGTACCAGCGCGAAGGCGCGGCTCGCGACCAGTTTGCCGAACCCCTGGGGGTGTGGGTGCGCGGCTTTGGCAGCGACGGCACCCTGTCGCCCGCCGGCGCCCAGGCCAATGCCGACTTCGATCAGGAGAACCAAGGCTTTGAAGCCGGCTTCGAGTTTGCGCCCCGGTCCGACCTACGCATCGGGTTGCTCGCCGGCCAGGCCAAGGCCAAGATCGATCTGGACGCGAGCACCGGGCGCGCCGACATCGACGGCGACACCTTTGGCGCCTACCTGACCTGGCGCGCGTGGAATGGCGCCTACGCCGATCTCAGCTATCGCTGGATGAACATCGACGCCGACACCCACAGTTCGATTGGCAGCTTCAGCCTGGACGGCGATGCCGACGGCTGGTCGTTCGAGGCCGGCTACCCGATCCGGCTGCCCGACGGCATGATCGTCGAACCCCAGTTTCAGTTCTCCGCACTTGAAGTTGAGCTCGACGATGTCAGCAACAGCCTCGGCACCATCGAGCTGGAGGACGGCGACTCCCAGGTCGTGCGCGCGGGTGCCCAGATTCGCAAGACCTATGCGGTTGCCGAGGGCGTCACGCTAACCCCCAGTTGGTCAGTCAATGCCGTCACCGAGCTGGAGGGAAAGAACGACTTCCGGGTCAACGGCATCTATCGCGACAAGACCGATCTGGGCGGCACCAGCCTGCTCGCCGAAGGCGGGCTGAACGTCAAGCTGGGCACCAAGGTCGAGGTGTTCGGCGGCATGAACTACCAGGATGGCGCGGCCTTCGACAGCGTCGTCGGCGGCCAGGTCGGGGTCAGGGGGCGGTGGTAGCGCAGTAACCGCGCGCGCCAAACGCCAACCGATCGCCGCTTGGTGGTCCCACCCCCGTGCCGCCAGCGCTGGCGGCACGATGGTAGAGCAGGAAAACAGGGGGAACAGGGGAAAACAGGGGGAGGGAAACAGCGTAATAGGGGACAGACCACGGTTTTTCGTTATGCCCCACGACTCGCTATTAGACCAGTCGCTCTCCATGCCCCGCCGCGCTCGGCGCACGCTGGGAAGACCTGCGACCCCCGGGACATCCGGACGGCCACGGCAAAGGTCAGAGCTGGACTCCCGAGTGTTGTTCGACGAACCCGAACCCGTGAAACCGTGGTCTGTCCCCTGTTCCTCCGTGGTCCGTCCCCATTTTACGTTCTAAGGAAATCAATCGAGTCTGACCCCATTGATTCAAGGAAATCAATCGAGTCCGACTCCATTGACTCACGCCACGCGACTACTTTGTTAGAGCATTTGCAGCATCGGCTAGGGCTTGAGCGCGCTTATCAACGAAATCATCATAAGAAAGATCGAGTCCATCAGACGGTATCAGGTTTGACCTGAGTATTTCGTCGTATTGCTCGGCGGGAATTGAACCCTTATACGCCTTTGGCGCCTTGTCCTGAATCGATCTATTGTCGGTCTGTGAGAGAAAAGAAAAGTTCGCAAGCATAAATCTCCGAGCTCGCTGATCGACTTTTGCAGCAATAAGATGGTTGTTAGGGAAGATATGATGAAACTCTGTTCGATTACATGAGGTAAGTACTTCGTCCAATCCAACTGATGCACCAGACATGAAGGACTTCGGTTTTGCTTGAGCTAGAAGCAAGACAAAAATTTTGGTGTTGACAGACGTGAGCAAGAAAGAATTCTCCTTAAAGAATTCGGGGGGCACCGTCGTCGATCTCTTCTGAAGCTCGGCAACATCACTTTTCACAAGGTTGTCGAACGCTTGGATGTCCTGAGAAATGGCGGTGTCGACGCTGCTGGAGTAGCGTCTAGAGAAGCAACTTGTCCAGAACCAGCGCACGAGAGCGGATCTCTGCGTGGCATTGGGGTGAAAGCCAGCTGTCTTATCAGTTGCGAAGCAACGAGACAGCGGAATAAGCATTGAACGATAGGGCATGATTTTCAGCGATTTGACGCCGCAATCATTTCTAAGGAACTCGATCGCCCCCAAGACGCCGTTCCGGAAGCTAGGGAACTGATCGCGAACTTCAGATCCCTTTAAGTCGATGATGCTCTTTGCCGAGGAGTCGCCCTTCAGTACAGCCGCGCAGCATTTCAACAGCAGGTCAGGATCATCTTTGACATCACTGAACCCAAAGGAGTCGAGTTCTGCGGCCAGTTCGTCAAATTTAGCGCGGAGATCGAAGTCACCACTCCAAGTCCAGGCTGATAGGAGCTGGTACGTGTCTAACGGAACACCGCCACGATTGATGCGCTCAAAGATCAGAGCAATTTTTGAGTGATCTTCTGTCTCTACCGTTTCCACCGGAATCACGGCTTCTGTGAACTGCGCGTGCAAGTAGTCCAACTTGTTCTGTTTTTCTGGATCGGTGATGCTCCTGCTGAGTCTTCCAAATTCAGTCACATTGAATAGCGCGCGCAGCGGGAAGTGATCGGCTGTCACTTGAGCGGGCATGAGCGCTGCGAATTGCGAGTCTTGATCATCAGCGTTTGACGAAAGATCAAAATAGATGTCAAGCCAGCTGACATCGCTCTTGGGGTTTGGTGTGAGTTCCGATTGAAATGTCGCGAATATTGAGGTGATCCGTTGTTGACCGTCGAGAACATATTCAATCGGGTACTCTTTCTTGGGGTCTGGGAGTGCATAAGGGCCGAGCTCACGGTCATGGAGAAGTTTCTCCTTTGTACGCCAAAACAGCACGGTGCCGATCGGGAATGACTTATAGATGCTGTCCATAAGGAACTGAACACGATCAGGTTCCCAGACGAACTCACGTTGGAAGGCCGGAATCCGAATCTCACCATCTGTGACTCCCCGCCGCGTCAGGATAGTTGTCGTGTCAGCTGATTTTGTCAAAGCTCAGGTCGGCGGGCGGATGAGAGCACGGAGTGGGACGGTATTCAGTTGAACGCAGGGAGTGGGTCGTGCGGCAGATGATGCCTCCGGGGAACCGAACGGTGTCGGAGCTGGCGGAGGAGACGGGCATTTCGACCATGACGCTCTATGCTTGGCGCAAGCGAGCCAGAGCAGCGGGTGCCGTGGTGCCAGGAGACGGGAAGAGCCCCGCAGGGTGGTCGAGCCAGGAGAAGTTCCGGGTGGTGCTGGAGAGCGCGGCCCTGAGCGAGGCGGAACTGGCGGAGTACTGCCGGCGCAAGGGCCTGTACGTCGAGCAGGTGCGCGAGTGGCGCGCCACCTGCGAGCAGGCGAACGCGACGGCACAAGAGCGCAGCCGCTCGGAGCGAGAGCAGTCGAAGGCCGCGCGCAAGCGCATTCGGGAGCTGGAGCGCGAGCGCAAACGAGACAAGGCGGCCTTGGCGGAGGCGGCAGCGCTGCTGGTGCTGCGAAAAAAAGCCGAGGCGATCTGGGGGAAGGACGAGGACGACTGATCAGCGCCCCAGATCGCCGCAGGAGCGTTGACCTGATTGATGAAGCCGTGGCCGCCGGGGCACGGCGGGAGCCAGCCTGTGAGGAACTGGGAGTGAGCGTGCGCACGGTACAACGGTGGGCTCACAGTGCCGAGGATGGACGTCCTGGGGCGGCTCGAGCGGCGCCCTCGAACAAGCTGAGCGAGGCGGAGCGCGAGCGGGTGCTTGCGATCGCGAACGAACCGGCGCATGCGAGCCTGGCGCCGCACCAGATCGTGCCGAGGCTGGCGGACCAGGGTGTGTACGTGGCCTCGGAGTCGACGTTCTACCGGGTGCTGAAGGCCGCGAATCAGCAGCACGGGCGCGGCCGGGCGCGGCGCCCGTGCCGACGGGTGGTGACCACGCACCGGGCCGATGGTCCGAACCAGCTGTGGTGCTGGGACATCACCTGGTTGCCGACCACGGTGAAGGGGCAGTTCTATTACTGGTACATGATGAAAGATATCCACAGCCGCAAGCTGGTGGCCAACGAGGTGCATGCAAGCGAGACATCGGAGCACGCGGCACGCCTGCTGGTGAACGGTTGCCTGCGTGAAGGGCTGGCAGGACGACCGCTGGTACTGCACTCGGACAACGGTGCGGCGATGAAGGGATCGACGATGTTGGCATCGATGCAGAATCTGGGCGTGATGCCCTCGTTCAGCCGGCCGCGGGTGAGCAACGACAACGCGTATGCCGAGACGTTGTTCCGCACCGCGAAGTACTGCCCGCTGTGGCCGCAGAAGCCGTTCGACACGCTGGCCGAGGCGCGAGCATGGGTGCAGCGCTTCGTGCAGTGGTACAACGAAGAGCATCGTCACAGCGGGATCAGATACGTGACACCGGCGCAGCGCCACCGTGGCGAAGCACCTGAGTTGCTGCAGCATCGCATCGCGGTCTACGAGGCGGCGCGCAAACGAAAGCCGCAACGCTGGTCACGCACAACCCGGAACTGGTCGCTGTCTGATGTGGTGTGGTTAAACCCGGAACGCGAGGTCGATCGCGGACAGAAACGAAAGGCTGCGTGAATGGCTCACGCGACAACTACCTTGAAAATCGCCG
>CBDDRG010000145.1:0-3682 GCA_965232975.1 uncultured bacterium
TGTGGTACAACCAATCCCGATTACACTCCACCTTGAACTACGTCAGTCCGATGCAGTTCGAACAACACTGGCAGATGGCTCAAGCCGAGCAAGCCAGCCCATGATCACGGCTATGGGATACAAAATTCGGCGGCAAGGTCACACCCCCCTCGATCAACTGCCGATCACCCGCCTGCGCGGCGTCGGCAGCCAGCTGCGCGAGCGACTGGCGCGCATCGGGGTGACCACGGTGCAGGATGCGCTGTTCCATCTGCCGATCCGCTATGTGGATCGCACCCGGGTCACCCCCATCGGCGCGCTGCAAGCCAACACCGAAGTGGTCATCGAGGGCGAGGTGCGCGGCGCCGACGTTGTCATCGGTCGCCGCCGCAGCCTGATGTGCAAGCTCCAGGATGCGACGGGCGCAACCACGCTCAGATTCTTCCATTTCACGCCGGCCCAGCGCGCGGGTCTCGCCGTCGGCACCCGGGTGCGCTGTTATGGCGAGGTGCGCCTGGGCAGCGCTGGGCTGGAGTTGTATCACCCGGAATACCAGTTTCTCGACCACGCCGCGCCGACACCCCTCGCCGAGCACCTGACGCCGGTGTATCCGGCCAGCGAAGGTCTGACCCAGGCGCGCCTGCGCAATATCGTCGCGCAGGCGCTGGCGTTGATCACGCCGGCGAATCTCGTCGAGCTGTTGCCGGCAGCCTTGCTGCAAGGGAGTACCACCGGGGTCGCGAGCCTCGCCGAGGCGCTGCGCTTTCTGCACCAGCCCCCCGCGACGGCGCCGGTCGAGCAACTGAGCCGGGGCGAGCACCCGGCCCAGCAGCGCCTCGCGTTCGAGGAACTGCTCGCCCACCACCTGAGCCTGCTGCGCCTGCGCCAGCGCGTGCGGCGCCAGCCCGCGCCGCGATTGCAGGCGCCGGCTGAGCTGATCGCGCGCTTTGTGAGCGCGCTGCCCTTTGCGTTGACCCGCGCGCAGCGCCGCGTCGCCGCCGAAATCGCGCGCGATCTGGCCGCGCCGACGCCGATGCTGCGGCTGTTGCAGGGCGATGTCGGCGCCGGCAAAACCCTGGTCGCGGCGCTGGCCGCGCTGCACGCCATCGGCAGCGGCGCACAGGCGGCGCTGATGGCACCGACCGAGATTCTCGCCGAGCAGCACCGCAACAGCTTCGCCGGCTGGTTCGCGCCGCTCGGCATCCGCAGCGGCTGGCTCACCGGCAAGCTCCAGGGCAAGGCCCGCGCCGTCCAACTCGCCGCCATCGCCGACGGCGCGGCGCAGCTCGTCATCGGCACCCATGCGCTGTTTCAGGATGATGTGGTGTTCCACGACCTCGGCCTCACCATCATCGACGAGCAGCACCGCTTCGGCGTTCACCAACGGCTTGCGCTGAAGGACAAGGGCCGCGCCGGGCCAATGACGCCGCACCAATTGATCATGACCGCGACGCCGATCCCGCGCACCCTGGCGATGAGCGCCTACGCCGATCTGGATTGCTCGGTCATCGACGAACTGCCGCCGGGGCGCACGCCGGTGACCACCGTGGTGGTCGCCAGCGAGCGTCGGCGCGAGGTGGTGGAGCGCGTGCGCAATGCCTGTCGCGAGCGCCGCCAGGCGTACTGGGTATGTACGCTGATCGAGGAATCGGATGTGCTCGAAGCCCAGGCCGCGGAGGCCACCGCCGCCGAGCTGGGCCTGCTGCTGCCCGAGATCCGCATCGGGTTGATTCACGGCCGCCTGAAGCCGGGCGAAAAAGCCGCCGTGATGGCGGCGTTCAAGGCCGGCGAGGTGCAATTGCTGGTCGCGACCACGGTCATCGAAGTGGGGGTCGATGTACCCGCTGCGAGCCTGATGGTCATCGAAAACCCCGAGCGCCTGGGCCTCGCGCAATTGCATCAGCTGCGCGGCCGCGTCGGCCGCGGCGGCGCCGTCAGCCACTGCGTGCTTTTGTATCGCGCACCGCTGTCGCAGCTCGGCGCCGCGCGCCTGAAGATCATGCGCCAGACCAACGACGGCTTCGCCATCGCCGACAAGGATCTGGAACTGCGCGGCCCCGGCGAAGTGCTGGGCACCCGCCAGACCGGGGACACGAACCTGCGCATCGCCGATCTGCTGCGCGACGCCCAGTTGCTGCCGCGCGTCAAAACGACCGCTGAACAATTGCTGGCGCACTACCCGGCGCTGGCCGCGCCGCTGATTCGCCGCTGGCTCGGCGAGGGCGAGCGCTACGGACAGGTGTGATTTGGGTAGAATTGGGTTCCTGTCGATAGCACGGAGACTGACTGATGAATTGCCCCGTCTGTACCAACGCCAAGCTGGTGATGTCCGAACGGCAAGGTATCGAAATCGATTACTGTCCTGAATGTCGCGGCGTCTGGCTGGATCGGGGCGAGCTGGACAAGATGATTGATCGCGCGCTAAGCGCCACGCCAAAGACGGCGCCCACGCCCGCCCAGCAACGAGAGCCGTACCGCGAGTCAAGCGACTATCGCGACGCTCACCATGGCGGGCATTACCGGAAACGCAAGCGCGAAGGCTTCCTGGCGGATTTATTCGATTTTGGCTGAAAAACCGCCATCGGCCCGCAGACGTTGCGTGCGTCAAGAAGACCGCTGAACAATTGCTGGCGCAATGCCCGGCGCTGGCCGCGCCGCTGATTCGCCGCTGGCTCGGCGAGGGCGAGCGCTGCGGCCAGGTGTGAGTGGGAATACGGCAATTGACGGGCGCCGCCGACGCCGGCCCTTGGTTGCACGCCCCGCCATTTGCGCGCTAAATGCGTTCGATCCTGCCGCTAGTGAGCGCAGCCATGGCAAGCGACCCGCCGACCAGCCGTATCCCCTTGTTCCCGCTGCAGCGCGTGCTGTTTCCCAGCGTGCCGCTGAACTTGCAGATTTTCGAGCCGCGCTACCTGCGTTTGGTAAAGGAGTCTCTCGCCGACGCGCGGCCGTTCGGCGTGGTGCCCATCGTTCAGGGTCGCGAAATCGGCCACACGCCGACCATCGCGCCGGCCGGAACGCTGGTGACTATTCGCGACTGGTCCCCGTTGCCCAATGGCCTGCTCGGCGTGGTGGTGCAGGGCGAACATCGGCTGCGCGTGGTCTGCACCAGCATCGAAGATGATGGCCTGATGATTGGCGATGTCTTTGCGCTGCCGGAGCCGGTCGCGCCCAGCGGCGATCACGCCGATTTGGCGCAGCTGCTGGACTTTCTGGCGCGGCGTTTTGGCGTTGCCGAGCAATACCTTGCCGGCGAAATGACGGCGAGCACGCTCGCCTGGCGCCTTGCCGACCTGCTCCCGGCTGCGCCGCCACTGAAAATTGCACTGTTGGACATGGACGACGCCGACGCGCGGCTGGCCGAGGTGCGCGGCTGGGTCGCCCGGCTTGGGCAACAAAACTAACAGGATGTTGAAAAAGGGCTTTCCTGCCCTTTTTCAACCCGGCTCGTCGCGGTACACGCCGGCGACGGCCTCCGAAGATCAACCACTTAGCGTGCTTGATCTTCGTGCAAGCCATCCTTGGCTTGCTTTAACAGGCCGTTGAAAAGCTTTTTTCAACGGCCTGTTAACCTATTTCCGGCAGTTGACAGTGCACAAACCGGCTACAAGCTAGACTGGGAGCCAGTTTCAACGGATTTATCGAGGTCACCCAATGGGTGAAGCAAAAAGGCGTCAACTTGCTGTCCAAACGCAGGCACTGG
>CBDDRG010000146.1:0-8195 GCA_965232975.1 uncultured bacterium
GTAGCCCGACTGGACAACCGTGTTGGCCACAAAATAGTTGTCGATCAATACCGCGATCGCCTCCTGGCGAACCTCCGCCGGGATGTCGCCGGGCTTGAGCTTGCCAAGCAATGAATGCACGAGCACGCCATCGCAGGTTTCAATGGCGATTTTGGCCAGGTATTCGTGGGAGCGGTGCATCGGGTTGCGGGTCTGGAATGCAGCCACCGTCGACCAGCCCTTGGCGGCAAACAGCGCCCGGGTTTCCACGGGGGTCAGATAGATGCCCGCGTATCTGGACGGAAAGGCACCCTCGGACAACACCTTGACCGGCCCCGCCAGGTTGACGTCACCCTGATCCATGACCATCTTGACGCCCGGATGGGCAATATCCGTGGTCGCGAACACCTGGCGGCATTCGTGGAGCTTGTCGATCCGGTATTTCTCGGCGATGTCCATGGTGCCCATGATCTCGCCGGTTTCGCCATCGACGAGGGCAACAGCGTCGCCGACGGCCAGTTTCTCGGCCTCGGCCGAGCTGACCGACAGCGTCATCGGGATCGGCCAAAACAGACCGTCGGCCATGGTCATCGCGTCACACACTCCCCGCCAATCGGCTTCACCCATGAAGCCGGCGAGAGGCGTGAAACCGCCGATGCCGAGCATGATCAGATCACCCACTTCCCGCGACGCCAGCGCAACCCGCGGCAACTGCGCGGCGCGCGCCAGTTCGGCGGTTCGCGCATCGCCAGCCAGGAGCAGGGGTTTGAGAACGTCACTACCGTGGGGTCGTACCAGTCCAGCCATCAGAGCCACCTCAAATCATCGGTTGACATCAACTCGCCGGCATTAAGGATGCGCAGTGGCGAGCGGTAATTCAGCCGGCAAGATTGATGCCAGCCGCAAGGCGCGGGGCGTCTTTCGACACCCACCGCACACTGCCACTGCGCGCCCGTCGAACGCGCGCAAGCGGTTCCTTCATGCAGCACTTGCGAGAGACATCTGTTCGCCCCGGCAAAAAGCTGCCGACGCCCGGAACACAGTCTCGGGAACACAGTCTCCGGAACAGGTTGTTTCGCTACATCCACGTCAAGGCACAAAAAGAGTTTGTGAACGGAGTTCGCCGCCGGTTATGGGGGCGGCGCGATGATAACATCGCGCCACCCCAAAAACTCCGGTTCCGGTTGTGCGCTTACTCCCCTATCTCGGCTGGCCTGCGCTGACCGGCCTGCTCGCCGCGGCGCTGGCGGTGTCGCTGGCTCCCCTCCTCGCCACCCAGAACCCTGCGGCGCCCACGTCCTATGCCGCCGCCGTCCACCGCGCCGCGCCGGCGGTCGTCAACATCTACACCCGCAAGCTCCTGCCCGAAAAACGCC
This sequence comes from uncultured bacterium, assembly GCA_965232975.1. GTDB lineage: Bacteria > Pseudomonadota > Gammaproteobacteria > Pseudomonadales > Porticoccaceae > CBDDRG01. The sequence goes on from CBDDRG010000146.1 coordinate 1,356, forward strand.
ACCCGCTGTTTGACGATCCCTTTTTCCGGCATTTCTTCGACAACAGTGACGCGCCGCGCCAGCAGCGCATGGAATCCTCGCTGGGCTCCGGCGTGGTCATGAGCAAGGAAGGCTTTATTCTCACCAACAATCATGTCATCGATGGCGCCAACGAGATCATTGCCCTGCTCAACGACGGTCGCGAAGCGGAAGCCAGGGTAGTGGGCACCGACCCGGACACTGATCTAGCCGTGCTCAAGATTGATCTCGATAACCTTCAGCCCATCAGCGTCGGCAATCCGCGCCAGATCGAGGTCGGCGATATTGCGCTGGCCATCGGCAATCCGTTCGGCGTCGGTCAGTCGGTATCGCAGGGCATTATCAGCGCCACCGGTCGCTACGGCCTGGGTCTCAACACCTATGAAAATTTTCTCCAAACCGACGCCGCCATCAACCCGGGGAACTCCGGTGGCGCCCTGGTGGATGTCCAAGGCGAACTGATCGGCATCAATTCGGCGATCCTCGACGAGACATCGTGGGTAGGTATCGGCTTCGCCACCCCCGCCGACATCGCCGTGAAAATCCTGCGCGAAATCATCGCCCACGGCCGCGTGGTGCGCGGCTGGCTGGGTGTGGAAACGCAGCAGATCGACCCCGAGAGCGCCGCCCGGTTGGGGATCGACCCGCCGGCCGCGCTGCTCATTACCGACATCTATCGGGGCAGCCCAGCGGAGAGTGCCGCCCTGAGGCCCGGCGACATAATCACCCACATCAACGGCCGGGTAGTCAGCGATGGCTCGCGCGAGCTGAATCTGATCGCCGAGATGAAGCCGGGCGCAGCCATAGTCCTCGCCATCATCCGCGACGAACGCAAGGCCACGATAACCGCGGTTGCCGGGGTTCGCCCCCAGGCTCGCCGGCGCGCGCAACACCTACCCTGAAGCTCAGGCGCAGATGCCGCGCAGCGCCGCCAACAACCGCGCGTGCTGTTCCGGCCGGCCGATGCTGATGCGCACGAAGTCGCCGATCCGCGGCTTGTCGAAGTGGCGCACGATAATGCCCTGAGCGCGCAACTGCGCGGCCAATTCAGCGCCCGCGCACCCTGAATGACGGGCAAACAGGAAGTTCGCCGCCGACGGCAGCACGTCAAAGCCGAGCGCCATCAGCTCCGCTGCCAGCGCTTGCCGATCGGCGGCAATGGCACCGCAGGTGCGCAGAAAATAGGCGTCGTCGGCAAAGGCCGCGGCGCCGCCGAGAATGGCCAGGCGACTCAACGGATAGGAGTTGAAGCTGTCCTTGACCCGCTCGAGCCCGGCGATCAAATCCGGGTGGCCAAGCGCAAAACCGACGCGCAATCCGGCGAGCGAGCGGGATTTCGACAGCGTCTGCACCACCAACAGCTGCGGATAGCGCGCCACCAACGGAATCGCGCTGGCGCCGCCGAAATCGATGTAGGCCTCGTCGACGACGACCACCGACTCCTGGTTCCGCGCGAGCAGTCGTTCAATGTCAGCGAGGCCGAGCAGGCGCCCGGTCGGCGCATTCGGGTTCGCCAGCACGATTCCGCCGTTGTCGGCCGCGTAGTCGTCGAGCCCGATGCCGAAATCGTCCCGCAACGGAATGGTGCGAAAGTCGATGCCATAGAGCTGGCAGTACACCGGGTAAAAGCTATAAGTGATGTCGGGGAACAGCACCGGCGCGCGGTGGCGCAGCAGGCCGTTGAAGACATGGGCCAGCACTTCATCGGAACCGTTGCCGACAAAGATCTGGTCGACCGGCACGCCGTGATAGTTGCCAATGGCGGCCTTGAGGGTGTCGGCGCCGGGCTCGGGATACAGCCGCAGATCGTCCGACGCCGCCTCGCGAATCGCCGCCAAGACCTGGGGCGACGGGCCATAGGGGTTTTCATTGGTGTTGAGCTTGACCTGATCGCGCAGCTTGGGCTGCTCGCCCGGCACATAGGGCACCAGATCCCGGACGAAGCCGCTCCAGTACTTGCTCATGGCACGACGCCACCGGCGTTCACCGGCTCAACCTCGGCGAGCGCGGCGACGCGGTACTCGGCCGCGCGGGCGTGCGCGGTCAGCGACTCACCCCGCGCCAACACCGATGCGGTTCTACCCAGCGCGGCGGCGCCGGCCGGCGAGCACTGGATGATCGACGTGCGCTTGACGAAATCGTAGACACCCAGCGGCGACGCGTAGCGCGCCGTGGTCGAGGTCGGCAGCACATGATTGGGGCCAGCGCAGTAGTCGCCGACCGCCTCGGCCGTGTGGCGGCCCAGAAACACCGCGCCGGCGTGGCGAATCTGTGGCAACCAGCGCTCCGGGTCGGCCACCGAGAGTTCCAGATGCTCGGGCGCGATGCGGTTGGCGATGGCGATCGCAGCGGCAACATCCGCAACCTGGATAAAAGCGCCACGCCGCGCCATGGCCGCGCGAATGATGTGCGCCCGCTCCAGCGTCGGCAGCAGTTTCGCCATGCTGTCGGCAACCCGCGCCAGAAACCCGGCGTCGGGACTGATCAGAATCGCCTGCGCCTCCTCGTCGTGCTCGGCTTGCGAGAACAGATCCATCGCGATCCAGTCGGGGTCGGTGAGGCCGTCGCAGATCACCAGGATTTCCGAGGGGCCGGCGACCATGTCGAGCCCGACCTGGCCGAACACCGCGCGCTTGGCAGCCGCCACATACAGATTGCCGGGGCCGACGATCTTGTCGACCCTGGGCACGGTCTCGGTGCCATAGGCCAGCGCCGCGATGGCCTGGGCGCCGCCGATGGTGAACACCCGATCCACGCCGGCGACAGCGGCGGCGGCGAGCACCAACGGGTTGATATCGCCGCCGGGCGCCGGCACCGCCATGATTATTTCATCGACACCGGCCACCCGCGCGGGGATGGCGTTCATCAGCACCGACGACGGATAGCTGGCCTTGCCGCCGGGGACGTAGATCCCCACCCGCTCCAGCGCCGTGATCTGCTGGCCGAGGACGCTGCCGTCGGCCTCCCGGTATTGCCAGGACGGCTGCCGCTGGTGCTCGTGGTAGCTGCGGATGCGCGCGGCCGCATGCTCCAGCGCCGCACGCTGTGCCGCCGGAATCTGCTGCAACGCGCGCGCGCAGGCATCCGCGCCGATCTCCAGCTCCGCCATCGTCGCCACCGCGCGCCCGTCGAAACGGTTGGTCAGCGCGATCAGCGCTCCATCGCCACCGGCGCGCACCTGCGCCAGAATTCCGGCCACGGCCTGCTCGACGGCGGCGTCGGTGGCGCTGTCGCGGGCGAGCAGGGCATCGAGGCGCGCCGCGAAATCGGCGGCGCTGGCATCGAGCTGGGCGATCGCGAGCGCACTCACCCGCGCACCGCCCGCTCGCCGTCGCCCGCCGCAACCACCGCCTGCAACTGCGCCAGCAGGGGCTGGATCACCCGGTGTTTGATCTTCATGGCACCCTTGTTGACGATAACCCGCGAGCTGACCTGGGCGATGGTCTCGCGCGCTTCGAGGCCATTGGCGCGCAGCGTGTTGCCGGTATCGACGATATCGACAATTTCATCGGCCAGCGCCAGCAGCGGCGCCAGCTCCATCGCGCCGTAGAGCTTGATGATGTCGGCCTGGCGGCCCCGCTCGGCGTAATAGCGGCGTGCGACATTGACATACTTGGTCGCGACCCGGATGCGGCCGGCGCGGGTCGCCGCACCGACGACGCCAGCGGTCATCAGCAGGCAGCGGGCGATACCCAGATCCAGGGGTTCGTAAAATCCGTCGCCGCCGTGTTCGAGCAGCGTGTCCTTGCCGGCCACGCCCAGCTCGGCGGCGCCGAACTGGACATAGGTGGGCACATCGGCGCCGCGCAGGATCAGCAGGCGCACGTCTCCGCGGCTGGTGTCGAACAGCAGCTTGCGGCTGCTGGCGATGTCCTCGACGGGACGGATGCCGGCGCGCGCCAGCAGCGGCAACGCCTCGGCGAGGATGCGCCCCTTGGTGAGCGCAATGGTGATCTGCTTCATCATGTCGACGATCCTAGTTGGGAATGCGGCGAATATTCGCCCCCAACTGTTGCAGCTTTTCTTCGATACATTCATAGCCACGATCAATGTGGTAGATACGATCGACGATGGTTTCATTCTCGGCGACCAAGCCCGCGATGACCAGACTGGCCGACGCGCGCAGGTCGGACGCCATCACCGGCGCGCCCTTCAGCTTGTCCATACCGCGGACGATGGCGGTGTTGCCCTCGATGGAAATCTGCGCGCCCATGCGGTTCAGCTCGTGAATCTGGATGAGCCGGTTTTCGAAGATGGTTTCGGTGATGGTGCCGACGCCGTCGGCCACCGCGTTGACCGCCGTCAACTGCGCCTGCATGTCGGTGGGGAATCCCGGATAGGGCGCGGTGCGCAGGTCGACCGCCTTGGGTCTACGGCCGTGCATGTCCAACTGGATCCAGTCCTTGCCGGTAGTGATGTCGGCGCCGGCTTCCGCCAGCTTCGCCAGCACGGCTTCGAGCAGATGGGGGTTGGTATCCTTGAGCTTGATGCGCCCGCGAGTCGCCGCACCGGCGGCCAGATAGGTGCCGGTTTCGATCCGATCCGGCATGATTCGGTAACTGCCGCCGGGCAATCGGCCGACGCCGTTGATGATGATGGTGTCAGAGCCGGCGCCCTGAACATCGCCGCCGAGCGCATTGATGCAGTTCGCCAGATCCACCACTTCCGGCTCGCGGGCGGCGTTTTCGATGACGGTGCGGCCGTCGGCCAGCGCCCCCGCCATCATCAGGTTCTCGCTGCCGCCCACGGTCACCATGTCCATGCAGATATGGGCGCCGCGCAGCCGGCCGCGCACGCGCGCGTTGATGTAGCCGCCGTCGATCTCGATTTCAGCACCCATCATTTCGAGGCCGCGCAGGTGCTGATCGACGGGCCGACTGCCGATGGCGCAGCCGCCGGGAAAGGACACCTGCGCCTCGCCGTAGCGCGCCAACAGCGGGCCCAGCACCAGGATCGACGCGCGCATGGTTTTCACCAGATCGTAGGGCGCGCAGCGGCTGTGCAGCGAGCGGGTGTCCACCTCCACCCGCATGCGCTCGTCCAGCACCACGGTCACACCCATGCAGCCGAGCAGCTCGATCATCGTGGTGATGTCGTGGAGGTGCGGAATGTTGGCGATGACCACCGGGCCATCGGCCAGCAGCGTCGCCGCCAGAATGGGCAGCGCGGAGTTCTTCGCACCCGAAATGCGGATTTCTCCGGAGAGGGGAGTACCTCCGGATATCAGTAATTTATCCATGGCTTAGCGACTTCCTTCGGTGATCGAGGCCGGTGGTCAGCACACCGCCAACGGCGCCTGAGCCTATTTCGCCTGCCACTCGGCCGGCGTGTACAGCTTCAGGTTGACCGCGTGCATGGCGCCGCTCGCAATCGGTGCAGCGAGCACCGCGTAGACCTTCTGCTGGCGCTGCACCGCGCGCAATCCGGCAAAAATCTCGCCGACCACGGTGATGTCGAAATGGTTGCCCTGGGCTTCGACGTGAATATCGCAGCCCGTCAGGCTCGCAGCCAGCAATGTCTCGACCTGATCGGCGTCCATGTTATGTCCTCGCGCTGAGCGGATTGGGGTGGATAGGGGCGGCGACGGAGAATGCGGGCGCTCGCGGCGGAAAATCGGCCTGCTATACTGCCCCGCCTGCGCCCAGGCTGCGGATCGCGCCGACCGGCAGACGTCCGAACCGGCGCCATTATACTTGCCCCCATTTGAAATACCGCCCCGGAATGCCATTGCCCTGCGCATGATCGACTTCGATTTTCTTCAATCAGCCCGCCGCACCATTCACCTGGAGGCCGCCGCCGTCAGCCTGCTGGTTGATCGCCTGAACGCCGATTTTGTCGGTGCCTGCGGGCTGATTTTGGCCTGCAAGGGCCGCACCATCGTCACCGGCATGGGCAAATCCGGCCATGTGGGCCGCAAGATCGCGTCCACGCTGGCGAGCACGGGGTCACCCGCATTCTTCGTCCATCCCGGCGAAGCCAGCCACGGCGACCTCGGCATGGTCACTCGCGAGGACGTGGTCATCGCCATCTCCAGCTCGGGCACCACCGCAGAAATTCTCACCCTGCTGCCGCTGATCAAACGCCTCGGCATTCCCCTGATCAGCATGACCGGCAAGCCCGCTTCACCGCTGGCCGAAGCGGCGCAGGCGCGGCTCGACATCAGCGTCGCCAGCGAGGCCTGCCCGCTCGGTCTGGCGCCGACGACGAGCACCACGGCGACCCTGGTGATGGGCGATGCCCTCGCCATCGCGCTGCTCGAAGCCCGCGGCTTCACCGCCGAAGACTTTGCGTTCTCGCACCCCGGCGGCGCGCTGGGCCGCAAGCTGCTGCTCAAGGTGGGCGACATCATGCACGGGGATCGCGAAGTCCCTCGCGTCGCCATGGACACCCCGCTGCGCGCGGCGCTGGCGGAGATGACCGCCAAGGGGTTCGGCATGACCGCGGTCGTCGACAGCGCGGACACTCCGGTCGGCGTGTTCACCGACGGTGATCTGCGCCGCGCCCTCGGGCGCGGCGTCGATGTCGAGCACACCCGTGTCGGCGCGGTGATGACCCAAGGCAGCAAAACGGTATCGCGGGACATCCTCGCCGCCGCGGCGCTGCGGGTCATGGAGGACAACAAGATCACGGCGTTGTTGGTGGATGACGGCCAGGGCCGCCTGCTCGGCATCGTCCACTTGCACGACCTGTTGCGCGCGGGGGTGGTGTGACCGCGGCCGGCGCCGACGCGACCCGACGCGCGCGCGCGATCCGCTTGCTGGTGCTCGATGTCGATGGCGTCCTCACCGACGGCCGTCTCTACTACAGCGACCGGGGCACCGA
>CBDDRG010000147.1:0-8117 GCA_965232975.1 uncultured bacterium
GACCAGCAGCAACTCACCGCCGTCCACCAGCAGCGTCCGGGCCTGGTTGATGACATGGTGCGTGACCGGTTTTTCCTTGGCGATGCGGTAACAGATCCGACGCATACTGCCAGCCGACAGGACCTGGAAATCGAAGTCATTGAAATGGCCTACCAGTCCCGCCTGCTGGGCGGCGCGGGCCACTTCAAGGCGGTTGCTGACCGCCACCGTGGTCTTCGGCAGCGCGGTGAAATTGGCATCGCCGAGGTTTTCGTCGGCGACCAGCAAGGCGCCACCCTGGAGCAGGGTCGGTAGCAGCAGCTCGAAGGGCGAGGAGCGCGCCATCAGTGCTGCAACAGCCGGGCGGCCTCGACGGCGAAATAGGTCAGGATCGCGGCGGCGCCGGCGCGCTTGAACGCGAGCAGGGATTCGAGCATCACCGCGTCCTTGTTCAGCCAGCCGTTGGCGAAGGCGGCCATGTGCATCGCGTATTCGCCGCTGACCTGATAGACGAAAGTCGGCGCGCGCAGCTCGTCCACCACGCGCCGCAACACGTCGAGATAGGGCATGCCGGGCTTGATCATGATGGCGTCGGCGCCCTCGGCGAGATCGGGCGCGCACTCGTGCAGCGCTTCGTCGCTGTTGGCCGGGTCCATCTGGTAGCTGTATTTGTCGCCGCCCTTCAGATTGCCCGCCGAGCCCACGGCATCGCGAAACGGGCCGTAGTAGCTCGATGCATATTTGGCGGAATAGGCGAGGATCATGCAGTTGGGGTGGCCGGCGGCTTCGAGCTGGCGGCGGATCGTGCCGATGCGGCCGTCCATCATGTCCGAGGGCGCGACCATGTCGGCGCCCGCCGCGGCCTGCGACACCGCCTGCCGGGTCAGCGCCTCCAGCGTGACATCGTTCAGCACATAGCCCTTGGCATCGACGATGCCGTCCTGACCGTGGGTGGTGAAGGGGTCGAGCGCCACATCGGTGATGACGCCGAGCCCCGGCAGGCGATCTTTCAGCGTCTTGACGGCGCGCTGGGCGAGGCCGTCCGGGTTCCAGGCCTCCTCTGCCTTCAGGCTTTTCCGGTCCTGGGCCACCACCGGAAACAGCGCGACGGCGGGAATGCCGAGCTCAACCCAGCTCGCCGCTTCGCGCACCAGCACGTCGATGGACAGGCGCTCGATGCCGGGCATCGAGGCGATGGGCTCGCGGCGATCGCTGCCGTCGACGACGAACACCGGATAAATGAGATCGGCCGGCGTCAGCGTGGTTTCGCGCACCAGCCGGCGCGCGAAGTCGGCGCTGCGCGTGCGGCGCAGGCGGGTGGCGGGAAAGGGTGCGCGGGCGAACTGCCAGGACATGGGCGACTCCAGACGGGAACGGGCTATTGCCGGCCGACTATTGCGGGGCGGGCGATCATAACAAGCTCACAGCGTCGCAAATACCCGCGCCGCCGCCGCCAGCGTGAACTCGATATCGGCGTCCGCGTGCGCGGCGGACATGAAGCCCGCCTCGTAGGCGGCGGGCGCCAGATACACGCCCTCGGCCAGCATGCCGTGAAAGAAGCGGTTGAAGCGTGCCGTGTCGCAGGCCATCACCTGCTGGTAATTGTTCACGGCGTCGGCTCCCGTGAAAAACACGCCGAACATCGAGCCGATATGGTTGGTCGTGAACGGAATGCCGGCGCTGGCGGCGCGTGCCCGCAACCCGGTCACCAGCGCCGCGGTGCGCGCGGCCAGCGGCGCGTGAAAACCGGGCTGTGCGACTTCGTCCAGCGTGGCGAGCCCGGCCGTCACCGCCATCGGGTTGCCCGATAGCGTGCCGGCCTGGTACACCGGACCGAGTGGCGCGAGCTTTTCCATCACCGCCCGCTTGCCGCCGATGGCACCCACCGGCAGGCCGCCGCCGATGACCTTGCCGAGGCAGATCAAGTCCGCGTCGATGCCGTAGTGGCCGATGGCGCCCTGCGGGCCGACGCGAAAACCGGTCATCACCTCGTCGACGATCAGCAGCGCGCCGTGGCGACTGCACTGCGCGCGCAGCGTCTCTAGAAACCCGGGCGCGGGCAGCACGCAGCTCATGTTGCCGGCCACCGGCTCGACGATGACGCACGCCACCTGCGCGCCCAACTCGGCAAAGGCGGCCTCGACGCCGGCGCTGTCGTTGTAGGTCAGCGTCACCGTGTGGCGCGCGAGCGCGGCCGGCACGCCGGCGGAGCTGGGCACACCCAGCGTGAGCGCGCCGGAACCCGCCTTGATCAGCAGCGAATCCGAGTGGCCGTGGTAGCAGCCCTCGAACTTGATGATGGTGTCGCGCCCGGTGTGGCCGCGAGCGAGGCGGATCGCGGTCATCGTCGCCTCGGTCCCGGAACTCACCAGGCGTACCATTTCGAGCCCTGGCACCAGCCCGCACAGGCGCTCCGCGAGCCGGGTTTCGAGCGCGGTCGGGGCGCCGAACGACAGCCCACGCTCGAGCTGTGCGCGAATCGCCGCGAGCACCGCCGGGTGGCCGTGGCCGAGGATCATCGGCCCCCAGGACTGCACATAGTCCAGATAGCGGCGGCCATCGGCGTCGACCAGATAGGCCCCTTCGGCGCGCTCAACAAACAGCGGCGTGCCGCCGACGGCGCGAAACGCCCGCACCGGCGAGTTGACCCCGCCGGGAATATGGCGCTGGGCCGCGGCAAAGAGTTGTTCCGATTGGGTCATGGGGCGTCTCGTCCGTTAGATGAGCGATTTTTGAATTCCGAAAATGCCAGCATTGGGAGCCCGTCCGACTTGAGCGTCCGCAGCGGGGGGAAAGTCCGATTTGCGGCGGATTTTGGGCGAATTTGCAGCGCATAGCGGGGATTGTGTAACGAAACACCGCGCAAAATATGACCAGATTCGGCTTTTCCGCAGGAGGATGGGAGCGTGCGTAGCACCGGGATTTGCCGCTCCCACCAATTCGCAAGCGCTCTTGGCAGATGTTCAACCACCTGCAACCTGCTGCGCCCGGTTCCTAACAGGATGTTGAAAGAGGGCTTTCCTGCCCTTTTTCAACCCGGCTCGTCGCGGTACACGCCCGCGACGGACTCAGAAGCTCAAGCACTTAGCGTGCTTGAGCTTCATGCAAGCCATCCTTGGCTTGTTTTGACAGGCCGTTGAAAAGTGTTTTTCAACGGCCTGTTAGCTTCTCGACTCGAATACACGTCAGCTCGAATGCACGACCTTCAGGCCCGGGGGGTATCGCTAAGGCGTCGAAGTCGCGGTCGGCATGCGACCAAATCAACCCATGGCAGCCGGAATCGGCACCGTCTCGGTGTCGCGCCCGGAGCGCAGCACGGTGCCCGGGTTGGCGCCGGTCAGTTGGTTGTCGTGGACGATCAGGGTGCCGTTGACGAACACATGGGAGATGCCCTCGGCCTCGCAATACAGCCGGCCGGCGCCGCCGGGCAGGTCGAAGCGGGTGTGGATGGGGCCCTTGGCGATGGTGGCGGCGTCGAAAATGACGACATCGGCGTGCCAGCCCGCGGCCAGACGACCGCGCTCGCGCAGGCCCATAAAGCGCGCCGGCCTGTCGGTGATCTCGGCGACGCCCTCCTCCAGCGTCAGCAGGCCGCGCTGGCGCACGCCCTCGCCGAGCACCGTGGTGCTGAACGCGAAGGTGTCGATCATGTCGAGGTGAGCGCCGGCATCGGACGCGCCGACCAGGGTGCGCGGGTCGCGCCAGACCTCGCCGCGCAGCTTCCAGCTCAGCTCGTCGTCGCCGCCCAGTGCCGGTTTGAACACGGTGCGCAGATCGTCGGCCAGCGCGATGTCGAAAAACGCATCGGCGGCGCTGCCACCGCGCTCGCGCGCGATGTCGTCCAGATTGCGGCCGGCGAGGCCGGCGTTGGCCGGATTGAAAGTTTCGACCACCGCCATAGCGGCAAAGTGGCCCATCGCGCGCAGCACCTGGGGCACGCGCGGGTCGGCCGCGCCCTCGATCAGTTTGGCGCGCACCGCCGGATCGGCGAACGCGCGCTTGCGCTCATCGAGCGGCAGGCCCAGCACCTTGGCCCAGCCCGGCATGGCGTCGAGACCAAAGCCGCTGAGCAGGTTCAGGCACAGCGACACCGGCTGCGCAAAGGTCAGCGCCTTGACCACGGCGCCCTGCTTGGCCGCGAAATCGGCCGCCTGCAACTGGCCCTCGAACAACGGCTGCACCGATTTGTTCACGATCAGCACGTTCCAGTTCAGCGAGCGCTGCGCGGCGAGCGACATGTCGGTCATCAACTGCAGGTGCTGTTCGGCAAAGGGCCCGACGGTCGGGATGAACTCGATCAGGGTGCCGGGGTGAGCGCGCAGGCAGCCGCTGAGCGCGACCAGTTCATCGCGGGACGCCGCGCGCGACGGCACCGGGTGGCCGTCGCCGTCGTTGTGAGTCGGCGCCTGTGACGACGAGAAGCCCATGCCGCCCTCGGCGAGGGATTTGTGCAGCAGCGCTTTCATTTCATCCATGTGCGCGGCGCTGGCGGGTTCGGCGACCGCGGCGGCGCCCATGACGGCGTGGCGCAACGCCGAGTGGCCGACCAGAAAGCCGGCGTTGATGGCGAGCTTGCCCTCGAGCTTGTCGAGGTAGCTGCCGAAGGACGTCCAGTTCCAGGGCACGCCCTGCTCCAGGCTCTGCAACGGCATGCCCTCGACGCGCGCCAGCATGCGCTTCAGATAGTCGCCGCCACCGGCCGTCAGCGGCGCGACCGAAAAGCCGCAGTTGCCGCCAAATACCGTGGTGACACCGTGGTACGACGACGGGCTGACCGCCGGGTCCCAGAACACCTGGGCGTCGTAGTGGGTGTGGATATCGACAAACCCCGGCGCCACTATCTTGCCGGTGGCGTCGATGGTTTCGCGGGCCGCTTCGGTTACCTTGCCGAGAGCGACGATTCTGCCGTTCCTGATGCCGAGGTCGCCGGCGCGGCGCGGTGCGCCGGTGCCATCGACCAGGGTTCCGCCGGTGATCAGATAGTCGAGCATGGTGGCCTCCTGTACTGGGGTCGTTAGTAGTTATGAAAGACAAAATGCGGTGGACCCATTGAGCGACTAATCTCGGCCCGAATCAACCGCAGCAATTCGGTCCACTGTCGCCCAATCAGCCCAACACCTCGGCAATGGATTGGCGCAGGCGCGCGATGAACAGGTCGATCTCCGCTTCGCTGATGATCAACGGCGGCGACATCACCATGTGGTCGCCGACGGCGCGGCACAACAAACCGTTTTCGAAGCACCTGTTGTGCACCGGCACGCCGACGCCGGTGGGATAGTTGGCGACATCGGGCGCCAAGGTGATGGCGCCGAGCAGGCCGTAGTTGCGGATGTCGATGACATGGGGAATGTCGCGCAGGCTGTGCAGCGCATCCTCCCAGTATTGGCCGATGGGGCCCGCAGCGCGCGTCAGCAAGCCCTCGCGCTGGTAGATTTCAAACGCGGCCAAACCCGCGGCCGCGGCAGCGGGCGCGCCGGCGTAGGTGTTGCCGTGGAAGATTTCGGGGACACCCTTGGGCGCGGCCTCGAAAATCGTGTGCTGGATTTCCTCCTTCACGAACACACCGCCCATGGGCACGGTGCCGCCGTTGATCGCTTTCGCCGCGGTGATGATGTCGGGCGTGACGCCGAGCGCGATGGCCGCGAAGGCGGCGCCGGTGCGGCCGAAGCCGGTGACCACTTCGTCAAAAACCAGCAGGATGTCGTGCCGGTCGCAGATCGCGCGCAGCCGTTGCAGGTAGCCCTGGGGCGGCGGCACCATGCCGCCGGCGCCGACGATGGGCTCGACGACCACGGCGCAGATGTTCTCGGCACCGCGCAACGCGATGATCTTTTCCAGCGCGTCGGCCTTCTCGGCGCCCGTTGCCGGCAGGCCGCGACTGAACGCGGAGGCCTCGATGTCGAGCATGTCGGGCAGCAAATCCACGCTGTCGAGCGTCGGAAAACCCTTGCGGTTGTTGGCGATGCCCTGCAACGAGGTGCTGCCGATATTGACGCCGTGGTAGCCGCGCTCGCGGGCGACGAAGCGGGTCTTGGTGGCCTTGCCGCGGGCGCGCTGATAGGCGTAGGCGATCTTCATCGCGGTCTCGACCGACTCCGACCCGGAATTGGTGAAGAACACCCGGTTCAGGCCCGGCGGCGCGTGCTCGACCAGCTTGGCAGCGAAGCGAAAGGTGACCGGCGCGCCGAACTGGAACGGCGGCGCGAAATCCAGCTCCAGCAACTGGCGGTGCACGGCGTCGGCGATCTCGCGGCGACTGTGACCGAGATTCACGCACCAGAGCCCGGCCGTGATGTCGAGCACCTCGCGGCCGTCCGGCGTATACACAAAGCAGCCCTGGGCGCGGGCGAGCAGGCGCGGGTGCTGGCGAAAGCCGCGCACATTGGTGAAGGGTTGCCACCAGGCCTCGAGATCGAGGTCGCCGCTGTCAGTAAGGGAAATGTCGGTCATGAGGGGTTCCGTTGGCAGCCGAATGGACCAGCACGCAACGCAGTCGGTTTGGCTGGCATTTGAGTGCAGCGCTGTCTGGCGTGCGCACAGTAGAGAAGGCACGCCCGTTGCATTTTTAAAGCCGGTATAAGCCGGCGCATAGCCAACGTGCGTTATTACCTTTGGCACTTGCGGCAATCTTTCCCGGGCGCGCGACTTGAGGGTATCATGGCTCGCCCTTACGCGACCGGTGTCGAGGGGGCGTGGCCCATGCAGGTGGGTGACACGGCCGACAGGCGTTGCACGGAATCACCGCGTTGGAACCCACCGCTGCAACCGCATGCGAGTAGACCCGCGCCCGGTCGTAGCAGCAGCGTCAACATCACTACTAAGACAGCGCGGACCAGGCATGACCACCCCAGACAAGATCGCGGCGCGGACGCTTGCGCCGGCCCCGACCTGCAATGCGGCCCTCGCCATTCAATTCTCGCCCGCGCGCCAGGGTACGTTGCGCGCCTGTGTCGAAGCGACGCTGAGCGAATACTTCGCCCATCTCGATGGCCACGCCACCACCGACCTGTACGCACTGGTGTTGCGCGAGATCGAGGCACCCCTGCTGGCGTCGGTGATGCGCCACGCCGGCAACAACCAGTGTGTCGCGGCGCAATTGCTCGGCCTCAATCGGGGCACGCTGCGCAAGAAACTCAAGCAGTACGATCTGTTGTAATCTGCGCGTTCGCGCAGGTTCCCGACAGGCTCCCTGGCGGTAGATTTGCTGCGCGACAGCGCATGCACCACCAGCGACCGCGCCAGCTGCAACACCCCCTGTTGCAGCTGGCGGCAGAGGCCCCCATGACCGACACTGACACTCCCATCCGGCGCGCACTGCTCAGCGTGTCCGACAAAACCGGCATTCTCGAGCTGGCGCGCGCGCTCGCGGCGGCCGGTGTCGAAATCCTGTCCACCGGTGGCACCTTTCGGCTGCTGACGGACAGCGGCATTGCCGCCGTCGAGGTCGCCGACTACACCGGCTGCGCCGAGATGATGGACGGCCGCGTCAAAACGCTGCACCCCAAAATCCACGGCGGCATTCTCGGCCGCCGCGGTGTCGATGACGCCGTGATGGCGGCGCGGGGCATCCCCCCCATCGATCTGGTGGTGGTGAATCTGTACCCGTTTGAGGCAACGGTCGCGCAACCTGGTTGCGACCTCGAAACGGCCATCGAAAACATCGATATCGGCGGCCCGACGCTGATTCGCGCCGCCGCCAAGAATCACCGCGATGTCGCCGTACTGGTGGCTGCCGAGGATTACGGCCGCGTGCTGGCCGAGTGGCGCGAGCGCGGCACACTCACGGCCGCGACCCGTTTTGATCTGGCGGTCAAGGCCTTCGAATGCACCGCCGCCTACGATGGCGCCATCGCGACTTATCTGGGGGCGCGCGTCGCCGCCGAGGACGGCGGTCAGGTCGAAGTGTTTCCGCGCACCTGGAATCAGCAACTGGTCAAAGCGCAGACGCTGCGCTACGGCGAAAACCCCCACCAGCGCGCGGCGTTTTACCGCGATCGAACCCCGCCCGAAGCCGGCGTTGCGACCGCCATCCAACACCAGGGCAAGGCGCTGTCCTTCAACAATATCGCCGATGCCGACACCGCGCTCGAATGCGTGAAACAGTTCGACGCGCCGGCCTGCGTCATCGTCAAGCACGC
>CBDDRG010000148.1:0-5830 GCA_965232975.1 uncultured bacterium
GCATCGAACGGTGCGTATCGGTCAGCGTCAACGGCGCGCGCTTGGTCTTCCCGGCCATGTCCGACTCCTGAAGGGACTCGGGAGAACATCATGCCACCAGTGGATATATGTGTAAATCTATTATTGGAATGGAGTACTAGCTGATGGATTTCAATCTCTCCGACGAACAGAAGATGATCTACGAATACGGCCGCAGCCTGGTTAAATCCTACGATCGCAAATACTGGCTCGAATGCGCCGAAAACGCGCGCTTCCCCGAGGCCATGTACAAGCAGGTGGCCACGGACGGCTTTGTCGGCACCATGGTGCCGGAGGCGTATGGGGGCGCCGGTTTGGGCATGACGGAAATGGCGTTGTTCAACGAAGGCCTGGCCGAGCAGGGTACGCCCCTGTTGAGTTTGGTGGTCGGCGCCACCATGGGCTTGAGCATGATCGGTGCCCATGGCAGTGAACAGCAGAAGCAACAGTATTTGCCGCCCGCGTGCGCTGGCGAAACCCGTTTTTGCTTTGGGATCACGGAACCGGATGCGGGTACCAACAGTATCCGCATCACGACCATCGCCAAGCCGCTCGCCAATGGCCGGTTCTCGCTCACCGGGCGCAAGACTTTCATCACTGACGCGCGTGAATCCGATTACATTCTGCTGGTGACGCGCACCACGCCGCACACTGAGGTCAAACGCAAGACCGACGGCTTCACCTTGTTTATTGTCGATACCAAATTGCCCGGCATCGAGATGCACCCGATCGCGGTCGGCGTCAAAATCCCTGAAGTGCAGTATCAAATCTTCTTCGACAATGTCGATCTGGGGCCCGAGCATGTGCTGGGCGAGGTTGGTAAAGGCTTTGATCTGCTGTTTCAAACCTTGAACCCCGAGCGCATTCTGGTGGGCTCCATTTGTGCCGGCCTCGGCCGCTATGCGCTGGCGCGGGCCGTGGAGTACGCCGGCGAGCGCGTGGTGTTCAACGGCCCGATCGGCGCCTATCAAGGCTTGCAGCACCCGCTGGCCAGAGCCAAAACCGAAATCGAAACAGCCGCGTTGATGGCGCGCAAAGCCGCCTGGTTGTTCGATCGCGGAGAGCCCTGTGGCGCCGAAGCGAATATGGCCAAGTTCGCGGGTTCCGAAGCCTGCGTCAATGCGGTCGATGCCGCGCTCCAGTGCTTTGGTGGCAATGGCTACACCAAGGAGTACGGGATTTTTGATCTTTATCCCGTCGCGCGCCTGATGAAAACCATCCCCTTCAATAACGAGATGGTGCTCAACTACATCGGCGAGCATGTGATGGGCTTGCCGCGCTCCTATTGAGCCACAGCACACCTTGGCTCTGATCTGTGGCTCGGGCCGGCGGCTCGATAGCCACCGCAGCGCTGCGGCTGGCATTTCCGCGACACTGGCAATTTTTGGGGACTTGCGCGGGCGCTTTCAAAAGACTACTTTGCGGCTTGCGTGACCAATCCCAGATGCTTCGATCGACGAGCTCCCTCTGGATGATCTCGCCCCGGCGATAGGCGACAAGATTCTACCGCCCGCCTCGATTCCTATCAGCCCGACTAACAATAAGGGGTACGACTGTGGCCACCTACGACACCATCATCAAGAACGGGACTATATTCGACGGCACCCGGATTCCCCGCTACAAGGCGGATATCGCCATCAAGGATGGCGTCATCGCCAAGATCGGCCGTCTCAACGACGCCGATGCCAAGCGTGTCCTCGATGCCGAAGGCAAGCACGTCTGCCCCGGCTTTATCGATCTGCACACCCATTATGATGCGCAGATTTTCTGGGATCCCTACTGCACGCTATCGGGCTGGCACGGCATCACCTCGGTCGTCATTGGCAACTGTGGCTTTGGTTTTGCGCCGGTGGCACCCGAGTTGCGCGAGCGCTCGATGCTGTCGATGACCCGGGTTGAGGCGATCCCGTTCAATTCGATGAAAGAGGGCATGCCGTGGGATTGGGTCACCTTCCCCGATTACCTCGACAGCCTGGATCGCACACCTAAGGCCATCAATGTGCTGCCCTATGTGCCGCTGGCGCCGCTGTTGATCTGGGTGATGGGCATGGAGCGCGCCAAGGCGGGCGCAATGCCGACGCCGCAAGAGGAGGCCGAAATCTGTCGTCTGCTCGAACAATCCATGGATGCCGGCGGTTGTGGCTGGTCCGCCCAGCGGCTGGCGCCCGGCTGCGGCGCCGATGTCCAGCGCGACTTCGACGGCACGCCGATGCCAACGGATGTGATGCACGACGAGACCTGCATTGCGCTCGCCAAGGTGCTCGCCAAGCGCAATGAGGGTTTCATGCAGGTGACCATGCTGAGCGGCAACGATCCCGCCAAGGATCGCGGCCATCTGGAGCAGCTGGCCGCCGTTAGCGGTCGGCCGGTCCTCTATAACGTGGTACAGGCGGTCGCTTCCGATCCGGAAATCCACCGCAGCACCTTGCGTTGGCTCAGTGAGTGCCATGCCCGCGGCAACAAGGTCTATGGCCAGGGCCTGACCACTGATTCCGGGTTCAACTTCTCGCTGGAGGAGTGGAACCTGTGGGACGACTCCGCAGCCTGGCGCCATGTCACCACCGGCACCTTTGAGGAGCGCTTGGCGAAAATGGCCGACCCGGCACTGCGCCAGAGTCTCAAGGATAATCCACCCGGCATCGCCGCCACCGGCCCCATCGAAGATACCGTGTTGATCCGCACCAACTCGGACAAATTCAACGAGTTCAAGGACCACAAGCTCAGCCTGATCGCGCAGAAAACCGGCAAGCATCCGATCGATGTGATGCTTGACATCGCCGTCGGCACCAATCTGAAAGCGGAGTTCTTCGCGACGCTGCCCAACGCCGGCAATCTGCAATATATGAAAGAAATCATCGATGATCCCTTCGTCACCTTCGGGGTCTCCGACGGCGGCGCCCACACGCGCTTTCTGACCGCCGGACGCTATCCGACCGAGGCCATCGCCACCTATGTGCGCGAGCACAAAATGCTGTCGCTGGAAGAAGTGCACTGGCGCCTGAGCGCGCTGCCAGCCTCACTGGCGGGCTTCAACGACCGCGGTCAGCTCAAGGTCGGCGCGCCGGCCGACATCCTGGTCTACGACTACGAAAAGCTGAAAGTGCTGCCGGACGAGATCGCCCACGACATGCCGGCGGGTGAGTGGCGCCGTATTCAGCGTGCCGAGGGTTACAACTACATCCTCGTAAACGGCGAGGTCACCATCGAGAACGACCGTGAAACCAACATTTATTCCGGGCGCCTGCTGCGCCACGGTGATGGCTGATACGGCACACTTGCGGGACAACAAAAAGGGCGCTTAAGGCGCCCTTTTTGTTGTCGATGTTTTGCTGTTGTCGGCTGTGTGTCGCGATCACGCCGCCATCGGCGGCTCGCCACAGACGGGGTCGCGCTTGCCGCTCGCCGGCAGTTTGCGGGTTCCCGGCCGAACCTCGCTGGGGGAGGGCAGATCGAGTTCTTTTGCCCACTCGCGCATTTTCGGCAGTACGTTCTCACCGAGCAATTTCATGCTGTGCATGGATTGCGCGTGTGTCGTGGCGCCGCCTTCGATGTGCCAAATGGCGAAAATGCCCGGGCGCAGCGTTTCCATAATATGGCGAATTTTCGGCAGCACGGAATCCGGGGTGCCGACGATGATCTGCCGGTTGCGGATCATGTTCTTGTAGACCACCTCGGTGTTGTACTTGCGCATTTCCTCGATATTGACGTCGCCGCTGGCTTTGCCGGACACCACGGCTTCGTTGGTCTCCGGGTCGGTCAGCGCAAAGGCCAGCCGCCGCGTCGCCGCCTTCGAGTTGTAGCCGGCCGGGAACATCCACTCGGGGCGGGCAAATGCCGGCTGACCACCGCCGAACACGTAGTTCTCGCCCAGTTCATAGGCTTCCTCTTCGGTGTCGGCGCAGACCACGCGCTGCAGGTAGCCGTAGCACTCGGGGCCGGCCTGATAGCCTTCGGCCGCAGCGGTGTCGGCGTACAGGTTCCACATCTCCATGGTCGGCGGCAGGAAAGTTGCCAGCGCGAAGTAGGAGTAGCGGTTCTTGGCCGCGAATATCGCGGTCTCCGGGCTTACCAGGCTGGGGATCCAGGTCTCGATATTCTTCTGAATCGGTTTCACCCAGGGGTTCACATGGCGGTATTCGAAGTGCTTGCCCTCGTACCGCCAGGGGCCGTCCTTCTTCCACACGTCCATGATGAAGTCGTGAGCTTCGTCAAAGCGCTCGCGGTTGTAGGTCGGGTTGATGTTGTTGGCGAGCTGCTCGCAGCCGGCGCCGCGCACCCAGCCGGTGATCAGGCGACCACCGGATATCATGTCGATCATCGCGAGCTCTTCCGCCAGCCGCAGCGGGTCGGCGACCGGAAGCGGGTTGCCCATCAGCGCGATGCGGGCCTTGGTGGTGATGCGCGCCAGAATGGCCGCTTCGACGTTCATGACGCCGCCCATGGTGTAGGGGTTGGCGTGGTGTTCGTTGAGCATGACGCCGTCGAAGCCGAGCTTTTCGGCGTACAGCTTCTCATCGAAATACTGGTTGAACAGCTCCCCGCCGCGCACCGGGTTCAGAAACTTGTTGGAAACGCCGAAGAAGCTCGCATTCTTGATGACTTCCTCTTCGGGGACGTCGCAATAGGGGCGCTCGGTAAAAGTGGTGATATGCATAAAAATTCTCCTCAGCCGCTGGTCGGGAAAGAAACTGTGTCAGGACGACATATCTGACGGAAATCAGGACAAAAAGCTGCGCACTTCGCGCAAAAATTTGTCGGTCTGCTCGATTTCAGGGCGGTGACCGCAGCCGCTGAACGTAACCAGTTTGGAACTCTTGATCGCACTTTGGTACACCTCGCCCGCGCTGATCGGAATGATCCTGTCGTCTGTGCCCCACAGAATCAATGTGCGCAGTGATTTGATCAGACCGAGGCGTTTGCCCAGGGCTGGGTCATTCAGGAACGGCTGCCACGCGAAGCGCGCGGTCTCGGCGGTCGCGTCCTGGAAGCGCTCGAACTGCTCGGGGGTCAGCGCGCCGCCGAACAGTTCGACGAACTCGGGCGTCTCGGCGATATTGCTGACGCTGGCCGCGATGTAAGCCTGGGTGGGCACTTGGTAGATGTCAAAGATCTCGCCGCGGGGCGGCTTGATGCCGGCCGGTGCCACCAGCGTCATCGAACCAAATTGACCTGGGTTCTGGGTCGCCATCTCGGCGGCGATCCAGCCGCCCAGCGAGAACCCGATGACATCGATTCCCGTCCAGCCCTGCTCGACAATGACTTGGGCGTAGAAGTTGGCAAGATCGCCGATGTCGCGTGCCCAGGCTATGCGCGGCGACACCCCGAAACCCGGGTGCAGCGGCGTGATCAGGGTGCGGGTTTTCGCCAGCTCCTGTTGCCACCGCAGCCAGCCGGGGTCGCCCAGCTCTTCATGCAATACCAGCAGGGGTTTGCCTGTGCCGCCCTTGATCAGGGCCAGCTCGGTTCCCGCGGTGGTGATGGTTGTTTGACTCCACTCATTACTCGCCAAGATTATTCTCCCCTGGAGGCCATCAGAAAATTTAAAAAGGACGGTTTTTAGCTTTAGATTGAAGCAGTTGCATTTTCGACCGACGGATCGGGGCGTGGGCTGACCTCAACGGGAGAGGTAGCCACCGCCGTGCGCAAGCCTTAGTCATCTGGAGTTCTGGGCATCAGCCATCTATGGCATCGAACGCCGCCGCCGCAAAGACGTTTGGCAAGCAGCCGCGCTATGTTTTTTATCCGGCAGTTACACACCCGCTGTTTCCCTCTGATCCCCGGATACGGCTCCTGTCGACATCAATAGGCGGGT
>CBDDRG010000149.1:0-12822 GCA_965232975.1 uncultured bacterium
CCAGGGTCGAGAGCCGCGCAATCACTTGAAAACCCCGGTATCATCCGACCCCGCGCACCCGAGCACTGTTTGGCGTTCTGCCACTGGCCACTGGCCACTGGCCACTGAACGCTTCCGCAACATTTACCGGATGACGATTACCGGATGACAATAACCTGTCTAACCGCTGTCCACGCAAAAAAACGAACGACGTTGCGAGCCAAACGATAAGAGGGCTATGGGTAGCATGCAAAAGCATCAGTGCAGACCGCAACCAGCGGTGTTCGCTCGCCATATGCGCTCAATGCTCGGTGTCAGCGGCATCTTGCTGACACTTGTTCCCGCCATGGCAATGGCTCGCCCGTGGATTGAACCGGGCGATGCTCGCGCTCGGCACAGCATCCAATGGCTGGCGGATCAGGGGTGTTTTACCGCGCCGATGGTTACCTGGCCCATTATGTGGGCCGACATCAGCGCCGCCCTCGACAATAAGGACGCCTCTCCAACCTGCACCAAGAGCTCGGCCTGGCGCTATCTTCGCGCCGAGCGCAATTATCATGCGCGGGAAACCGTAAATGCGGAGATCGGGTTGAGCACCGCCAACCGGAGCCAACCCCTGTTTCGCGATTTTGGCGGTGGGGTGCGCGACAAGGCGACGGTCAGCGCACGCGTGGAGGGAATGAGCGGCCCCGTCGCCGCCGGCTTGGCGGTCAGCTATTCCGATGACTCCGACGCCGATGACAGCACCAAGCTCGACGGTTCCTACCTGGCCGGCGTGATCGGCAACTGGGTGCTGGGTGTCGGCGCCATCGACCGCTGGTGGGGACCGGGGTGGCACAGCAGTGTGTCTCTCTCCACCAACGCCCGCCCCGTGCCCAGCGTCTGGCTGAACCGAAAATATTCCCAGCGGCCATCCTGGCCCTTCCTGCGCTGGATAGGCCCATGGAATTTTGTCGCTTTTGCAGGCCAGCTGGAATCCGACCGCGCCGTGCCCGACGCCAAGTTGGTGGGCGCCCGATTCAGTTTCCGCCCCCTTCAACAGCTGGAAATCGGCCTGACCAGAACCGCTCTCGTGGGCGGCGACGGGCGCCAATCGTCCAGTGCCTTCCAAAAATGCGCTCTCGGAAAGTCGAACACCAACAATAGGGACAACGATCCCTGCGACCAACGCGCAGGCGTTGATCTGCGCCTGAGCTTACCTATCGGATCAAACAGCCTCGGGTTGTATACCGAGTACAGCGGCGAAGACGACGCCGGTGGGCTGCCGAGCCGCCCGATGGGCTTGGTGGGCATTGATCTGGCGACGGCTTTCGCGGGCGGGGAGCAACGGTTCTATCTCGAACACGCGGACACCACGACCGGCAGTTTGTGGGGTGGCGAAGAACTTCCCAACTATGCCTACGAAAATGGTGTTTACAAGACTGGCTATCGCTACAAGGGCCGCAATATCGCGTCCACCTGGGAGGGCGACGCCCGCGTGTCAACCTTGGGCGCCAGTCATTTTTTCCGCAATCGCAGTAGCATATCCCTGAGCTTCAGCCATGCCGAACTCAATCGCGACAACACCACGCCCCTGAGGTCCGTGGAGGCTGGAATCCCCGCGCTTGAAACCGGGTCTACGGACGCGAATATAGTAGCCGCCAGCTATCAACAACTGCTGTTGAACGGAGAGCTGACACTGTCCGGCACTTGGGCGGACAAGGAAATCGTCACCACTACACAGGCATGGCCACGCGCAATGGTCACGGCGGACTGGGTGTTTCGTTTCCATTGAATTTGAGGTAAGCGAGCGCTCAGTGCCAGAACACCAGTGCAATCGCTGATGAATTTCGGCCGGTTGTGTCGCCACCTTTGGTTTCACACAGTTGATTGGCGATGATTGGTTTCACCGGAATAAAAAATATACCGAAGCTTGTCGCGAACAAGCCAAAGCGCTCACCAAGCTCCAGGGCACATCGGGTCATCAAAAATATTTGGAGGGGGATACTCTGCATGGTCAACATCGGAAGTAGCCGAGCATTTTGGCTTGGCCCGGCATTGCTGGCAGCTCTGCTGGCCGGCTGTACTGTAGTGCCCGGCTCCCATGTCTCTGGCCAGAGCCCCTGGTACACGGAACCGGAAGATGATTTGGCCACCGAGGAGCTGCCCGATCTCGTCAGACTGCACGACATCCGCTCAGGGGTCGATGTGCCGACGTCCAGTCAACTTCTGGAAGCACCGCCGGCCGAGCTGACCCAGAGCGTCGGCGATTACAATTATGAGGTCGGGGTCGGCGATGTGTTGACCATCACTGTCTGGGAGCATCCGGAGCTCACTATCCCCGCGGGGCCTCAACGCACCGCGGCCGAAGCCGGCACCTGGGTGCACAATGACGGCACCATTTTTTACCCCTATGCCGGCGTGTTGAAGGTAGCCGGCCTGCGGCTTACCGAAATCCGCGAAATCATCAGCAAACGCCTGGCGCGTTTTATTGAAAATCCCCAGCTCGAAGTTAGCGTCGCCAAATTTTTGTCGCAGAAGGTGTATGTCACCGGTAGCGTTCGCGCGCCAGGCGCCTACCCGGTCACCAACGTGCCGTTGCGCTTGCTGGACGCCGTCAATGCGGCTGGAGGATTAAACGAGGAATTCGCCGATTGGCAAAACGTGGTGTTGACCCGAGATGGAAGAGATTACCGGTTGTCGCTCCGCGAAATTTACGAACGGGGCGACCCCCGCTACAACGTCCTGTTGCGTAGTGGCGATGTCATTAACGTCGGTCGGATTGACGATAACAAGGTGTTCGTTCTCGGCGAGGTGAAGGGTCCGGGGTCGAAGGCCATCGGTCGCAACGGACTTACGCTGGCGGAGGCGCTGGCCGGCAGCGGTGGGGTCAACGAGGCCCAGGCCGATGCTTCGGGCGTCTTCGTGATGCGCCGCGCCATCGAGGGCGAAAAGCGCTTTATCGACGTCTACCAGCTCAACGCCCGGGATGCTACGGCATTGATATTGGCGGACGAATTCCAGCTAAACGCGCGCGATATCGTCTACGTCACCGCGGCGCCGATCGCGCGCTGGAATCGGATTGTGACGCAACTGTTGCCATCGGTGCAGGCGATCTATTTTGGCGCGCTGGCAAACGACAGATTACGCGATCCCGACCGTTAATGTTTGACGCTATCCTGGTCGTTTGTACCGGCAATATTTGCCGCAGCCCCATCGCCGCATGCCTACTTTCCGCAAAACTTGGCAGACCGGTTTTGTCCGCCGGCATTGCCGCGCTGATCGGTCACGACATCGCACCCACCGCTCGCCAGGTGGCCGAGGAACATGGACTAAAGTGTCCTCCCCACAGCGCGCGGAAACTGAGCCGGGAGATGTGCGGCGACGTCGATTTGATCCTGGTGATGGAGAACCGACAGCGGGAGTACATAGGGCTGCTCGCTCCCGAAGTGAGCGGGAAGACGCTGCTGCTCGGCAAATGGCTCGACAATCGCGAAATTCCAGACCCGTATCACAAAAGCAAGGATGTTTATCGGCAGGTTCATCGGCTCCTGGAAACAGCTAGCAGTAGCTGGGCTGCCAAGCTGGCACGGACGTGACAACACATTGCGCCGGCCGTCGCTTGGCCGCGCATGTCAATATCCGAACATCCACCTCGAGAAAGAGCGCCATGAACGACCCCCATCACCCCCACTACTGCCCCCACTACTGCCCGTTTCACAAGATACCCCCGTTCGCGGTGTACCACAGACACCCACCGGGGCCTGCAATGACGTTGCCCGGGTA
Source organism: uncultured bacterium (assembly GCA_965232975.1). Taxonomy (GTDB): domain Bacteria; phylum Pseudomonadota; class Gammaproteobacteria; order Pseudomonadales; family Porticoccaceae; genus CBDDRG01. Next base: position 3,745 of record CBDDRG010000149.1, read on the forward strand.
TCGAAATGAATAGAGGGATTAATGGCGTGATCGAAGAACCCGCGGTTTCAACCCAGGCATCATCGCGACTACCGAGCGCATCCGGTGCGGCTGACGACGAACTGGATTTATCGCGGTTGTGGGGTGTGCTGGTAGACGGGAAGTGGTGGGTTTTAGCGGCAACCGTGTTTTTTGCGCTCTGCGGGGCCGCCTATACACTGTTGGTGACGCCCACCTTTCAAGCGGATGCGTTGCTGCAAGTAGAAGATCAAAATGCAACTCTGCCCGGCCTTTCCGACCTTACCGAGATGTTCGACAGCGGGGACTCGGCGGCGGCGGCGGAAATCGAAATCATGCGTTCGCGGATGGTCGTTGGCAGTGTCATCGATAGCCTGAAACTGGATATTGTCGCGAAGCCCGAGCACAGTTTTGTGGACAGTTCACTGCGCCCGGACACTGAACCAGGGGACGCTTCAGAGCGCCCTACCTATGGGCGGACACCCGGTTTCATTGATGCCGTCGTCAGCGCTCTGCGCGGGCCGCAGCCCGCCAACAGCGATATCCTGTTCGCCGGCTGGGGAGACGCGCAGCGGCGCCTGCTCGTCGAGCACCTGGACGTCCCGGACGAACTGCTGGATCGAGAACTGACGCTTTATATCGAGGGCCCGGAGCAGTTGGAGCTCCGCTTCGGGGACGACACCATCCTGCGGGGTGCGCCCGAACAGGACTTGCGCTCGGCGGACAACCGGATTGCGTTGCGGGTGTCGGAATTGCGCGCGCCCGCGGGCAGCAGTTTTACGTTGGTGCGCCACCATAAACTAACCACCCTCCAGCAATTGATGGACAGGTTCATCGTGGCCGAGCAAGGCAAGGATACCGGCATTCTCAAATTGACCATGACCGACGCCAATCCTCTGCGGGCGCGCCAGATCCTCGACGCCATCACCGAGAGCTACCTTTTACAGAACGTTCAGCGCCAGGCTTTGCAGGCGGAAAAGAGCCTGGAATTTCTCAACGAACAGTTGCCCCAAATTCGGGCGCAACTCAACGAAGCCGAAGAGGCGCTCAACAGCTATCGCGCCAAGGCGGAGTCGGTTGATCTTTCGCTGGAAGCCAAGGCGGTGCTCGATCAACAGATAGCCATTGAAGCGCGACTCAATGAAGTGAATGTCAAGGAGAGTGAGCTGCGCCACCTGTACACCCGGAAGCACCCAGCCTACATCGCCATCATGGAACAGCGCGCGAATATTCAGGGCGAGCGCGATCGGCTCGACAAGGCGGTGCAACAATTACCGGAAACCCAGCAAAAGATTTTTCGTCTGATGCGGGACGCCGAAGTCAACAAGGAGATATATCTCCAGCTCATCAATCGTTCCGAGGAATTGAAGGTCGTCAAGGCCGGCTCCGTCGGCTATGTGCGCATCCTCGATGACGCCCAGGTTCAGCCCGAGCCCATCGCGCCGAGAAAAGGATTTATCCTTGCCTTGACGACCCTATTGGGGGTCATGGTCGGCGTCGGCGGAGTTTTGGCGCGCGATGGCTTCAAGCGCCGACTCGAAAACCCCGAGTTGCTGGAACAGGAGGGCTTCAACGTGTACGCCACGCTGCCCCTGTCGGAGACCGAGACCAAGCTCAGCAGGCGTTTGCAGCGGGCAGCGAGGAGGCAGCGGCGAACCAAAGGGGATGAATTGTTGTTTCCCTTGCTGGCAAGCACCCAGCCGGGTGACGTCACCATTGAAGCGTTGCGCAGCTTGCGCACCAGCCTGTACTTTGCGATGGCGGATGCCAAGAACAACGTGTTGATGATCTCGGGCCCGAGCCCGGGGGTCGGCAAATCCTTCGTTACCGCCAATCTCGGCGCGGTGCTGGCACAGAGCGGCCAGCGCATTCTGCTGATCGACGGCGACATCCGCAAAGGTCATCTGCACAAATACTTTGGCGGGCACGATGGCATGGGGTTGTCGCACTACCTGAGCGGCCAGGTTGAACAAAGCGCGGTGATCCGCCAAACCGACGTGGATGGGATCGACTTTATCCCCCGCGGTGTCATTGCGCCCAACCCATCTGAATTACTGATGAACCCGCGCCTGCAGAGACTGCTGGAAGATGTGGGCAACAAATATGACTTGGTGCTCATCGATACCCCGCCCGTGTTGGCGGTAACCGACCCCGCCATTATCGGCAAGTTGGTCGGCACCAGTTTGATCGTCGTGCGTTTCGGCCTGAATACCCTCAAAGAAGTCGAACTCACCTTCCGGCGATTTGAGCAAAATGGGGTGCGGATTCAGGGCTGCGTTTTCAACGCCATGGAGCGTCGCGCCAGCAATACCTATGGTTACGGCTATGGCTACTACGACTATGAGTACGGCGACAAAAAGAAGAGTCGCGGGGGTTAGCCGACTACTGGCCTTGGCTATTTGAGCAGAGCCTTTTACCGCATTCCCCGATTTGCGCATGAACCCGGGACGGGCTCATTGCCGGGATTGCCCGTCGAGGTACACTGAATGCGGACGACGCCCCATGACGCTGGCGCGGCGGGACAATGTCCATAACACCTACGGCGATTACCTGGCCTGGCCGGAACACGTGCGGTATGAGTTGATCGACGGCAGCGCCTACCTGATGGTGCCCGCGCATGATCTGCTCCATCAGGAGATCGCCGGAGAAATCTACCGGCAGCTCTCGACCGCGCTGATCGGCGCGCAGTGCCGCGTTTTCATCGCCCCGCTGGACGTGCGTCTGCCGCGCGCCGCAGAGGCGAATGACAAGATCGATACCGTGGTTCAGCCACGATGTGCTCGTGGTCTGCGACACCGCCAAGGTGGATCGTCGCGGCGTGCGCGGCGGGCCGGACCTGGTGGTCGAAGTGCTTGCTCCCTCGACCGCCGCCCATGATCACCTGCTGAAGCGACAGGTCTACGAACGCACTGGGGTAACGGAATTCTGGCTGGTGCACCCGACCGATCACATGGTGACCATCTACCGCCTGGCCGGCGGCGCGTACGGCAAGCCGGACGTGCAAGAACTTTCCCGGACAACGGCCGTGGGCGTGCTGTCGGGCATTGCCGTCGCGTGGGACGAGCTGGTTGCGCGCTTGCCGCAGCCGGAAAGAATCGTGTAACACAACGACGGCATCATGATAAAGAACTGGCCGATTTTTCAGGTTTCCTCTTTGCACATGAGGCCTGAACTAATTCAGGGCGTATTGCGTTCAACGGTGGCGTCCACGAGGCCCCGCTCTGGGCGACGATAGGCCAGAGAGCCTCTTTCGTGGGTGAACCAGATGATGATGAGCCAAACCAGGATAGTCTGGGATAGTCTGGCTATTTTCCAAAACATTTGGCGCGATAATTGCTAATAACTAATCGCTGAGAAATTACCCATGGTCAGAACGGTGCTTGATATGATCTATCAAATCAGAACCGCGACACGATCCTCGGTGGCAATTGTCGGCTCGGGCGAGCCGGCAATCTCGTTGCGGCACAAGATCAGCGCCACCTATGGCGTCGATTATTACGTCGTCGGCTTTTACGATGAGTACTACGACCCGGCCGACGATGAGTTCAGGCATAGTATCGATGGCAATTTTCGGGTGGTGGGCGGCTACCAGGATCTGATCGAGGCGGCGAAAAAGGGCGAAATCGATATCGTGTACATCGCCCTGCCGCTTGGCACCGAGTGGCGCATCAAGCCGTTATTACAGGGCTTGTCCGACACCACGGTGTCCGTCCACCTGGTGCTCGATTTCTCCGACTTTAACCCACTCAAGGTGAAGCTGTTTGAAATTCAGGGCACACCGACGATCAGCATATTCGAAACCCCGCACACCGGAATTGACGGCATGGCGAAGCGCCTGTTCGACATCGTCGGCGCCACCCTCATACTGATCGCTCTGGTGGTGCCCATGTGCCTGATAGCCTTGGCGATCAAGTTGACTTCGCCGGGGCCGATCCTGTTCAAACAAAAGCGCTACGGGGTGCGCGGCGAGCCGATCACGGTGTGGAAATTCCGCTCCATGAGGGTGATTGACGAGGATGAGGATCGTATTGCGCAGGCAACCAACGGCGATCCTCGCATCACGCCGGTCGGCGCTTTTTTGCGCAGGACATCCATGGATGAATTTCCGCAATTTTTCAATGTGCTGGCCGGCACCATGTCCTTAGTCGGCCCGCGACCCCATGCTATCTGCCATAACGAGCAGTACCGCACACTTATCGAAGGCTATATGTTGAGGCACAAAGTCAAACCGGGCATTACTGGCCTGGCACAGGTCAACGGCTGGCGCGGCGAGACTGACTGTCTCGAAAAAATGGAGGGTCGCGTCATGCACGACCTCCGCTATATCCGCGACTGGTCGATATTCCTCGATATCAAAATCATGTTCTTGACCCTGTTCAGCCGCTCGGTACACCGGAATGCGTACTGACTGAGAGCCTGTTCAAGACCTCGCTGAAGGGCGTATCGCAGCGTTGAAACTGGCCTCGATATGCTCCGCTTTTTCGGTCAGTTTTACCTTGCGCTGCATCCCCTGATCGAGATCTTGAACAGGCTCTGAGCAACCGGCAGCGTCGCAGATTCGAGCGAACCGGCGCGGCCGATCTCGCCGCTGGTGATCGCCCCGCCGGGAATAGCCGTCACGGCATGATCGGCGATCGCCGAGCAATGTCGCAAGCCCAAACCTACCGCGACCTTCTGAGACCACCCGATGCCCCAAGCAATATCGATAACCTGCGTCAAGGCCTACGACATCCGCGGCCGCATCCCCGACGAACTCGACGACGACATTGCCTACCGGATCGGTCGGGCCTTTGCCAGCTATCTCCGGGCAACCACGATAGTCGTGGGACACGATATTCGACTTACCAGCCCCTCGCTTTGCGAGGCGGCGGAAAACGGTATTCGAGACGCCGGGTGCGACGTGGTACACATCGGCGAATGCGGCACGGAGGAGATTTATCACGCGACCTTCCACGGCGGCTATAGCGGCGGATTGATGATCACGGGCAGCCACAACCCGAAGGAATTCAACGGCATCAAGCTGGTCAGGGAGGGGGCTCGCCCCATCAGTGGCGATGACGGCCTGCCCGAGATCAAAGCGATGGCCGAGTCCGGCCAATTTGCGGAGGCTCCTGCGCGCGGCGCCAGGCGCCAGCAACTCGACAAGGGCGACTATATCCGGCATCTGCTGTCGTACATCGATCCAGCCGCAGTCAAACCACTCAAGGTGGTGGTGAACGCCGGCAACGGCGGCGCGGGGGCGATTGTCGATCTTCTCTCTGCGCACCTACCGATCACCTTCATCAAGTTGCATCACGCCGCCGACGGCCACTTTCCCAATGGCGTGCCCAATCCGTTGCTGATCGAAAACCGCGAGGAAACCGCCGCTGCCGTCAGGGCTGAAGGCGCCAACCTGGGCATCGCCTGGGACGGCGATTTCGACCGCTGTTTTTTCTTCGACGAAGCGGGAAATTTCATCGAGGGTTACTATGTCGTCGGCCTGCTGGCAGAGGCATTTCTGCGCAAACAGGGTGGCGGCACCATTGTCCACGATCCGCGCTTGACCTGGAACACCATCGATATCGTGAACTCGCTGCACGGCAACGCGGTGCAGAGCAAGACCGGCCACTCCTTCATCAAACAGACGATGCGCGACCATGCCGCCCTTTACGGCGGCGAAATGAGTGCCCACCACTATTTCAAGGATTTCGCCTACTGCGACAGCGGCATGATTCCCTGGCTGTTGGTGGTCGAATCCCTGTCCAGAAGCGGCAAAAAGTTGTCGACCTTGGTCGAACAGCGGCAAGCCGCCTACCCGGTGAGTGGTGAAATCAATCGCACGGTTGCCGACCCCGCAGCAATGCTGGAGCGCATCCGCGCCCACTATGCCGTCGACGCATTGCGGGTGGACAAAACCGACGGTATCAGCATCGAGTTCGCGAGCTGGCGCTTCAATGTGCGTCTGTCCAACACCGAGCCATTGGTGCGGTTAAATGTCGAGAGTCGCGGCGACCCCCAGTTGATGGCGGCGAAAACCGAGGAACTGCTGAGATTTCTGGATAGCTGAGCACCGCCATAGGCTTGGATCGCGGGGCTATAAAGCGGACGGATACTCCGACAGGTAGCTGTCGAAGTAGGCGATCGTCCGTTGCAAACCCTGCTCCAGCGCAACCCTTGGCTCCCAGCCCAGTACATCTTTCGCCAATGCAATGTCCGGTTGCCGTTGGCGGGGATCATCCTGTGGCAGCGACTTGAAAACGAGTCGGGATGAAGCACCAGTCAGCGCGATTATCTTCTCCGCCAGTTCGCGAATGCTGGACTCGTGGGGGTTGCCGAGGTTGACGGGGCCGGTAACGTCCGTCGATGTCGCCATCAGTTGAATGATGCCACCGACCAGATCCTCGACATAACAAAAGCTGCGCGTCTGCTCGCCATCACCGTATATCGTGATGTCTTGCCCTTTAAGGGCCTGAACAATGAAATTGCTGACCACGCGCCCGTCGTTGGGGAGCATTTTGGGGCCATAGGTATTGAAAATCCTGGCCACCTTGATATCGACCCCGTGCTGACGGTGATAGTCGAAAAACAAGGTTTCGGCGCAACGCTTGCCTTCGTCGTAACAAGAGCGAATACCGATGGGGTTGACCTTTCCCCAGTAGGCCTCCGGTTGGGGATGAACCTCCGGATCGCCATAAACCTCGCTGGTTGACGCTTGCAAGATTCGCGCTTTGGTGCGTTTGGCCAAGCCCAGCATATTGATCGCGCCGTGCACGCTGGTTTTTAACGTTTGCACGGGGTCTGACTGATAGTGCACCGGCGACGCGGGGCAGGCCAAATTATAGATTTGGTCAACCTCCACATAGAGCGGGAACGTCACATCGTGGCGCAATACCTCGAAGCCCGAGTGGGGCAGCAGGTGGGCGATATTGCGGCGATTTCCCGTAAAATAGTTGTCGACACAGAGCACTTCGTGGCCCATGTCCAGCAGCCTTTCGCACACATGAGACCCGAGAAAGCCCGCGCCACCGGTCACCAAAATTCGTTTCATTAAGAACCTTTCCCTGCGCAAACAGTGGGTGCGTAGCGAACGCCGCCAACAGCCAAGCTAACAGGGTGTTGAAAAGCGTTTTTAAACGGGCCGCTCAATAATCGCCAAAGCTTCATGTCTCAAGCGGGAGATTTTTTCGACTCACCGCGCCGCCATCGGCAACCGGTTTTGGCAATCGTTACCGCGACCGGTGGCAACTGACACAGGTCAACAGCGGAGCCAGTCACAGAATATCGCCTCGCGGCAGTTTGTTCCGCGCGCCATCGAGCCACCCCAAGCCAAAGCGTCGGCCGATTTTCAGGACGGGTAATGGCGGCCGAGGGATATCATGCTCGGCCAATTCCTGCCACCGTTGCTGCGCAATGAGCGCAACAACCTCATCTTCCCCGGCGGCATCCGCGGCGAATGCCCCATCGTCAGCGGCCACACGGCCAGTCGCAAGCATCTGTATCAATCGGTCCGGATCAGCGCCGTCAAAATACTCATAGCGTGTGGATTCAATAGCGCGGACATAATCGACATACTGGGAATAGCGATTGGCGCGCAGGTAAATGAACCGCAGCGTTTTTCTGATCACGGTATCCGGGTCGAGCGGCACCCGCGCGGCTGGTTCGCGGAGCGATTGCGCGTGCGAAAAAACCCGTACAAACCCCGCAGTTTGATAAGTAGAGGGCCCCAAACAGATGACCTGCTTGCCGCACACGCCGGCGTCAATCGCAGAACTTCCGCCATTCATGACCACGATGTCCGCCTGCTGAATCAAATCGAGCGTGTTTGCTTTTTGTTCGCTGTATATACAGTGCACACCCCGCTTCCGCGCCCAATTTTCATACAGTGTGGCGGCGCGCTCGCCCCGATTGGGGCCAATATTTTCGGCCCAACTGGGATGGCAACGGACGACCACCTGACCGGCATCGATGCAAAACGCCGCTAAAAAATCGTCGAGCGCCTGGGTGCTATCCCGCCAGCCGCTCTGCCATTCGCCATGCCCGTACACCTCGTTCTTGCTGCTCGGCAACACCAGAACCCGCGCCCCCGACGCCTCCAGTGGCCATGGTGCGGGCTCTGGATTCTTATTGTAAATTCGCCAATCAAAAATATTGCGCTGCAGAAACCGCTCCGCAGCCAATTTGCCCGCCAGCCCGGCTTGGTGCCTCGTTAGCGGCCGGTCTTCGAATGCCGCCGCCATTTCATGCAACGCTTTCAGGGACAGGCAATTGCCGTTAGGAACAAGATGAATGCCACGTCCAAACCAGGTTCGCTCATGGGTGATGTAGGGTATTCCCGCTTGCTCACAGGCATAGGTCACCGCCCTGGGAAGATCCATGCGACCGTTGAAACAAACCACGGCATCCAAGTGATTGTCGGCGATCCAACGCAACGCGCTTTCGTATGCGGCGCCGACCGACTCGTAAAGACCTTCCCTTACCGCCCGTACAGCGGGGTCATTGGCCTCGCTATCTGCTTCTATGCGCACCAAGGTGGCAGCGGACGACAGCACCAAGCTGTCCAGTGTTTCAGGAGTCAACACGCCTTTCCCGCGCGATATCGACGTTACCGAGTTCACCGGATAGCTGCGCACCCCACCCAGCACGCAGGTACCGCACGCCTTTAACCTGCCGGCGCCCTTGAATGCTCTCGAGTAGCAATTTGCAACTGCGGCATCACAGGTAAGGAAGTACGTTTGGTGGCCGGCGCCCTGAATCAGGGTCGAAAGATAAAACAGATGCTCGACATGGGGCCTGAAGGCATAAATGTTCGCGAACCCTATTCGCATGGAAGAATGATCCACATCAGGTCGATTTAGCCATGAACGATCCTCAGCGCTGAAGCTGGATTTTCTGATTGCCGCGCGGAGGCGACCAGAAGAAAGAAAAACAGCGGGATGGGATAATAATCTAGAATTCTATTGGAAAAGAACACCAGCATAAAGATGGCGATAACCACTGCGCAAAAAATCCCATACTGATCTCTACGCCGATATGCTGTTAACGCACTCAACCCCACCGCAAGAAAAAAGATAAAAGCGATAAATCCCCCAAAGCTTGCAATAT
>CBDDRG010000150.1:0-4243 GCA_965232975.1 uncultured bacterium
CCACGGCTACGGCCTCACCGAAACCTCGCCCATCGCCACCTGCAACCGTTTGGCTGACAACGATCCGATGTCGGTCGGGCATCCGGTGCCGGGCGTCGAGGTGCGCACGGCCGGAAACGGCGAGCTGCACATCCGCGGGCCGATCGTGATGCTCGGCTACTGGAACAACCAGGCCGCCACCGACGCGGTGCTGGACAAAGACGGCTGGTTCCACACCGGCGACATCGTCGAGGAGCGCGAGGGCCGCATCTACATCCGCGGGCGCGTCAAGGACGTCATCATCCTCAGCGACGGCGAAAAGGTCCCGCCCGGCGACGCGGAACAGCCGATTGCGCGCGACACGGTATTCGACCAGGTCATGGTCGTCGGCGAAGGCCGCGCGCACCTCGGCCTGCTGGCGGTGAGCAAGCTGGAAAACGAACGCGAGCTGTGCCAGCGCGCCAACGCGCAGCTCAAGGACTTCCCCGGTTACGCCAAAATCCGCCACCTCGCGCGCGTCAGCGAGGCGTGGACGGTGGAGAACGGCCTGATCACCCCGACCCTCAAGCTCAAGCGCAACAAGATCGAGGAGCGCTACGCGAAGGAGATCGAGGCGATGTACAAGCGCAGCGACCTGTGCGGGATGGCCTAGTGTGACAGGGAGTCGTATCGAGCCGGAAAAATAAGCTAGTGCTAATGGAACTGGTCTTGATTGCTGCTCCCGATAACAATATTGCTGTCGAAACGATGCTCCGTTAATTTTGGCCAAATGATTGATTCGCGGAGTTTAAAAATTAATGCCCCCTAAATGTCCCATTGCAATGGGACATTTAGGGGCCGAAATTTAGTTATGTTCTGAAAACTCCAAGACAAATTGAAGAAGCCATTTCTTAAAGATAGTACGGGTACTTCTTGCCATCTTCCTTTTGGCAGTTGGGGCATATTGGTTCGTTGCCAGTGCACAAGGTTGGTACCAAGCAGATTTTCCAGTCTTAACCAGTGGTGAAAAAGGTAAGGATGTCTTTTCTGGTCTTTTGTTCTCGGTTGCGTTTATGCTCTATGGGGCTTGGGAGATTTACAGGCTTGTCAAAGAAAACAAAACATAACACGTCGCTCGTGCCGACCCCGGGGACAACGCGACTCGTTTCCTGTTGTGTCCGGGGCCGGCGCGGCACACCTCTGCGTTAAACTGTTTCAGTGACCTGTGAAAAACGTCAGCAATGCATCGTTAAATGCTGCCGAGTTTTGACTTGTGGCTGCGTGCCGTGCACCGGGTATCACTATGAGTTGTGATCCGGGCACACAGTTGTGAGCGGTTTCTGCCAGGATTTTGAAAAATGGTCTTGTTCGTTCACCAGTGGTGATTGCAAGAGGTGTTTTCATTTTCCCCAGGTCAGCGCATGAAATCTTTGGCGGTTGTGCAGCGGATAAATGCAGGGCAATGGTGCGGCCGTTATCAAAATGCATGGATTGTGTTGCTGTTGATAGTGCATCGAACCCTCCGGGTTGGTCGTTTGTCCAATCGGCAAACAAACGCGTCGCCTCATCCGATTTCCCTTTCTTCGCCGCCGCACGTACTGGAGCAAGGCCCCCTATTTCCTTTTTCAGCGTAGCCCTCTCTTCAGGGTTTGTTACGGCTGCCATTGCAATAGAGGGCTCTTGCACTAAAACAGCACGAATCAGCTCGGGATGTTGAAGCGCCATCCTGACCGCCACTGTACCGCCATACGAACGCCCCACGAGATATACCGGACCAACATTCAACTTTTGGATGAATTCCGCAAGATCTGCTGAATGCGAAACCTGGGAGTAGTGCTCGCCCTTATCGGACCATGGATCAGAACCGAAATAGCGCTGGGTATACGCGATAAACTTGAAACGTTGCGCGACAGCTTCGCGTTGTGGCTCCCATGCACGTAAATCCGAGAACGCGCCGTGCACAAAAACTACGGGAGTACCCTGGCCTTGTTCGATATAGGTCAAGCTGACGCCGTTGACGCTCATCTTTTTCTCAGCTGGTGCTCCCGCAGGAGTCGCTGTAATACTCTGGCAACCACCAAGAAAAATCAGAAACATTGCAGACGCGCTAAGAAAACTGTTCATAATTAACCTCCGGTAGATAGGTGTGAGTGTAATTTGCAAGCCCACCTGGGGCGTTCATGGTAACCCCCTGGCTGGCGCCCTTGGTGGCCTATTGATTGACCTGCTGGAGAAAGACATCCATCGCGTCTACGGCATCATCTGCATTGAGGTCTCGGAACCAGTGATCAGACCCGCAACCACGGCCATGTGGCCGCTTTCGTGCAGTAGCCATCGCACGTAGGTCAGGCTCTCCTGGTTCCGGTGGGCCAGACCGCCGTGCGTGACGAGGACCACATGGTCGGCCTGCGAACCCTGGGTGACATCGAAGTCGGCGTTGAGGGTCAGTCCACGGAAAGGCAGCGTAACTTCACCGGCGGCGGCGAGGCCGCTGGCGGTTAGCAGCGCCATGGCGACAAGGAATGGCGCGTGCTTGCGGTGTGCGCCGGTTTGCGGATTGGGTGCGTTCATCTGGATCTCCTCGGGACATTCCCGGTGGTGGCAACTTGAGCTAAAGTCAGCTTGTCTGGATACGGCGGCCACTTGGCAGCACGGCAAGTTGTAGCAAGCCCGCGGGCGGGAGTCTCGACGGAACAACGGCGGAAACACGACGGAATTTTTCCGTGCATAAACAGCCAACTAGGAAGAGGCGCGCATACAGGGACGCGTTTCCGCCGGCGGGAGAGAGAACCTGGGAGACCGCAGGGACAGTGGAAAGCGACCATCAGAGCGGCTTTAATCTGGGCGACTGGCGGGTTTCGCCCCGCGAGGGGCGAATCACCCGCGGCGAGGAACTGGTGCGTCTGGAACCGAAGGTGATGGAGGTACTAGTGTACCTCGCCTCCCGGGCGGGTGAGGTCGTGACCAGGGAGGAGCTGGAACGCGATGTCTGGCACGGCGCCTTGGTGGGTTACGACGCGGTCACCGGCACGGTCATCAAGCTGCGCAAGGCGCTGCAAGACGACGCCCGCAAGCCGCGGCTGATCGCTACCATTCCCAAGCGGGGCTATCAGCTGGTCGCGCCGATCTCAGTGCCCGACGATGGGCGCGTTGCAGGTGCGCCGCAATCGCCGTCTTCTCCAACGCGTGGATCGCGCCATGTGAGGATTATGCGGCTGTCCGCGCTTGCGGTCGTATTGCTCTCGCTGGGGTCGGCGGTGCTGTGATGGTGGGCGCCCACCCTGTCCCATGAGCCGGAGTCGATGCTGCACCGTGGCGCCGAGCGCCCGTCTATCGCCGTGCTTCCTTTCGAGAGTCTCGGCGACGATCCTCGGCAGGGGCATCTCGCGGACGGCGTGACGGAGGATCTCATCACAGACCTTTCACGTTCCTCGAATCTGTTGGTCATCGCCAGCAACTCCTCCTTTACCTACAAGGGCCGACAGATGACGCCGGCGGAGGTGGCGCAGGATTTGAACGTCGCGTATGTGGTTCAGGGCAGTCTTCGGTCAGTAGGCCCGGCCGTCCGCATCAATGCCCGGCTGGTGGACGTGAAGACCGGCTTCAACCGCTGGGCGGCACGTTACGATCGCAAGATGGAGGAAATCTTCGATATCCAGGACGAGATGTCCACCGAGATCGTGAAGGCACTGGACGTCGCCCTCACGCGAGGAGAGCGGCAGCGTCTTGCCCAACGGGCGACTTCGAGCCTGAAAGCCTACGATCTATTTCAAGAGGGTCAGGCGATTTCGAAGCGGGCCACCAAAGAGGCGCTACTGCAGGCCGGCGAATCCTATCGCAGAGCCATCGAAGTGGATCCCACCTATGGACGGCCCTATGGCGCCTTGGGCTATGTTCTGGCGACTTTGTTTCGCCGGGGTTGGACCGACGCGCCCATGGAAACTTCCGACCGCGCCGTGGAGCTGGCCAAGAACGGCGTTGCGCTCGATGACTCGATCCCCCAGACGTGGTGGTCCTTGGGGTACGTTCACCTGTTTCGCAAGGAATACGAGGAAGCGGAACGGGCGGCGGAACAGTCCATTGCCATCGCGCCGAACTACGCCGACGGCTACGGTCTGCTGGCACTGATTAGCAACAACCTCGGGAAACCGGAGCGGGCGGTCGAGCTGATCACCACCGGGATGCGCCTGAATCCATATTACACTTGGGACTATCCGTTCAATCTCGGCTGGGCCTATTACACCTTGGGGCGCTATGAGCAAGCGGTACAGGAACTGGAGAAAGC
>CBDDRG010000151.1:0-3146 GCA_965232975.1 uncultured bacterium
GGCGTGCTCGGCGTGGTCGAGCACCGCGCCAAGCCGGGCACCAGCCTCGCGTCCATGATCAAGACCGGTTATGTGACGGAAAACTATGTGATCTCCCTGGCGCGGGAGGCCGGTTTCACGCTCGACGGGCGCAGTGAAATCAACGCCAACCCCAAGGACACCAAGGATTACCAGGAGGGGGTCTGGACCTTGCCGCCGACCCTGACCCTGGGTGATCGGGATCGCGCCAAATACCTGGCCATCGGCGAAAGCGACCGCATGACGCTGCGCTTTCGCAAGCCGCCGGCCAACTCCCCGCCCGCACAACTGAAACCACGCTGAGAGTATGCCGCCATGACCACACCCTTCGAGGTACAGGTGCCCGACAGCGAGCTGGCCAATTTGCAGCGCCGGCTGGCGTCCGCCCGTTTTCTCCACGCGATACCCGGCAGCGGCTGGCGACTGGGCGCCGATATCGACTTCATGCGCGAACTGGTCAGCTACTGGCGCAATGGCTACGACTGGCGCCGTTGGGAGGCCGTGCTCAATCGCTTCCCCCAATTCATCGCGCAGGTCGATGATCTGAAGATCCACTACATCCACGCCCGCTCGCCGCACCCGGGCGCGCTGCCGCTGCTGATCAGCCACGGCTGGCCGGGCTCGGTGTTCGAGTTTCACAAGATCATCGCGCCGCTGATCGATCCGGTTGCCCACGGCGGCCGCGCCGAGGATGCCTTTCACGTGGTGTGTCCCTCGCTGCCCGGCTACGGGTGGTCGCAGGCGCCGGATGTTCCCGGCTGCGACATCAAGAAGGTCGCGCAGTATTTCACCGCGCTGATGGCGCAGCTCGGCTATCAACGCTATGGCGTGCAGGGTGGCGACTGGGGTGCGTTTGCCAGTGTCTACGCCGCGCTGACCGCGCCCGACCGGGTGTGCGGCGTCCACCTCAATGTGCTGCCCAGCAGCGGCACCGACGACCCGGCGGAAGCGCAGGAAATGGACATCGTGCCCGGTACCATGTCGCTGCGCACCCGCTATGTCACCACCGGCATGGGCTACGCGCTGATCCAGGGCAGCCAGCCCGATCAACTCGGCTACGCGCTCAACGACTCGCCGCTGGGGCTGGCGGCCTGGATCGCCACCGCGTTCAACGCCTGGGTCGATCACCAGGGCCGCTTCGACACCGTTGTCAGCCTGGACGAATTGATCACCAACATCATGATTTACTGGACGACGGGCTCAATGCCGAGCGCGATCCGCCTGTATCAGGAAACCATGGCATCCGGTCGGTTCAGCCCGCCCGAGCGCTATGTCGAGACCCCGACCGGTTACGCCCGCTTCAACGACCTCTGCAACCCCAAGCGCGCCTGGGCCGAACGCCACTACCACATCGTGCACTGGAGCGAGATGGGGCAGGGCGGTCACTTCGCGGCCCTCGAACAGCCCGCAGCGCTGGTCGGCGATATCCGCGCCTTCTTCGCCAAGATCAAGGCCGCCGAAGCCCGATGACGCCAGTCCACGATCGTCAACTGGACACTTCGGGCCTGCTGTGTCCGGAGCCGGTGATGTTGCTGCATGGCGCCGTGCGCGAGCTGGCCAGCGGGCAGATCATCAAGATCATCGCGACGGATCCCTCCACCACCCGCGACATTCCCCGGTTCTGCCGCTTTCTCGGCCACGAGCTGGTCGCGGCGGAGGAGAGCGGAGATACCTTTCTCTATTTTGTGCGCAAGCGCTGAGGGTTTAGACAAAACAATCAGGTGGTCAGGCGACGAAGCAGAAGGCGAGCTTCGGCAAGCCATAGGCCAACCCGGATACTCCGCGGTTTTTCATTTGCTGAGCTGTGAAGGCCGGTACTCCGTCGGTCACGCCGCGCCGGATCGAGCAGCGATCTGGCAACGACCTCTTTCATGATCTCCGAACTGCCGGCATAGGTGCGCGACGTGCGCGCATTCGTATAGCCGGCAGATTTGGTACTCCTCCATAAAGCCGGTGCCACCGTGCAACCAGGGCATGCAGAACGGCAATCAAACCCTGTGCTCCACGCTGCACACCTGTCAACACCGAAACATCGACTACACTCTAACCGACGTTTTTGGGGCGCTTGTCACTGCTCGTTAGTCCGGTTTCAAGGAACCCACGACGCCGGCGCGTAGAAAAAAATGGGCATGCTCCGCGTAAGTCGGAACCCCGCGCAAGCACAGATCGCGGCGCTGGAAAACAGGGACGCCAAGCGAATTTGGATCGCGCGAATGGATAGCGCACAAGGAGGAGCGATGCCAGACAGTATCGAGATCGGAACGCTTGCCCGCTGGAAGCGCGAATTGCTTTTGCTCCGGGGCCTCGCCCAACCGGATGGGCGGGCGCTGTATCTCTATCGTCTTACCGAAGCCGAGTTCGGTTCACTTGAGGTGTTATTGCGTGACAACCTGCGAGCGCGATCACCGTTAGTCCGCTTTGATCTTGCGAAAATGACTCCCCAGGCGGGATTTCCCGCCCTGTTTGTTCTCTACAGCGCTGAGTGGTGGCGGCGGCGCTACGATGGCTCCGGCTTTTCCTGGGATCCGATCCTGAAAGATCTGGGCGCCGATCCGCGTCAATGGCTCCCCGGCGAACGCAGCGAGTGTGTGCGGCGGGGGCTTCGAGACTGGGGATTGCAACTGCGGGAAAGCGGTGGGCTGCGATTTTTAGGGACTGTCGCGGTTCAAGGTGGGCTGCCGTTGCGTTTGCTGGCTGAGGCCCGCGGTGGCATCGGACAGGTACTCAGGCGGGTACTCCAACTCTCCAGTAATGGCCATGTGAGCCAATCCGATCTTCAATCCTGGGTCGCGAGTATGCAAAAGCTGTTGCCGGCGACCTATCGGCAGGAAGCCATTTTTATCCTGTTGGCCGACATGGCCTGGATCGCATTGCAGTTGAAACAGGAGGCCGGCCTGACGGCGGGTGCCGACGCGATTGCCATTCTGGATCAGCGAATTCCCGATTGGCGCGAGCGTTTCCCCCTACCCATGGGGGATACCCATGCGCGGGGGTTGATTGAGCAATTGGCGCGCGATGCGGCCAGCGTGCGTGTTGAAAAGCAGAGCCTTTGTCTACCCTTGGAACGCGCTTTGGAATCTGACCCCAAGGGGGGATGGATGCTTCGCTCCATGCTCGCGTTGCCGGAC
>CBDDRG010000152.1:0-30099 GCA_965232975.1 uncultured bacterium
GCATCGAACGGTGCGTATCGGTCAGCGTCAACGGCGCGCGCTTGGTCTTCCCGGCCATGTCCGACTCCTGAAGGGACTCGGGAGAACATCATGCCACCAGTGGATATATGTGTAAATCTATTATTGGAATGGAGTACTAGAGCAAAGAACCAGGCTGGCCAACAAGCAGTGCCTTGAGCAAGAAAATAGAGGATGGCATTTGATTCCGGCAGATGAAATTAGCCGCGCTGGGCGCCGCCGCGAATTCAACCGCAAGACCCGGAGTGCGCCGGCGCGTAGCCACGGCTACAGTGTGTCCATCGATACCCATAGCCGTGGATTAGTGCCATGCAACCGCGAACCACAATGACCATCGCTACCGACATTTCTCCAACCACAAAGCAAATCGCCGAGTCTGCGTGTAGCGATTCCCGTTGGGCGGCCGTGGTCGCGCGCGACGCGACGGCCGATGGGCAATTTGTTTACGCCGTTAAAACCACCGGAGTCTATTGCCGTCCAGGCTGCGCCGCGCGCGCTCCGCGGCCCGAAAACGTCGAGTTCCACGCCACCGCCGCGGCGGCGGAGGCCGCCGGCTTTCGCGCCTGCCAGCGCTGTCGGCCCGGCCAACCGACACTGGCGGCGCAGCATGCCACCACCGTTGCCGAGCTGTGCCGGCTCCTTGCCAGTACCGATGGCGCGCCCGCTTGGCAGGCGCTCGCACACCGGGTGGGGCTCAGCCGGTATCACCTGCACCGCGTCTTTAAAGCCGTCACCGGGGTGACGCCCGGCGCCTACGCTGCTGCCCAGCGGGCCGCCCGCGCGCGGCGCGACCTGACCCAGGGCGATAGCATCACCAGCGCAATCTACCAGGCGGGCTACAACTCCAGCAGCCGCTTCTACGCCACCTCCAGCCAAGTGCTGGGAATGACCCCATCCCGCTACCGCGCCGGCGGTGCCGACACCGAAATACGGTTTGCCATCGGCGCGTGTTCGTTGGGGGCCGTTCTGGTGGCGGCAACTGCCGTCGGCGTCTGCGCCATTCTGCTCGGGGACGATGCCACGGCGCTGGCCTTCGACCTGCAAGACCGGTTTCCCCGCGCCACGCTGGTGGGCGGGGATGCCGATTTTGAGCGAGTGGTCGCCGCCGTCGTAGGCTTGGTGGAAGCGCCGCAAATCGGCCTCGCGCTGCCGTTGGACGTGCGCGGCACCACCTTTCAGGTGCGCGTGTGGCAGGCGCTGCGGGACATTCCGATCGGCGCCACCGCAACCTACGCCGCCATTGCCAAGCGCATCGGTGCACCCCAAGCGGCACGCGCCGTCGCCGGAGCTTGCGCGGCCAATCTCCTGGCGATTGCGATTCCCTGCCACCGCGTGGTGCGCCTGGATGGCGACCTGGGCGGTTACCGCTGGGGCGTGGAACGCAAACGCGCGTTGCTCGATCGCGAGGGCGAGGGGAGCGGGGCAGCGTGCCCCCGAGCTCGGGTCAGCGCTCGCAACGTCACTTGAGCAGAGCTCGGTGAACCGGAAAATCACCTCGCGCCTGGCCTGCGCCGTTGCCCTGCCGCCGGGTTTTCGCGCGGCCGACGTGCTCAGTTTCCACGGCCGCGACGCGCAACTGTGGCCGAACGCATTGACGCCGACAGCTTGCGCAAGGGGCTGAGCTGGGAGGGCCAGGCCGCGTGCCTGACGATTCACTTCGCCTGCGGACAGGCCGAGGTTGAGCTCGCCATCGACGGCGCCACCACCGCCGGGGACATGGCGCTGGCACAGATGGCGCAGCGCATGCTCGGCCTGCGGCAACCCATCGCAGCTTTCGAACGGCGCTATCGCGCCCATCCACTGTTGGGGCCGCTGATCGCCTGCAATCCGGGGTTGCGAGTGCCGCAGACGACAGCGCCCTTCGAGGCGCTGACCTGGGCCATCACCGGCCAGCAGATCAGCGTCAGCGCCGCCACCTCGGTGCGCCGCAAGTTGATCCTGGCCGCGGGCTTGCGCCACTCCTCCGGCCTCTGGTGCTATCCGGATGCGCGGCGCGTTGCCGCCATGGCACCGGAGGTGCTGCGGCAGAGCGGCCTGTCGCCAACCAAGGCGCGAACGATCCGCGAGCTGAGTGAGCACATCGCGCAACACCGGTTGCCACTCGATACCTGGGTGAACGCACCCTCGCCCGCTGCAATTCATGCCAATCTGATCCAGATTCGCGGTATCGGCCCGTGGACGACCAGCTACGCCCTGCTGCGCGGGTTTGGCTGCATGGATGGGTCGCTGGCGGGTGATGTCGCAGTGCGGCGAAAACTGCGCTCACTTCTCGGTGTCGACGACAACCTCACCGAGCAGTTCACCGCGTGCTGGTTGGCGGAATTTTCGCCCTGGCGCGCCCTAGTTGCCGCCCATCTGTGGGCGAGCGGTAAGCCGCAGTAAACGGGCGCAGGCATACGGATGCGTTGTGGAACTCGCAAGTCACCGTTGGGATGCCTCAAGTCAAGACAGTTGCTGCCGCGCTCAGCGGCCTACGCTTCTCCAGCGCCGCAAGCTGCGCTCGGCATCACTGCGCATCCAGCGACTGCCCGCTCAACGCCGCGCTGTCGCGCCCCATCAGATACAGGTAGGTGGGCATGATGTCAGCGGGGGTGGAGAGGGTCGCCGGGTCTTCGGCGGGATAGGCGGCCGCGCGCATCCGGGTGCGGGTCGCGCCCGGGTTGATGCAGTTGACGCGCACGCTGCTGACTTCCTGTAATTCGTGCGCGAGCACCTGGCTTAGACCCTCAACGGCAAATTTGGACACGGCGTAGGCGCCCCAGAATGCGCGCCCGTGCCGGCCGACGCCCGATGAGGTGAACACCACCGAGGCCGCATCGGCCCGCTTCAACAGGGGCAGCAGGGCCTTGGTCAGCAGAAAGGCCCCAGTGACATTGACCTGCATGACCTGCTGCCAGCTCGCAAGGCTGTAGTTCGCGATCGGGGTGCGTTCGCCGAGTTCGCCGGCGTTGTGCAACAGCCCATCGAGACGACCGAATTCAGCGTCGAGGGCGTCCGCCAGATGTTGATAATCCGGTTCGCTCGCGCCTTCGAGGGACAGCGGGTAGATGGCGGGCTGGGGGTGACCGGCGACTTCGATGGCGTCGTAGACCTGCTCCAGCTTGGCGATGGTGCGGCCGAGCAGAATCACGGTGG
Source organism: uncultured bacterium (assembly GCA_965232975.1). Classification (GTDB taxonomy): domain Bacteria; phylum Pseudomonadota; class Gammaproteobacteria; order Pseudomonadales; family Porticoccaceae; genus CBDDRG01. Next base: position 3,154 of record CBDDRG010000152.1, read on the forward strand.
CGCCGTGGGCCGCGAAGGTTTCGGCGGCGCAGCGGCCGATGCCGTCGCCGGCGCCGGTGACCAGAATCACCTTGTCTCGCAGCAGGTCGGCGGGGGCGCAGTAGTGGCGGTGGTCGAGCGTAGTCAAGATCGGATACCTCGGGGATTCGCCAGTGACAATAGTCAGCCCAATTCAAATCCGGGCAGTTCAGCCCAACTCGGGGCACTTCACCACAACAGCGCAGGCAGCTCGTGCGTCGCTTCGATCAGGTGATCCGCTCCCCAACCCTGCGGCGGATCTGCCGCACTGACATAACCGTAAGCCGCGGCGACGGTGATGGCGCCGGCGGCGCGCCCGGCCTCGATGTCGCGGCGGTCATCGCCGATAAAAATGGCATCCCGCGGTGCACACGCCAGGGTTTCACAGGCGCGCAGCACGGGTTCCGGGTGCGGCTTGGCGTGGGTGACATGGTCGGGGCAGACCACCACCGCCGGCGCCAGAGCCAGTGCGCGCAACAGCGCGCTGGTGTACAGCTCGGGCTTGTTGGTGACTATTCCCCAGGGCAGGTTGCGCGCGCCCAGCTCCGCCAGCAGGCCCGCGATGCCGGGGAACAAGTGGCTTTGGCGCGCCACATTATCCAGGTACAGCGCGAGCAGGCGCTGGCGCAGCGGTTCACAGCGGAGGTCGTCGGCGCGGTAGCCGAACGCATAGGTGATCAGCCCCGTGGAACCGTTGCTGACCTGGGCGCGTACCTCGGCCAGTGACGCCGGCGGCCGGTGTTCCGCGGCGAGCAGCAGATTCAGGCAGGCGGCGAAATCCGGTGCGGTGTCGATCAGGGTGCCGTCCAGATCGAACAGCACGGCGCGGTAGCGGCTCATGGGTTTACCGCCGATCGGGGGCGACCCGGGGTCAGGCCGAGGCTGCCGGCTTGTGGGCATGGATCATGTAATTGACGCTGACATCGGTCGGGTGCAGCCGATATTGGCCGGTCAGCGGGTTGTAGCGCAGCCCGCTCATGTGCTGGGTGACCAGGCCGGCGGCGCGCAGCCAGGCGCCGAGCTCGGACGGGCGCACCAGCTTGGCGAAATCGTGGGTGCCCTTGGGTAACAGCCGCAGCACATATTCGGCGCCGATGATGGCGAACAGATAGGACTTGGGATTGCGGTTGATGGTCGAAAAATACAGGTGTCCGCCGGGTTTGGTCAGGCGCGCGCAGGCCGCGACCACGGAGCCCGGATCGGGCACATGTTCGAGCATTTCGAGACAGGTGACGATATCGAACTGCGCCGGCAGCTCATCGGCAAGCGCCTCGGCGGTCAGCCGCCGGTAGTCGACGCGCACGCCACTTTCGAGGCCGTGCAGGCGGGCGACGGCAAGCGGCGCTTCGCCCATATCGATGCCGACCACGTCGGCGCCGCGCAGGGCCATGGCCTCGGCGAGAATGCCGCCGCCGCAGCCGACATCGAGCAGGCGCCGCTCGGCCACCGGCGAGTACTGGTCGATCCAGTTCGCGCGCAGCGGGTTGATCTGGTGCAGCGGCTTGAACTCGCTCTCCGGATCCCACCAGCGGCTCGCCAGCGCCTCGAATTTGGCAATCTCGGCGCGATCGACGTTTTCGCGCTGCGGCCCGGTGTGGCCGGGCGCTTGGTGGGGAGCTGGCGCTGAAGGAGGATCGGTGTCGGCAGTCATGATGGCTGGGTTCCGGCGATGCGTTGTTGCCAAAGGCGGGCGCGGGCGATGAGTTCGGGTTCGCTCAGGGTTTGCAACTGGCGGCTTTTGAGCAGCTGGCGGCCCTGGATCCAGACGTCGCTGACGCGCCCGCCGCTGCCGCCGTACACCAGTTGCGAGGCCGGATTATACAGGGGCACCGACCCCGCATCGGCGAGGTTGACGGCGATGACGTCGGCGGCCTTGCCGACTTCGAGGCTGCCAATCTCGCGCTCCAAGCCCAGCGCGCGGGCGCCATTGATGGTGGCCATGCGCAGCGCCTGATGGGCGTCGAGCGCGGTCGCGTCATTGGCCACCAGCTTCGCCAGCAGCGCGGCGGTTTTCATCTCGCCAAACAGGTCGAGATCGTTGTTGCTGGCGGCGCCGTCGGTACCCAGGGCGACATTGACCCCGGCGCGCTGCAACTGGGCGACCGGACACAGGCCGCTCGCCAGCTTCAGGTTGGATTCCGGGCAGTGGATGACCTGGGCGCCGCTGGCGCCCAGCATTTCGAGGTCGGCGGCATCGATCTGGGTCATGTGCACGAGCTGGGTCAGCGCCGACAGCACGCCCTGCGCTTGCAGCCGCGCCAGTGGGCGGGCGCCGGTCTGCGCCACCGCGGCGGCGACCTCGGCGGCGGTTTCGTGCAGATGGATGTGGATCGGGCAATCGATCTCCTGCGCCAACACGACAATCTTGGCGAAGGTGGCATCGGCGACGGTGTAGGGCGCATGCGGGCCGAAGGCGAAGCTGAGCAGGGCCTCGCCGCGGTACTGGTCGCGCAGGCTCAGCCCCTTGTGGATGTACTCGGCGGGCGTCTGCGCCCAGGCGGTCGGAAACTCCAGGATCGGAAACGCCAGCTGGCAGCGCATGCCGGCGGCGCGCGCGGCGGCGGCGATCTGATCGGGGAAGAAGTACATGTCGGCGAAGCAGGTGGTGCCGGTGCGCAGCATCTCGGCCATGGCGAGCTCGGTGCCGTCGCGGACGAACTCGGCGCCGACCCAGCGCGCCTCGGCGGGCCAGATGCGCTCGTTGAGCCAGGCGTGCAGCGGCAGATCGTCGGCATACCCGCGCAACAGGCTCATCGCGGCGTGGCCGTGGGCGTTGACCAGGCCCGGCAGCAATACCGCGTCGCCGAGATCCTGGCGCTGGCGCGGGGCGAAGTGCTGTTCCGCCTCGGCGAGCGGTTGCAGCGCGAGGATGCGGCCGCCGTCGATGACCAGCGCGCAATCCCGCAACAGCCGACCCTCGGGGATCACCGGCAGTATCCAGCGGGCGCTCAACAGCAGGTCGGCGGGGGTTTTGGCCATGGTTGGTCGCAGTCTCCAGGCGGTCTCGCGGCAGTATAGCGGAGTGGCGTTCGCCCTTGGTTGGCGGGGGGGCGCAAGGGGTTGGCGGAGGCTGGTCGGGGAGGGGCCGGGCGGGCTTCTGTGCTATCATTCACCGCTTGTTTCAGGCTCCTCGGCGGGCGTCGTCGCCGGGGCCGACAAAGATAGTTAAGTTGCTGATTTAAATTCAAAGTCGAAGACCAGGTCGCAGCCCTTGCCAGCGCCGCGCTGGCCGTCGCCAGCAGCCCGTATCGAGCAGGAACCACGGCCGCCCACTATGACCCAACCGGCACGACCCCAATCGCATGACTGAACTCGCGCGCGAAATCCGGCCCGTCAACATCGAGGACGAGCTGCGCCAATCCTATCTCGACTACGCCATGAGCGTGATCGTCGGGCGCGCGCTGCCCGATGTGCGCGACGGTCTCAAGCCGGTGCACCGGCGGGTGCTGTTCGCGATGAGCGAGCTGAACAACGACTGGAACCGCGCGTACAAGAAATCGGCCCGCATCGTCGGCGATGTCATCGGCAAATATCACCCCCACGGCGATTCGGCGGTGTACGACACCATCGTGCGCATGGCGCAGACATTCTCGTTGCGCTATGTACTGGTCGATGGCCAGGGCAACTTCGGCACTGTCGATGGCGACGCCGCCGCCGCCATGCGCTACACCGAGATCCGCATGACCCGGATGGCCCATGCGCTGCTCGCCGACCTCGACAAGGAAACCGTCGATTTCGTGCCCAACTACGACGGCACCGAGATGATTCCGGCGGTGCTGCCGACGCGGGTGCCCAACCTGCTCATCAACGGCTCCTCGGGCATCGCCGTGGGCATGGCGACCAATATCCCGCCCCACAACCTGCGCGAAGTCATCAGCGCCTGCCTGGCCCTGATCGAAAACCCCGCCATCGGCATCGATGAGCTGATGACCCATGTCCCCGGCCCCGACTTTCCCACCGCCGCCATCATCAACGGCCGCGCCGGCATCGTCGAAGCCTATCGCACCGGGCGCGGGCGCATCCGCATCCGCGCCCGCGCGACGGTCGAGGTGGACGCCAAAAGCCACCGCGAAACCATCATCATCACCGAGCTTCCGTACCAGCTGAACAAGGCGCGGCTGATCGAACGCATCGCCGAGCTGGTCAAGGAAAAGCTGCTCGAGGGCATCTCCGAGCTGCGCGACGAATCCGACAAGGACGGCCTGCGCGTCGTCATCGAGGTCCAGCGCGGCGACCTGGGCGAGGTGGTGCTGAACAACCTGTTCGCGCAGACCCAGCTCGAGAGCGTGTTCGGCATCAACATCGTCGCCCTGGTCGATGGCCAGCCGCGCACGCTGAACCTGAAGCAGCTGCTCGAAGCCTTTATCCGCCATCGCCGCGAGGTGGTGACCCGGCGCACCGTGTTCCTGCTGCGCAAGGCGCGCGAGCGCGGGCACATTCTCGAAGGGCTGGCGGTGGCCATCGCCAATATCGACCGCGTCATCGAGCTGATCAAGGCCTCGCCGACGCCCGCCGACGCCCGCGAGCAGCTGCTCGGCGAGCGCTGGGAACCGGCGGCGGTGACCCGCTTTCTCGACCGCGCCGACAGCGGCGCCTGCCGCCCCGAGGATCTCGGCGCCGAATTCGGCCTGCGCGATGGTGTCTACCGGCTGTCGCCGGCCCAGGCCCAGGCGATTCTGGAACTGCGCCTGCACCGCCTCACCGGCATGGAGCACGACAAACTGCTGGAGGAATACCAGGAGAAGCTGGTGGAGATCGGCGAATATCTCGAAATTCTCGGCAGCGCCGAGCGCCTGATGGCGGTGATTCGTGAGGATCTGGTCGCGGTGGGCGCGGAATTCGGCGATGCCCGTCGCACCGAGATTATCGAATCCAGCCACGACCTCACCGCCGAGGATCTGATTCCGCAGGAAAACCGCGTGGTGACCATCTCCCACGGCGGCTACGCCAAAACCCAGTCCGTCGGCGACTACCAGGCCCAGCGCCGGGGCGGCACCGGCAAGTCGGCGACCGCGGTGAAGGACGAGGATTTCGTCGAGCACCTGCTGATCGCCAGCACCCACGACACCATTCTGTGCTTCACCAGCGCCGGCAAGGTGTACTGGCTCAAGGTCTACCAGATTCCGCTGGCGAGCCGCAACGCGCGCGGCCGGCCGCTGGTGAATCTGCTGCCGCTGGACGCCGGCGAGCGGGTCACGTCGATTCTGCCCGTGCGCGACTACCGCGCCGACCAGTTCATCTTCATGGCGACGGCCAATGGCACGGTCAAGAAAACCGAGCTGACGGCGTTCTCGCGCCCGCGCTCGGTGGGTCTGCGCGCGGTCGAGCTCGACGACGGCGACAGCCTGGTCGGCACCGCGCTGACCGACGGCCAGCAGGATGTGATGCTGTTCTGCAGCAACGGCAAGGCGATCCGCTTCCCCGAAACCGACGTCCGCGACATGGGGCGCAGCGCGCGCGGCGTGCGCGGCATGAGGGTTCCGGATGGCGAGAAAATCATCGCGCTGATCGTGCCATCCGCCGATCACAGCATTCTGGCGCTGTGCGGCCAGGGCTACGGTAAACGCAGCAGCCTCGCCGAGTTCCCCACCCACAATCGCGGCGGCCAGGGCGTCATCGCGATCCAGGCGTCGCCCCGCAATGGCCCCCTGGTGGGCGCGGTCCAGGTCGATGACGGCAATGAGATCATGCTGATCTCCGACCAGGGCACGCTGGTGCGCACCCGCGTCGCCGAAATTCCGCTGGTTGGGCGCAACACCCAGGGCGTGCGCCTGATCCGCGTCCGCGACCGCGAGACGCTGGTGGGCGTCGCGCGCATCGGCGATGAAGATCAGGGCGACGTTCAGGCGTTGACATCCGCGCCGGTGCAGACACCGACTGCGGCGCCCGGTTCTGGCGAGGGCCAGGGCGAAGACCGCGAAGACGGCGAAACCGAGGGCTGAGCCATGGTGGATCACAGCGGACTTGCCGAGCTGCGCGCGCAAATCGACGCCATCGACAGCCAGTTGCTGCACTTGATCAGCCAGCGCGCCGGCTGCGCCCAGCAGGTCGCCAAGGTCAAACAGCAGCAGGGCGACGCCATATTCTACCGCCCCGAGCGCGAGGCCCAGGTGCTGCGCCGGGCGATGGCAAACAACCCTGGCCCCCTCGGCGGGGAGGAAGTCGCGCGCCTGTTCCGCGAGATCATGTCCGCCTGTCTGGCGCTGGAAAGCCCGGTCACGGTGGCCTTTCTCGGCCCCGAGGGCACCTTCACCCAGCAGGCGGCGCTGAAGCATTTCGGCCACTCCGCGGTCAGCCGGCCGCTGGCCGCCATCGACGAGGTGTTTCGCGAGGTCGAGGCCGGCGCCGTCAACTACGGCGTGGTGCCCATCGAGAACTCCACCGAGGGCGTCGTCAACCACACCCTCGATAGTTTCCTCGACTCCTCGCTCAGGATCTGCGGCGAGGTCGAGCTGCGCATTCACCACCATTTCATGATCGGCGCCAACACCCGCGCCGAAAACATCACGCGCGTCTATTCGCATCCGCAATCGCTGGCCCAGTGCCGCAAATGGCTCGATGCCAACTACCCCAACATCGAGCGCGTGCCGCTGAACAGCAACGCCGAGGCGGCGCGGCGGGTCGGCGGCGAGTGGAACTCCGCCGCCATCGCCGGCGACATGGCCGAGCGCCTGTACGGATTGACCCGGCTGCGGGAGAAGATCGAGGATCAACCGGACAATTCGACCCGTTTTCTGGTCATCGGCCGCGACGACATCCCCGCCAGCGGCGACGACAAGACCTCGATCATCGTCGCCGTGCGCAACGAGCCCGGCGCCCTCTACAACCTGCTCGAACCCTTCCGCACCCATCAGGTCGATCTGACTCGCATCGAGACCCGGCCGTCGCGCTCCGGCAAGTGGAGCTACGTGTTCTTTATCGATTTCGCGGGTCACGGCACCGATGACAATGTCGTCAGGGCGCTCGCCGAAATCGAGACCCGCGTCGTCGGGCTGCGCCGGCTCGGCTCCTACCCCCGCGCCGTGCTCTGAATGAGTGCAGTGACCGCCATCCCCGCGCGCTGCGGCGGGCGTCTGCTGGTGATCGGGCTCGGCCTGATCGGCGGCAGCCTGGCCTTGGCAGCGCGCCAGCGCCAACTGTTCGCTGAAGTCATCGGCGCCTCGCGCAGCCCGGATACGCTGACCCGCGCCCTGGCCGCCGGTGTCGTCGATAGCATCGCCACCGACCTGCCGGCCTGCCTGCGCAGTCTGGGCGCCGGCGACATCGTCGTGATCGGCGTGCCGACGCTGACGGTGCCGGCGATATTGCGCGGGCTCGCGGAACACCTGTCGCTGCTGGTCACCGTGACCGATGTCGCCAGCGCCAAGGGTAGCGTGGTCGCCGCCGCGACTGCGATTTACGGGCACATGCCGCCCCAGCTGGTGCCCGGACACCCCATCGCCGGGTCCGAGAAAAGCGGTGTCGATGCCGCCGCGGCCGACCTGTTTGTCGCTCACCAGGTGATTCTGACCCCGGTGTCCGCGACCGGCGCCGCGCACCTGGCGCGGGTGCAGCAACTGTGGCAGGCGGTCGGCGCCAGCGTCAGCCAGATGCCGGTCGATGAGCACGACGAGGTGCTCGCCGCCACCAGCCATCTGCCCCATCTGCTCGCCTACACATTGGTGGACACGCTGGCGGCGATGGCGGAAAACCGCGAGATATTTCGCTATGCTGCCGGCGGCTTTCGCGACTTTACCCGCATCGCGGCCAGCGACCCGGTGATGTGGCGCGATATCGCGCTGGCCAACGGCGCCGCCATTCTGGCCGTGTTCGACCGCCTGACCACAAGCCTCACCCAGGTGCGCGGCGCCATCGCCACCGGCGACAGCGACCATCTGCTCGGGGTGTTCACCCGCGCCCAGGTGGCGCGCACCCACTTCCAGAAAATGCTCGAGCGCCGAGCCTACGTCGAACCCATGAGACCCACGACTCTCGATTATCGGATCGCCCCCGGCGGTACCCTGCGCGGCGACGTCCGCGTACCCGGCGACAAATCCATCTCCCACCGCGCCATCATGCTCGGCTCCCTCGCCGAGGGCGTCACCGAGATCAGCGGTTTTCTCGAAGGCGAGGACAGCCTCGCCACGCTGCAGGCGTTTCGCGACCTGGGCGTCGTCATCGAGGGCCCGGACCGCGGCCGCGTGCGCGTGCACGGCGTCGGCCTGCACGGGCTGAAACCGCCGGCGGGCCCGCTGTATCTGGGCAATTCGGGCACCTCCATGCGCCTGCTCGCCGGGCTGCTCGCCGGGCAGCAATTCGCCGTCACGCTGACCGGCGATGAGTCGCTGTCGCGGCGGCCGATGGCCCGCGTCGCCACGCCGCTGCGGCTGATGGGCGCGCGCATCGACACCGGCGCCAACGGCGTGCCGCCGCTGGTCATTCAGGGTGGCGCCGCGCTCCAGGGCATCGACTACGCGCTGCCGATGGCGAGCGCGCAGGTCAAATCCTGTCTGCTGTTGGCCGGACTCTATGCCGCGGGCGACACCCGCATCACCGAACCGGCGCCGACCCGCGACCACACCGAGCGCATGCTGACCGGCTTCGGCTATGCGGTGCGCCGCGATGGCGTCAGCGCAACCCTGCGCGGCGGTGGCAAGCTCAAAGCCTGCCCGATCGATGTGCCGGCCGATATTTCCTCGGCCGCCTTCCTCATGGTCGGCGCCTGCATTGCGCCGGGTTCCGACGTCATCCTGCGCCATGTCGGCGTCAACCCGACGCGCACCGGGATCATCAATATCCTGCGCGCGATGGGCGCCGATATCGAGTTGAGCAACGCACGCAGCGTCGGCGGCGAGCCGGTCGCCGATATCCGCGTGCGCGCGGCAGCGCTACGCGGCATCGCGATTCCGCCGGCACAGGTGCCGCTGGCCATCGACGAATTCCCGGCGATTTTTATCGCGGCGGCCTGCGCCACTGGCATCACAGTGCTGACCGGTGCCGAAGAGCTGCGCGTCAAGGAGAGCGACCGCATCCAGGCCATGGCGGATGGTCTCCAGGTGCTCGGCATCCAGGCCGAACCGCGCCCCGATGGCATTCTCATCGAGGGCGGCAATCTCGGCGGCGGCGAGGTCGACAGCCGGGGCGACCACCGCATCGCGATGAGCTTCGCCATTGCCGCGCTGCGCGCCAGCGCCCCGATCCGGGTGCGCAACTGCCAGAACGTCGCCACCTCCTTTCCCGGCTTTGCCGCCTTGGTTGCCGGCCTGGGGCTGGCGCTTACGGAGACCTCAACGTGAGCGCGCGCGGGGTGCCGGTGATCGCCATCGACGGGCCGAGCGGCGCCGGCAAGGGCACCATCAGCCAATTGCTCGCGGCCCGGCTCGGCTTTCACTACCTTGACAGCGGCGCCCTCTACCGTCTGCTGGCGCTGGCCGCGCGCCGACATCAGGTGGCGTTCGACAATGTTGCGGCGCTCGCGGTGCTGGCCGCCCATCTGGATATCCGCTTTGCCATGGACAGCGGCGGCGACGAACCCCAGGTGCTTCTCGAAGGCGAAGACGTGTCGCGCCTGATCCGCACCGACAGCGCCGGCACCGATGCCTCGGCGGTGGCGGCGCTCCCCGAGGTGCGCGCGGCACTTTTGCAACGTCAGCGCGCCTTCGCCTGCGATCCCGGGCTGGTCGCCGATGGCCGCGACATGGGCACCACGGTATTCCCTGGCGCCGAAGTCAAGATATTCCTCACCGCGAGCGCCGAGGAGCGTGCTAGGCGCCGCTATAACCAGTTGATCGCAAAAGGAGAAAATGTTATCTTCGACGACCTTTTGGCAAGTGTCAGAGCGCGCGACGAGCGCGATCGGAGCCGCGCTGCGTCACCCTTGCAAGCCGCCGCCGATGCCGAGGTGCTCGATAGTTCGGCGCTGTCCGTGGCGCAGGTGCTGGCGGCCGTGGTGGCGATCGTCCGGCAACGACTGGCGGTTTAGCGTCGGCGCGGAGTCGGCCAGACGGAGCCGGAAGCCAACAATTCATTAATCCCGGCGTCGGGGGCAACAGGCCAGCACAGCCCCGGCACCGTTATTCAACAACCCGCGACGCTGGCGTCGCGGCGGTGGGCGATGGCCAGTAGCCGGAACCCGAAATTCATGAGGTCAAACAGATGAGCCAGATGAGCGAAAGTTTCGCGTCCTTATTCGAAGAAAGCCTGAAAACCGTGGAAATGATGCCCGGCGCCATCATCACCGGCGTGGTCACCAGCGTCGACAAGGATTGGGTCACGGTGCATGCCGGGCTCAAATCCGAAGGCGTGATCCCGGCCAGTCAGTTCTTCGACGACAACGGTGTGTTGAACGTCAAAGTCGGCGATGAAGTACAGGTTGCCCTGGAATCCGTTGAAGATGGCTTTGGGGCGACCCGCCTGTCGCGCGAGAAGGCCCGCCGCAACGAGTCCTGGACTGAACTCGAAGCCGCCCAGAAGGCGGACAAAGCGGTCATCGGCATTATCAGCGGCAAGGTCAAGGGTGGTTTTACGGTCGAAATCAATACCCTGCGCGCCTTCCTGCCGGGCTCACTGGTGGATGTGCGCCCGCTGCGCGACACCGCCCACCTGGAAAACAAGCCACTTGAATTCAAGGTCATCAAGCTCGACCAGAAGCGCAACAACGTCGTGGTGTCGCGGCGTGCGGTCATGGAAGCGGTCAACAGCGCCGAGCGCGATCAACTGCTGAGCACGCTGACCGAGGGCCTCATCCTGAAGGGTGTGGTCAAGAATCTCACCGACTACGGCGCCTTTATCGATCTGGGCGGCATCGACGGCCTGCTGCACATCACCGACATGGCGTGGAAGCGCATCAAGCACCCCAGCGAAGTGGTCAATGTCGGCGACGAGATCAACGTCAAGGTGCTGAAATTCGACCGCGAGCGCAACCGCGTGTCCCTCGGCCTGAAACAGCTGGGCGAGGATCCCTGGGCCAATATCAAAAGGCGCTACCCCGAGCACACCAAGCTTACCGCCACCATCACCAACCTGACCGACTACGGCTGTTTCGCTGAATTGGAAGACGGCGTCGAGGGCCTGGTGCACGTCTCCGAAATGGACTGGACCAACAAGAACGTCCACCCGTCGAAAATGGTGCAGGTGGGCGACAAGGTCGAAGTCATGATTCTCGACATCGACGAGGAGCGCCGCCGCATCTCCCTCGGCATGAAGCAGTGTCAAGCCAATCCCTGGGACGAGTTCGGCAAGCACCACAACAAGGGCGACAAGATTTCCGGCACTATCAAATCGATCACCGACTTCGGCATATTTATTGGCCTGGACGGCGGTATCGACGGCCTGGTGCACCTGTCGGACATTTCCTGGCAGGAAGCGGGTGAAGAGGCGGTGCGCAACTTCCACAAGGGCGATCAGCTGGAAACCGTCATCCTCGCGATTGATGGCGAGCGCGAGCGCATCTCTCTCGGCATCAAGCAACTGGCTGACGATCCCTTCACCAACTATCTCGCCCAACATGACAAAGGCGCCCTGGTCACCGGCACCATCCGCGACATCGACGCCAAAGCTGCCCTGGTGGTGCTGGCCAACGGTGTCGAGGGTGTGCTCAAGGCCTCGGAGATCTCCCGCGAAAAGGTCGAGGATCCGCGCACCCAGCTCAAGATCGGCGATGTCATCGAGGCGCGCATCATCAATACCGACCGCAAGAATCGGCTGATCTCGCTGTCGATCAAGGCCAAGGATGCCGCCGAGGAAAAAACCGCGCTGCAGGAGCACCGCAAACAGGAGAGCGAGGCGATTGTGCCGACCACCATCGGTGATCTGATCAAGGCGCAAATGGAGAGCAAATAGCCGTTTGTCTCCCCGGCCAGAGGAGGGTGAACCTCTCTTCTGGCTGGGGGGCAAGCCGGATATGACCATGACCAAGTCCGAGTTGATCGACCGCATCGTTCTCCGCCAGGGGCGCCTGCCACCGCGAGACATTGAGCTGGCGGTAAAAATGATTCTGGAACACATGATCCAGGCGCTGGCGAACAACGGGCGTATCGAGATCCGCGGGTTCGGCAGTTTTTCGCTGCATTACCGCGAGCCGCGCACCGGCCGCAACCCCAAATCCGGGGATACTGTGGAGCTGCCGGGCAAATACGTACCCTATTTCAAACCGGGCAAGGAGTTGCGGGAGCGGGTCAATGACAGCGTCGACTGCGGCAACGCCTAGGAGCCTGCCGGACTTGAGCGTCCGTAGCGAGGGAAAGTCCGATTTGAGGCAGATTTTGGGCAAATTGGCGGCGAATGGGATTACTCAACAAAAATGTGCGCAAAACATGACCGCATTCGGCGTTTCCGCAGTAGGACAGACTCAAGTTCGACAGGCTCCTAGACCAGCCACAGTGGCCGCGTGCGGCGCGTCGCCGTTGGCCATCGCCCTCGACAGCGGTGAGGGGGCGGCCCCCGCACGGAGTCGGTCGTGGCTCGGCTGAAGTTTGCGGGGTGGCTGCTGGTCGCGGCCGCCTGCGTGTTGCTCGGCATCTGGGTGGTGCAGGACAACCCGGATGCCGTCAGCCTGCGGCTGCTCGGCTTTCCACTCGGCGACCTGCCCCTCGGACTCTGGCTGCTGGGGGCGTTTTTTGTCGGCGCCGGCGCTGGATTTTTGTCCGGCTCGGTGGCGCTGTTGCGCTTGCAGCGACGCGTTCGCCTCTATCGTCGCCACCTCGCCCACCTGAAGGCCGCCGACCGCCCCTCGCCATGACCGGGCACCAACCCAGCGAACTACCCGCCGACTGCGCGCCGCGCATCGACAAACCCCTAATAGTCGCGCTCGACTACGCCAATGCGCGGGACGCACTGGCCCTGGTCGACCAGTTGGCGCCGGCGCTGTGTCGCGTCAAGGTCGGCAAGGCGCTGTTTACCGCCGCGGGCCCCGCGCTGGTCACCCGGTTGCAGGATGCCGGCTTCGAGGTATTTCTCGACCTCAAGTTTCACGACATTCCCACCACGGTGGCTCAGGCGGTCAAGGTCGCCGCCGATCTCGGGGTGTGGATGGTCAATGTCCACGCCCAGGGCGGCGCCCGCATGCTGGCGGCGGCCCGCCAGGCACTTGATGCGCAGGGCGGTGCCACGCTGCTGATCGCCGTTACCGTGCTCACCAGCATGACCGCTGCCGATCTGCGGGAAGTGGGCGTGGTCGCCAGCCCCGCTGCGCACGCCCTCACCCTGGCCGAGCTTGCGCACCGCAGCGGCATGCACGGCGTGGTCTGTTCGGCGCAGGAGGCGCGCGCCGTTGCGCAGACGGTCGGCGCGCACTTTTTGCGCGTGACCCCCGGTATCCGGCCGTCCGGCGCTGTCGCTGCGGGCGATGACCAGCGGCGCACCCTGACGCCGGGACAGGCGCTGGCGGCGGGCAGTAATTACCTGGTCATCGGGCGCCCGGTCACCCGCGCCGTCGATCCGGTCGCGGCCCTGCTTGCCATGCGCGCCGAAATTCAAGACTATTGATCCCGCGCCGCGCCCGAGGCCAACCTCGTCCACGGCCCAAGGTGGCGCTGGCGCCGTCCGCGCCACCTGTGCAGTACCTCCCATAAAACCAACAATGGTGTTACGACACCAGGAGTGCTCGCCATGAAACCGCTCGCCACAGCCGTATCTGTCAAAGCCGTATCGATCGTTGCTAAAACCCTGTCCGTGGGCGTGTTTCTGCTCGCGCTCGGCATCGGCCCCGCGCCCGCGTTGGCCGAGACGGCGGGTGCGCCATCCGCCGCGCCCGCCGCTGGTGCCGTCAACATCAACACCGCCTCGGCGGAGGCCATCGCCGAAGCGCTCAATGGCGTGGGGCCGAAAATAGCCGAGGCCATAGTGGCGTACCGAACCGCTCACGGCCCGTTCAAGGACAAGGCGCAACTGCTGGAAGTCAAGGGGATCGGCGACGCGACTCTGAAAAAGAACGAAGCGCTGATTCTGTTGGAGTGAGGGGCGGGCTCGAAATCCGCTTTGCGCTCGGCCCGGGGCGCGGGGGCGCTGGTTGCCAGCGCGGCTGTGGTGATTTGCCGGCGCCGACCGCGTAGGGTCTGTTCAAGATCTCGCCGAAGGGCGCGCGCCCCTGAAACTACGCGGCGGCGGGCGCGCTGTGCTGGTGCCAGTCGGTGGCGCGCTGAAAACAGTGGGCGATATTGAGCATCTGCGCCTCGGCAAAGTAGTTGCCGATAATCTGCATACCCACCGGTTTGGCGTCGACCAACCCGCAGGGGACTGACAGCGCCGGCAACCCAGCCAGGTTGGCCGCGATGGTATAGATGTCCTCCAGATACATGGCGACCGGATTGGCGCTCTTGGCGCCGAACGGAAACGCTGGATTCGGGCAGGTCGGGCCGATGATGACGTCGACCTCGCGAAAGGCCGCGACAAAATCCTGCTTGATCAAGCGCCGAACCTGCTGCGCCTTTTTGTAGTAGGCGTCGTAATAGCCGGCCGACAGACAGTAAGTACCGACCAAAATCCGTCGCTTGACCTCATCGCCAAAGCCCTCGCCGCGGGTGCGCATGTACAGATCGCGCAGATCCACCGGATCTTCACAGCGGTAACCGTAGCGCACGCCGTCGAAGCGCGACAGGTTCGCCGAGGCCTCGGCCGGCGCGATCACATAGTACGCGGGCACCGACAGACCGGTATGGGGCAGGCTGATGTCGATTAACCGCGCACCCTGGCGCGTCAGCTCGGTCAGCGCCGCCTCGACGGCGGTGGCGGTGGCCGGATTCAGCCCGGCGTCGAAATATTCCTGCGGCACGCCGATTCTGAGCCCGGCGATCGAGTGGCCGAGGGTCGCGGTGTAATCGGGCACCGGCAGATCCACCGCGGTGGAGTCGCGCGGGTCAAAGCCGGCCATGGTATTCAGTAGCAGTGCCAAATCCTCCGCCGTGCGCGCCATCGGCCCGGCCTGGTCGAGACTGGACGCAAACGCGATCATGCCCCAGCGCGACACCCGCCCATAGGTAGGTTTGAGGCCGCTGACGCCGCACAGCGCCGCCGGCTGGCGGATCGAGCCACCGGTGTCGGTGGCCGTAGCGCCGGGCACCAGGCGGGCGGCGAGGGCGGCGGCGGTGCCGCCCGAAGAGCCGCCTGGAACGCAGCCGAGATCCCAAGGGTTTTTAACCGGCCCGAAGAAGCTGGTCTCGTTGGATGAGCCCATGGCGAACTCGTCCATGTTGGTCTTGCCGAGTACCACGGCGCCCGCGGCGGCGAATTTTTCGACCACAGTGGCGTCATAGGGCGGCACAAAATTGGCCAGCATTTTGGAGCCGCAACTGGTGCGCACGCCGGCCGTGCAGAAGATGTCCTTGTGGGCGATAGGGACTCCACACAAAGCTCCCGCTGGCGTCCGGGCGCGACGCTCATCCGCACGCTGCGCCTGCGCCAGCGCCGCCGTCTCGGTGACGGTGACGAAACTGTTGTAGTGGGCGTCCTCGGCGGCGATGCGGGCGAGAAAGTGGCGGGTGACTTCGACACTGGAAAAATCGCCCCGCGCCAGTCCGCGGCTCAGTTCACTCAGGGTCAGGTTGTGCATGCAGCGGCGGGTTCCCGTGTCAACAATGACTCCGCGGCGGCCGGCTGCGAAGCCAAGATAATATGCAAGAAATGGATTTTCGGTGTTTAGCCGATGACCTGGGGCACCAGATAGAGACCGTCCGCCGCCGCCGGGGCGAGGGCCAGAAACTCGGCGCGCCGATCGAGCTCGGTGACCTGATCGGCGCGCAGGCGCTGGTGGGCGTCCATCGGGTTGGCCATTGGCTCCACGCCGCGGGTGTCGACGGCCTGCAACTGATCGACCAGCGCGAGCACCTCGTTGAGGCGGGACATGGTGGCAACCAGGTTGTCTTCAGTAATGCGAATACGAGCCAGTTCAGCCAGCTTTTCGATGTCGGATCGGACAATGGTCATGGTATAGTTTCGGCCTTTCCTGAGGTCGCCCGCAAGGCCGGCCAACTTATCATATTCTTGCCCCGCCCTGAATCCTCGCCGGAACCACCGCCACCTGCCATGATCACGGGCACGGCTCGCTCCGGCGCGAACCGCTATAAAAGATCAGGGCTTACACGAGGTAACAGCCACCGATGCTGAAACGCTTGCGCGGGATGTTTTCCAATGACCTGTCCATCGACCTGGGCACCGCCAATACCCTGATCTACATCCACGACAAGGGCATCGTGCTGAACGAGCCCTCGGTGGTCGCGATCCGCCACCACAATGGCCAGAAAACGGTCGAGGCGGTAGGCGTGGAAGCCAAGCGCATGCTGGGCCGGACGCCCGGCAACATCAGCGCCATCCGCCCGCTCAAAGATGGCGTCATCGCGGACTTCCAGGTCACCGAAAAAATGTTGCAGCACTTCATTAAAAAAGTGCATTCCCACAGCCTGATCCCGCCGAGCCCGCGCGTGCTGGTGTCGGTGCCCTGCACGGCGACGGAAGTCGAACGGCGCGCGATTCGCGAATCCACCGAGGGCGCGGGCGCGCGCGTTGTCTATCTGATTGAAGAACCCATGGCCGCCGCCATTGGCGCCGGCATGCCGGTGGAAGAGGCGCGCGGCTCCATGGTGGTCGATATCGGCGGTGGCACCACCGAAGTCGCTATTCTGTCGCTGAACGGCGTCGTGTATTCCGATTCGGTGCGCATGGGCGGCGATCGCTTCGACGAAGCCATCGCCAATTTCGTGCGCCGCAAGTACGGCAGCGTGATCGGCGATTCCACTGCCGAGCGCATCAAGATGGAAATAGGCAGCGCCTATCCCTGCAAGGAGGTGCGCGAGATCGATGTGCGCGGCCGCAATCTCGCGGAGGGTGTACCCAAGGCTTTTACGCTGAACAGCGACGAGATTCTCGAATCCCTGCAGGAACCGCTGGCGGCGATCGTGCAGGCCGTCAAGCGGGTACTGGAGCAATCGCCGCCGGAACTGGCGTCCGATATCGCGGAGTTCGGCATCGTGCTTACCGGCGGTGGCGCGTTGTTGCGCGGTATCGATCAACTGATCACCCACGAGACTGGGCTGCCGGTATTGATCGCCGACGAGCCCCTCACCTGTGTCGCGCGCGGCGGCGGCAAGGCTTTACAAATGATGGATAAACGTCATCTGGACATCCTGTCGTTACGTTAGCAGGCCGTTGAAAAACACTTTTCAACGGACTGCTAGAGCAAGCCAAAGATGGCTTGCACGAAGATCAAGCACGCTAAGTGCTTGATCTTCGGAGGCCGTCGCGGGCGTGTACCGCGACGAGCCGGATTGAAAAGGGCAGGAAAGCCCTTTTTCAACATCCTGTTAGTGACTGAACGCCGACCGAGGTGGCGCGATCAAAAACCTGTTCTCCAAAGAGCCCGCCCCCGCGCGCTGGTTGCTGATTTTGGCGCTGGCGGCCCTGTCCCTGATTGCGATCGACACCCAGACCCGCTGGCTGCGTCCCGTGCATACCTGGTTCGACAACTCCGCGGCCCCGCTGTACTGGCTCGCCAGCCTGCCGCGCCGGGTCGGCGAATGGGGCAGCCTGAACTGGCTAAACCGCGCCACTGCGGTCGCCGAAAACGACCAACTGCGCACCGAAATCCTGGTTTACAAGGGGCAATTACAGCGCATGGCCGACATCACCGCCGAGAACCTGCGCCTGCGCCACCTGCTCAATGCCACCCAGCTGCTGAAGGATCGGGTGTTGGTGGCTGAATTGACCGGCGTGTCGCCAAACCCCCTGCGCCACCTGGTGATTCTCAATCGCGGTCGCGCCGACCAGGTCTTCGTCGGCCAGCCGGTGCTGGACGGCGACGGGCTCATGGGCCAGGTCATCGTGGTTCTGGACAACTACAGCAAGGCCCTGCTGATCACCGACAGCAATCATGCACTGCCGGTGCAGGTGGTGCGCAACGGCATCCGCGCCATCGCCGAGGGTGTTGGGGATTACACGCGCCTGCGCCTGCGCCACGTATCGCCGGCCCAGGATATCCAGGTCGGCGACCTGCTGGTGAGTTCCGGTCTCGGCGGTCATTTCCCCGCCGGCTACCCGGTGGGCCAGGTCGCGCGCATCGAGCCGGACGCCGGGCAACCCTTTCTCGCGGTCACGGTGACGCCGGCGGCGAGCATGAATCGCAGCCGCCACCTGTTGCTGGTATTCTCGCAAGTCGACCAGTGGCGCGAAGGTGGCGCCGCAGATGCCAGCCCCTAGCTTGGTGGCCCGGGCGAGTTCCTTCATCCCGCTGCTCGGCGCGAGCCTGGGGGTCGCCGTACTGCTGCAGATCTACCCATTGCGGGGTGATTGGGCGTTCTGGCGCCCGCCCTTCGTGCTGTTGGTCTGCCTGTACTGGCTGCTGAATGAACCGTTCCGATTCGGGGTCGGTGCGGCCTGGACAATCGGCTTGCTGATGGACCTTTTATTCGGCGGCATCACCGGGCAATCCGCGCTGGCGCTGACGGTCTGCGCGTACCTCGTGCAGACCTCAGGCCAACGGCTGCACTATTTCACCATCCTCCACCAGAGTGCCCTCGCGGGGGTCCTGGTGGCGGTTTACCAGTTGTTGGTAGTGAGCGTGGAGCAACTCGCCAGCACCGCGGACCCAACCTGGGCACTGTTTTATTCTGTCTTCAGTGGCGCGGTGCTATGGCCCCTTATTGCCGCCGGACTCGGCCGGTTGCATCACCCGCGGTGGTAAAGTCCCCCGCCGACCCGGGCTGGCTGCCGCGATGACCGCTATCGACCTCATTCTCGCCTCGGCCTCGCCTCGCCGCCACGATTTGCTGCGGCAGATCGGGGTGCGCTTTGCGGTGGTGCCGGCACATATCGACGAGGCCCGCCACATGGGCGAGCCCGCCACCGACTACGTGCGCCGCATGGCGCTGGACAAGGCCGAGAAAGTTTGGCGGGAGGCACCGAGCACCGGCGTGCCGGTGCTCGGTGCCGATACCGTGGTCGTCCTCGGTGGGGATATTTTGGGCAAGCCCGCCGATGCAGACGACGCGGTCGCCACGCTGATGCGGCTGTCCGCCAACCGCCACCTGGTGCTATCGGCAGTGGCGCTGGTCGGCGCCCACGGCCGGTACCTCGAGGTGGTGGCGACGCAAGTCGATTTTCGGGCGCTGACTGCGGCAGAATGTCGCCGCTACTGGGCGACGGGTGAGCCCCGCGACAAGGCGGGCGCCTACGGCATTCAAGGCTTGGGGGCGGTTTTCGTCAGTGCCTTGCACGGGAGCTACTCGGGAGTGGTGGGCCTGCCCCTGGCGGAGACCTACCGATTGTTGCGGTTATGCGGAATTTCCTGTTGGATGCACCCATGAGTGTCGAGATCCTGGTCAACAACACGCCGGCGGAAACGCGCGTCGCCACGATCGAAAATGGTGTGCTGGTAGACGTCGCCATCGAGCGCAGCCGGGCGCGCGGTTTCGTCGGCAACATCTATCAGGGCCGGGTGGCGCGGGTGATGCCGGGCATGCAGGCCGCGTTTGTCGATATCGGCCTCGACAAGGCGGGCTTCATCCATGTCGATGACGTCGCCTACGCCGAGGGCTCCAGCACTAACGGCGGCGAACGCGCCTCTCTGGATGTGCGCCGCTATCTGCGCGAGGGCCAGGAGCTGGTCGTGCAGGTGGTCAAGGATCCCATCGGCAGCAAGGGCGCCCGCCTCACCACGCACCTGTCGCTGTCCTCGCGCTATCTGGTCTACATGCCCAAGGTCAACCATGTGGGGGTATCCCAGCGGATCGAGGATACTAGCGAGCGCGAGCGGCTGCGCGACCTGGTGTTGCGCACCGCCGCCAGCGCTGACGGCGAGAGCGGAGGTTACATCGTGCGTACCGCCGCCGAAGGCGCGCCGGACGACGATCTGATCGCCGACGTCGATTTCGTGCACCGCATGTGGCGCGTCGTCGCCGACAAATTGCAGACCGCTGCCGCACCGCGCTGCGTCTATCACGACCTGCCGCTGTTTCTGCGCACGCTGCGCGACATGGGCCACGCGGGGGTGGAGCGCATTCGCGTCGACTCCCTGGGTGCGTACCAGATCATGTACCGGTTTGCTGAACTCTTCAGTCCCGCCGTGCTCAAGACCATCGAGCACTACCAGGGCGAGTCGCCGTTGTTCGATCTGCACGGTGTCGAGGATGAGATTGGCAAGTCCCTGGAGCGCCGGGTCGAACTCAAATCCGGCGGCTATCTGATCATCGATCAGACCGAGGCCATGACCACGGTCGATGTCAACACCGGTGCCTTTATCGGTCACCGCGATCTCGAAGAAACCATATACAAGACCAACATCGAGGCGGCGGGCGCCATCGCCCGCCAGCTCCGCCTGCGCAATCTGGGCGGCATCATCATCCTCGATTTCATCGACATGAAGGATCAGGAGCACCGTCGCCAGGTGCTGCGGGCGCTCGAAAAGGCACTCAAGAACGACCGCGCCAAAATGACCATCACCGGCGTTTCCGAGCTGGGCCTGGTGCAGATGACCCGCAAGCGCACCAGTGAAAACCTGCAGCAGATGCTGTGCGAGCCCTGTCCGGCGTGCGACGGCCGCGGCTTCCAGAAATCCGCCGAGACCGTCGCCTACGAGATTCTGCGCGAGGTGATGCGCCGCGCTCGGCTTTTCGCCAACGAAAAAATTCTGGTGCTGGCGGCACCGGCCGTTATCGATCGCCTCCTCGACGAAGACGCGGCACATCGGGCCGATGTCGAGGCGCTCATCAACCGTCCGCTGGCGTTGCGGGTTGAAACCCAGTACGCCCGCGACCAGTACGACGTGATCCTGGCCTAGCAACCTTGGCCAGGATGGCGGCGGGTCACGGCTGAGGGCGCGGTGGTACGCAAGTTGGTGCGCCGCCTGTGGTTGGCGCTGGCGGTGGCCATCATCGGGGTGGCCGCGATCGCGGTGGTCGGCCGCCAACTGATACCCCACCTGAATACTTTCCGGGCCGACATCTCCGGCTATTTTTCCCGCCACCTGGGCGTCGCGATAGCGGTCGCTGAACTCAGCGGCGAATGGCCTCGTCTGACCCCCAAACTGTCCGCCCGCGGCATCGCCATAGCCCTGCCGGATCGGCCGCAGGAGCCCGCGGTGAGCATCGACAGGGCGACCGCGGAACTCGATTTCATTGCCAGTCTGCGTGCCGGTGAGCCGGTGTGGCGCGAACTAAGCGTCGGCCGCGTCGAATTGACGGCGGTCGAAGCGGTGGGCGGTGGTTGGTCGGTGGGCGGCATCGCCATCGGCGGCGCGCCCACCGCTCCGGGGCGGCTTGAGCAGTTGCTGGGCGTGCTGTTGCTGAGTCGTCTGATCGAGGTCGATCAGGTGAGCGTGCAGTTGCAGTTTCGCTCGGGAGCCACCACCCGGCTGCTTGCCAACCAGTTGCGCGCCGAAAACAGCGGCGATTTCCACCGTCTGCGGGCGGCGCTGGCGATGGGGACGGGCGCGGACGTTGCGAGCCTGGTGATCGAGGGTCGGGGCGACCCGCGCGCGCCGACGGAATTCACCGGCGATGGCTATCTGCGCCTGCGGCGGATCAATTTCAGCGGCCCCGTCACCGAGCTCGCCCGCCTCTGGGCGCCGGAGCTGGTGGCGCGGGTGGGCGAAATCGACACTGCGGTGGACGCCGAGTTATGGCTCGATGCGGGCACGGCGGGACTGAGCTGGCGCGGTCGCCTGCGCGCCGCCGAAATACCCCTCAGTTGGGCGCAAGAGCTGCCCCCGGTCAAAAACCTGAGCACCGAGATCACCGGCTGGTGGCGTCCCGGCAGCGCCTGGGCGCTGCGGTTGCAGGGCCTCGATTTCGACTGGGCGGATGTCGCCATCGCCCCCCTCAATGTCCAGATCGGCCGGCGTGAAGGCATGGCGCCGGGCGATGTCGCGCTCGCCGCCGATCACCTGGATATCGCCGCGCTGGGCACGCTGCTGCTCAAGACCGGCCTCGCCGGGCCCAGGCTCGCCGAGGTGGTAGACACCCTCAAGCCGCGCGGCACCCTGCGCGATCTCCATCTGGAGTTGACCCGCGCCGCGCCCCAGCCGGTGCGCGTGCGCGCCCGCCTCGACCGTCTGGCGGTGGATCCCTGGCACGGCGCGCCGGGCGCCCGCAACCTGAGCGGCTATCTGGATATCGAGGGCTATCAGGGCTTTTTCGAGCTGGACAGCCCGGATGGCTTCGCGATGCTCTATCCCCAGGCGTACCGCGATTACATGCCCTATGGCCGTGCCCAGGGGCGCGTCAATTTGCGCTGGGATCCGGACGCCGCCGCGTTCAGTCTCGCCGGTGGCCCCATCCGGGTCGTGGGCGAGGAGGGCAACATCAATGCGCACCTGTACCTCCACATACCCACCCTGGGCCACACCGACGAGTCGGAGATGTACCTGCTCGCCGGCATCCGGGGCAGCCACAGCCGTTTTCTCGACCGCTATTTGCCCCGGGTGCTGGATCCGGGGCTGCTCGCCTGGCTCGACCGCGCCATCGGTGCCATGGACATCACCGACGCCGCCTTCATCTGGCGCGGCAGCCTGGCGGGCAACAATCACGCCGGACGAACCATCCAGGTGGCGGCGAACATCGCCAACGGCGCTGTCGATTATTACCCCGGCTGGCCGGCCCTGAGCGGCATGGCGGCGAACCTGATTGTCGACGATGTGGCCGTCCACGCCGAGGTCGGCCCGGCCGAGGTCGGCGGCGCTCACCTGGTGCAGGCACGGGTCGATACCCGCGGCGAAGGCCAGGATCTCCTGCTGTCGGTACAGGCCGATGTCACGTCCTCGCTCGCCGCAGGGGTCGGCATTCTGGCGCGCTCGCCACTGCGTGAACGCGTCGCGATGATGAAAGACTGGCAGTATCAGGGCGACGTTGCCACCAGGCTGGATCTGGCCATACCGCTGGCAAAAAATCGCCAGGGTGAACATCAGCGGGTGGCCGCCGTGCTCGATGATGCGCAGATGGCCCTGGGTGATGACGGACCGGCTTTTACCGGCATCGCCGGCACCCTCAATTACGACGACCGCCGCGGCCTGTACGCGGACGCCCTGAGCGCGCGGCTGTGGGGGCAAGCCCTGGCCGCCGAGATCGACACCCGCGGGGGTGCGACGCAAATCACGGCCCGGGGTCTGTTGAAGGTCGCCGAATTGCCGGTATGGACATCCCTGCAAAAACACCACCTCAGCGGTGAAACGCCGCTTCAGGCGGTCTTTACCGCCCCTGGCGGTGGCGCACCGCCAACCCTGCGCATCGAGTCGGATCTGCGGGGGATTGCCATCGAGCTGCCACCGCCGCTGGCCAAGGCGGCAGCTGATACGCGTCCCCTGACCGCGCACATCGATTTCCGTGACGACGGCCTGCGCGCGCGGGCGCAGTTGGGGCCAGATCTTGCCGGCAGTGCGCGCTTCACGCGGACACAGGGTGCGGGGCTCGGTCTGGAACGGGCGACGATCACGGCCGGCGGCAAACCCGCCGCGCTGCCGGCCACCACCGGGCTGGTCGTCACCGGCCACCTGCCGCGCTTTGCGCTCAACGACTGGCTGCCGCTGTTCGCGGGCGACGCCGGCACTTTCGACCTGGCGACGCTCACCCCCCGCTTCGACGTCCAGCTCGGCGAGCTGGTCATCGGCGGCTTTGCACTGCCCCAGACCGCGGTCACCGGGCGCTACGATCGCCGCGGTTGGGCGCTGCGCCTCGCCAGCGCCAACGCCGCGGGCACCGTCGCCGTGCCGCCGCCGCGACAGCCGGGCCCAGTGGCCGTCGATCTGGATTATGTGGTTATCCCCAAGACCCCGGCAGGCGAAAAAAACGCGTCCCTGGACAAGTTCGACCCCCGCGATCTGCCCGATCTCGATTTCCACACCCAGGGCGTGCGCTGGGGCGACGATGAGCTCGGTGAGATCGCCTTCAGCGCGCGCCACGTGCCCACCGGGACGCATATCAGTGGCATCAACGGTGAGCTCACCGGGGTGGCGGCGGCGGGTACCGGCGGGACCCTCGACTGGCGCATCCACAACGGTGCCCACCGCACCCACTTCGTCGGCAAGCTGCGCAGCGATGATCTGGGCTCCGTGCTCGCGGCCTGGCACTTGCCGGTGCTGCTGACCAGCGACCGGGCCACTTTCGATGTCGATCTGAGCTGGGCGGCGCCGCCCTGGGATTTCGCCACCGAGCTGTTTGTCGGTTCGCTCAAACTCGATCTGCGGGATGGCAGCTTTGCCCGCGGGCCCGGCGTTACCACCAACGCCATCCTCAAACTGGTCGGCCTGGTCAATTTCGACTCCTGGTTGCGCCGCCTGCGCCTCGATTTCTCGGATCTGTTCGCCCGCGGCGTCGATTACGACCGCGTCAAAGGTGGCATGAACTTCAATCGCGGTCAGGTGGCGTTCGACCCGGCCATCCTCGCCGTCCTGCCGTCGGGTAAGGTGCGCCTGCTGGGCACCGCCGACCTGGTCGCCGAGACCATTGATGCGCAACTGGTGGCCACGCTGCCGGTGAACACCAACCTGCCCTGGATAGTGGCGCTGGCCGGGGGCCTGCCCGCCGCCGCCGGCGTCTATCTGTCCGGCAAACTGCTCAAACGCCAGGTCGATCAGCTGTCCAGCATCAGCTACCGGGTCACGGGACCGCTGGACAACCCGGAACTCGAGATCGAGCGTATCTTCAGCGACAAGATTGACGACGAGGTCGTCCCCGATGCCGACACCGATGCCGATGCCACCCAAAAAGCTGGCGGCAATACAGCTCCGTAGCGCTGGCGACTCCGCCGCCAACCTGGCCCGCGCGGGCGAACTGATCGACGCCGCGGCGGCTGCGGGCGCGGAGCTGATTGTTCTGCCGGAGCAGTTCGCGTACTACAACGCGCCGGATCTCGCCGCCGTCGCCCGCGCCGAAGCCGCTGTCAGCGGCCCGGCACGGCGGTTCCTGGCCGAGCGGGCACGGCGCCTGGGCGTCTGGCTGGTGGGCGGGACCATTCCATTGCCACCCGCGCTGCCGGAGCCGGACGGGGCCGATACCCGCCCCTGCGCCGCCGTGGTGGTCGTCGATCCCGCTGGCCGCGAGACCGCGCGCTACGACAAGATCCACTTGTTTGACGTGACCGTGACCGTGACCGTGGCCGAGACCGGCCGCACGTACGCCGAGTCCGCCCGCTACCGCCATGGCGCGGCGGTCGTGATCGCGCCGACGCCGCTCGGCACTCTGGGCTTGAGCGTGTGCTACGACCTGCGCTTTCCCGAACTCTACCGCCTGCTCTCCCGTCAGGGCGCGGACATTCTGGTGGTGCCCTCGGCGTTTACCGCGACCACCGGCAAGGCCCACTGGCGGCTGTTGCTGCAGGCGCGCGCGGTGGAGAACCTGTGCTATGTGGTCGGCGCGAATCTCGGCGACCGCGGCCACCCCAGCAAACCCACCTGGGGCGGCTCCGCCATTATCGACCCCTGGGGTGAGGTGCTGGCCGAACTCGCCGACGAAGAGGGTTTTATCGTTGCCGACATCGACCGCGAGCGCATCGCCAAATTGCGCCGGAATATGCCGGTGCTCGACCACCGCCGGTTGTGATCGCGCGTAGACAGCGCCGCACGCATCGCGACACGCCCGCGGCGGCCAGCGGTGTGTCGCTGCATCTGGTTTCCCGGCGGGCGGCGCCGACCGCATCGCAGTCCGATTACGCACCCGCGTCGGGTGGGCCTTGAGCCCGGTGCAGTTTTCCCGGGACGGGGCCCAATAACTTTCACCGGGTTTTGTTTTATCATGCCAGCTCGATCCAACGGGCGGGAAAACCAGCGGTGACCAGCAGATTCAGTATTAAACAGCCGCCTTTCAGGGCGTCCGCCGGGACGTGGCCGTGACCACAGCAGCCCCGACCGCCAGCGTCCCCGATAACGTCGCCGACACCGTCAGCGCCATTCTCGCCCGCATGCAGCACATGCCGGGCGCGTTGCTGCCGATCCTGCATGAAATTCAGCATGTTATCGGCCATGTGCCCGCCGCGGCGGTGCCGCTGATCGCGCGCGCGCTGAACCTGTCGCGGGCCGAGGTGCACGGCGTCATCGGCTTCTATCACGATTTTCACACCGCGCCGCGCGGTCGCCACCGGGTGCAGATCTGCCGCGCCGAGGCCTGTCAGGCGGTGGGTGGGCGGGCACTCGAACAACATGCGCTCGCGACGCTCGGCATCGGCTTTGGCGAGACCAGCGCCGACGGCAACCTCAGCCTCGAACCCGTGTACTGCTTCGGCAACTGCGCCTGCGGGCCGACGGTGCAGATCGACGATGAACTCCACGCGCTGGTAACACCCCTCAAGTTTGACGGCCTGCTCGCGGCTGCGCTCGACGCCGGGGTAAGCGCGGGAGAGTCCGCCCAATGACCCGCATCTTCGTACCCCGCGACACCACCGCCTGTGCGCTCGGCGCCGATGCGGTGGCGAGTGCCGTCGCGAACGCAATCGCGGCCCATGCCGGCGACAGCCCCATCGAGCTGGTGCGCAACGGCTCGCGCGGGCTGTTCTGGCTCGAACCCTTGGTCGAGGTCGAAACCGCCGCCGGCCGCATCGCCTACGGCCCGGTCGGCGCCGCCGATGTGCCGGGGCTGTTTGCGGCCGGCTTCACGGTGGGGGGAGACCACCCGCTGCGCCTGGGGCCGACCGCCGACATCCCCTACCTGAAGAAACAGCAGCGGGTGAACTTTGCCCGCGCCGGCATTGGCGATCCTCTGTCGCTGGCCGATTATCAGGCCCAGAACGGCTACGCCGGCCTGCGCCGCGCCCTGCAATTGTCGCCACAGCATGTCGTCAACGAGATCAAGGCCTCCGGCCTGCGCGGGCGCGGCGGCGCCGCCTTTCCCGCCGGCATCAAGTGGCAGACCGTGCTCGACGCGCCGGCCGCGCAAAAGTACATCGTCTGCAATGCCGACGAGGGCGACTCCGGCACCTTCGCCGATCGCCTGCTGATGGAGGCCGATCCGTTTCAGCTGATCGAGGGCATGACCATCG
>CBDDRG010000153.1:0-15130 GCA_965232975.1 uncultured bacterium
GGGGGTGACGAAGTGAACACTACTCCCGGCCGACCGCTGCTCTCGGTGGATTTGATGGAGACGACGACCTCACCATTCTGTCCATGGACAGCGTGAAGAGCGGGTACTTCATGCCAAATACGGCATGGTGGGACTTTTTCGCGTTTTGCGCGCCAATTTACGCTGAGCCGATTAGCGCCGCTCGCCCAGCATGCCCCCGCGCGTGCTTGCTACAATCGCCGCCCCTCGCTGCCGCTGACCAGGCCAAACTCTTTGACCGAACTTAATCCTCAACAAAAGGCAGCCGTCCGCCACATTGCGGGGCCACTGTTGGTGCTGGCCGGCGCGGGCAGCGGCAAGACCAGCGTGATCACCCGGAAGATCGTCTACCTGATCGAGACCTGTGGCATCCCTGCGCGCCATATCGCCGCCGTCACTTTCACCAACAAAGCGGCGCGGGAGATGAAATCCCGCGTCGCCAGCTTAATGCGCGGCCGCGCGGCGAGGGGTTTGACGGTATCGACCTTCCACAACCTGGGCCTCAATATCATTCGCAGCGAGCTAAAGTTGCTCGGCTTCAAACCCGGGTTTTCAATCTTCGATGCCGAGGATGCCCGCGGCCTGCTGCGCGCGCTGATGATCGAAAGCGCCAATTCCAGGGGCAATAGCGACGCCTACCTCGACCCGGTCGAGGTTGTGCAGCAACAGATTTCACAATGGAAGAACGATCTGGTCGCACCCGCGCTGGCGCTATCTACTGCCGCAGATCCCTTCGCGCAGCGCGCGGCGGTGGTCTATGAGCGCTATCGCGGCGCGCTCAAAGCCTACAACGCGGTCGATTTCGACGATCTGATCCTGATACCGGTGCAGATGTTGAGCAATCACCCCGAGGTGCTGGAGCGCTGGCAACAACGCATCCGCTACCTGCTGGTAGATGAGTATCAGGACACCAATCTGGCCCAGTATCAGCTCGTCAAGCTGCTCGCGCGCGGCCGCGACAACCTGACGGCCGTCGGCGACGACGACCAGTCGATCTATGCCTGGCGCGGCGCGCGGCCGGAAAATCTGCTCAGATTACAGACGGATTTCCCCGATCTGAAAGTGATCAAGCTGGAGCAAAACTATCGGTCGACCGCGCGCATCCTGCGCGCCGCCAACCAGCTGATCGCGAACAATCCCCACGCCTTTGCCAAGACGCTGTGGAGTGAACTCGGCAGTGGCGAGCCAATCCGCGTGGTGCGCTGTGCCAACGAGGATGCCGAGGCCGAATGGGTGGTGAACGACTTGATCGTCAACCGGTTGCGCCGACGTGGGCATTTTCGCGACTTTGCAGTGCTGTACCGGGGCAACTACCAGGCCAAGCTTGTGGAGATGAAGCTTCAGGCGCAGGGCATTCCTTATCGGCTGAGCGGCGGCACCTCGTTTTTCGCGCGCGCCGAGATCAAGGACA
The DNA here is from genome assembly GCA_965232975.1 of uncultured bacterium. Lineage (GTDB taxonomy): Bacteria > Pseudomonadota > Gammaproteobacteria > Pseudomonadales > Porticoccaceae > CBDDRG01. Next base: position 1,430 of record CBDDRG010000153.1, read on the forward strand.
CCATGGCCTACCTGCGCCTACTGGTGAACCCGGACGACGACAATGCCTTTCAGCGCATCGTCAACACGCCGCGCCGCCAGATCGGCCCGACGACGCTCGAGAGGCTCGGCGCATACGCCAGTCGCCGCCAGCTCGCGCTGTTAGCAGCGATCGGCGAATTCGGCCTGCGCGAGGCCATTCCGGCCGCTGGCTGCGAGCAGCTCGAACGCTTCAAGCAGTGGCTCGGAGACGTGATCCGCAACTGCCATCGCGGCGACCCCATCGCCGCCATTCGCGAGATGCTGGCCGATATCGATTACCACGGCTGGCTGCACCAGAACGCCAGCAGCGGGACGGTCGCCGACAACCGCATGAAGAACGTGAATCTGCTGATCGAGCAGTTGGCCAAGACGTTGCGTAAAAGCGAGGATGGCCTGGACGCTGATAGCGGTGCGGATGAGGACGCGGGCATCGCCATCGGCGGCGAAGGCGCCGCGTCCGCCGAGCACATCGGCGAGCACCGTATCGAGGACGCCATCGCCAAGCTGGTGCTGCGCGATCTCCTCGACCGCCAGGACGAGGAATCCGCCGACGACCGCGTGCAACTGATGACGTTACACGCAGCCAAGGGTCTTGAGTTCCCCCATGTGTTTCTGATCGGCATGGAGGAGGACATCCTGCCCCACCGCAACAGCCTCGAAACCGGTAATCTGGAGGAGGAGCGCCGCCTAGCCTACGTCGGCATCACCCGCGCGCGCCAAACGTTAACGCTGACCCTCGCCGCCCGCCGCAAGCAGTTTGGCGACACCAGCGCGACCATGCCCAGCCGGTTTCTGGATGAAATTCCAGCCGAGGATGTCGAGCGCGACGGCTTCGGCGAGCAGCCAGCCCCGGAAGTCGCCCAGCAGAAGGGCCGCGATTCCCTGGCCGCGCTGAAAGATCTACTGGGGTGAACGAGGGTGCGACGCCAAGCCAGCCAGAATCTTTTTACAACTGAAAAAGCCAGCAGCCTGTCGGGTTTAAGCGTCCGTAGCAAGGAAAAGTCCGATTTGACATGGACTTGGTGCAACTTTGCGCAAATATAACCAGTTCGGGTTTTCGGCAGCAGGATAATCTTGAGTCCGGCAGGCCCCTAGCGATTGGCAAGCTGACCCAACTTCGTCTTTGGCTTAAAGACACTGCCGCGACCCGAGCCCCAAATAAATAATCCGCAAAACAAAAATAGCGCAGCGTAGTAAGCGACGTACTTGCCATAGGTCCCGCCGCCTACAGAAAAAGGAAAAACAGAACGGTATCTTAGCCCGGTGACCTGGTGATGGGCATCGACAATGCCCACATAGCTACCATTTTCAACGAAGGGGTAATGGACGCTTATCACCCCTCTTGCATACGTCCTTGGTTTCTCATAAAAAATCGTGGCCTTTTCCACGGCTTCGGCGCCGCCCAAATCCTCGTAGGTGGCTTTCGGACCCACGTTATTGACGTCACGGGCGATCCTGAAGTCGATATCCATCTCCCTTAGCTCGTCATCCATGAAGTCCATTACAAACACCGCCTTGGTGGCGAGCGGGATGTCTTCGCAGAACTCTTGCGCGGCGCGCTCCTTGGGAAGATAGCCGGTGAAATGCGCTTTATATGGACCAATTTGTATGACACAAACGTCATCCTCCATAGAGACGCCACCGTGACCAAACGCCGCTAGGGGCGCTAGAAGGCAGCTCAGCCCTAGCCACAATCTGAGCGGCCATAGCGAACTGCCAATCCCGAAAAAGCGATTCTTGTCATTCCGGATCATAGAGTTGGCAACCTGCGGCATCTTCGCACCCAATCAAAAGAAGCTCGGAAGAACTGCACCGCCTACTTCCTGATAATAACGGTTACCTTGATCGTCGTTGTAGAAGACCAACCCTGCAAAACGACTGTCAGGATCAAGGATCAATCCCGTCATCCGATACTGCTCCCACAGCGTATCGACGGCCGCCAATACGACATCCTTGGTTTCCCCGGGATTGATAACATCGACCGATACCGCAAGCCCTTTGCGCGCGATCATTTCTTCACCTTCGACGACCTTCCCCTCGGCGACCTTGGGGTTCATAAACCGAATGTTGGCGGTGATCAGCTCGCCAATGCGCATCGGTCGCTCACCGTTGTTCGTCATTTTTGCGTGTATGGTCAAACTTCTGCCATCGAGCTTATAAGATGCGTTGTCGACGACTATTTTCAAGCCTCCGGTCGGTATCTCCAAACCTTCAACATCGACTTTGCCGGTCTGTAAAGGAATGGTGATGGGGTACTTCCTTTCAGCCCAAAGGTATCCAGTCAGGATAATCGCCAATGTCGCGGTAAAGAAAATTGCCGAAACGAAGAAATCTTTTTTGGTTAGCAGCTCGTTTGCCCGCTCAACACCCATCGCCCTGATGCGCATGAACCGAGGGATAAACAGCTCCCTGCGGATCAGCCAAAACAGTAACCAAGCGATGCCCATCGCGAGCCAAACCAAGTGCCAAGCGATAACGCCGCGCAAACCGTGGGTCTCGAGATCTACAGTTTCGCCGGTAAGAGTGGTGGTATTGTTGACGAACGGCGCAGATGTATCCGCCTTATCAACTTCAACCCAAGTACCCTTGCCGATCAGAGAGCCCGCATCTTCCACATTTATCAGCGGGTGAACGTGATATCGCCCGGAAATTCGCGCCCGCAGCACCACCTTGTACTCATATACCTTGCCCAGCGGAAAGGCCGTGGACCGCATCATGGGCACACCATTTACTTCTGAGTGTACCCGAAGAAAGGTGGGGCCAGGGACGCCCACATTGAGATAAGCCATGGTGGCTATACTGGGCAACGTTTCAGGCCAGAACAAGGACGGGATGAATTTGCCAGTGATAGTGACAGTGTCACCCACCTTGGCCTTTGTGGGAGTGACTTGGGTGTCAAACCAATGCACGGTTCTCATCCGCATGCTGGCTAATTGCGCTTTTTCACCGTGGGCAAGTACGTCGCCAGAAAACATCACCAGCGCCAATACCACCACGGATCCCAGCCCAAACCTAGAACGCTTCTTTTTTGCAGCCACCATGCCTTTTAAACGTACCACGCCCCTACCCCCTTAGCTCAACCGGTTTATCAAAATATCGAGGTGGATACTCGTTCAGATAATGCGCTTGCTGAAACCCACCAATTTATTTACATAAGAGCCGACCCAAAGAAAGATCCCATAAACAACAATACCAACAAAGCCCGCAAACACCGCTGTCAACGGCACCACCGACCCACCGAAGGTGCGCAAGGTGGAGTGCTCGATAATCCGCAGGTATTCAGGCGTAGTAGTGCGAATATATTCGTAGCCCATCAAATCGCCAATTGAAAGCAGCATGCCGTTGAGCTCAACCGGCACCCGGTACGCCGCAAGCAGCGGCCAATTTAAGGGGTAAACCACGGCACCAAATAGACCTGCGCCGATCACGGCCGAAACGATAATGCTACGCGTCATTATCAAAGCACAATCCAGCAAAATCCCCGCCCCAATATAGGTGGCCGGCCAGGTAAAGGTGAGCGGAAAGTAGGTGAATTGGTGAAAATTCAAGTAGTGGCTAGCCCAGTTGACCAAAGCCAGGAGGGTAGTGATCGCCGTTGCGATGATCGGCAGGCGCACCCGCTGCCAAATACCAAAGGTGAAGGCCCCTATCAGCATCAGCAGTGACACTGGCGACACCAGAGGCCACCACCGACGATCCTTCCAATCAACCCAGTAATTCCAATCTCCCGCCGTCAAGGTAAATTGAATCTGGATTCCCAAGGTAATGAAAGCAAACAACACCAGGATCAAAATTCCATCAAGCCGCCGGTACAGCTTCATGGCAGCCGGATCGTTCAGAGACTCCAGATCCAAAATCTGGGCTCTGGCTTCCTTTTCCTCCGCGATCTTGGCCTCTTGTAACTGCAATTCGTTCATGGTGACGACACCTCGTGTTCTTGACATTGATTTAGCTGAGGTCGTATGGCTATCTCACCGGGAAAATAATCCCCGCAAGCGTAAAACCTGCGGGGATATCGCAATCGGCCTTCCTTAAACCAACAACTCAGGGTAGACCGTAGATAGCAGCCAAACTTCGAAAAGGATCAAACTGCTTGTTGCCGATTCTGTGCGGTCACCCTAGCAATGGAGCGACCCATGTTAGCGAAAAGCTGCACGGACAGCGGCACAAAGAAGAACAGCGACCAGCCCAACAACACAAAGCCCCAGTGGATCGGCGCAGCAAACAGCTCTTCCGCGTAGAAGAACGTGTGGCCCCACTCATTGAAACCGTAGTTCGGCATAATCATGACAATGCCCACCACCACCGCCAAGAACGGAAGCGACACCTTGTTCATATAAGCCGGCAGACGGGTGTGCGTCCAGATGAAGGCGGGGACCAACATCGCGGTCAGGAACGGCAGCGAGAAGTAAAAAATGATGATATGGGTCGGGGTAAAGTCAGTATCCCGGATCGTCACCTGATGCCAGGCCGCGTCCGATTCAACGGAAGTGATGGCCACCGTACAACCCCACAACCCCATCACGGTAAACACCCCCAACAGCTTCCAGTAACGGCTCAACTCCAGCTCGGGGCTAATCTTGCTGGCATCCGTCTCGCGCGTCATCCATATATACACAGATGCGCCCACGGTGAACAGGCCGGTGAGAATGATTTCACCGTACAACAGCGGCATCCAATACGTCTGGAACTCGGGGGAGTAGTAATCCGTCCCCGTCGAAAACGCCATCATACCCATGTACAGACGCAGGCCTGCACCCAACGCCACCGCCAGAGAACCAAAAACGTAGGCAATTCTGTTTCTTTTAAAATGCCCGGCCGCCTTGCTGCCAAAACTCGCGTTCGAGCCAATGGCGATATTTGTCGCATGTGTCTGTGCCATACCCAGTACCCCTTTTAAGTAGTGTTTCAGCATGAAGTTTAGGAATGTAGTTCAGGAACTGACAGTGTTAAGCCCGTATCCGCCTTCACCACCTTGCCATCCCAACCCAAGGCGGGGCATACATCATCCAAGCTCATACGGCGCATCATCCACGTTCATACTCTACCCTATGTCGTGAGCCGATGAGGGCACCAAAAATGACAACAATACTGCCTAAACTGACACCAGACTCCGACCTTAATGCTAGCGCCGACCACAATGCGCGAGTCTTTCTGACATAGGTCTCGGGAAGTATACCTAACCGATCCCCGCTGTTTCACCCAGTTTCGTGCAACCGCCGTCGAGCATCCAGCTAACGGGACCGCGCATTCTGACCTTGTGCGCCAGCTCGCAGCGCCAGCCCGCTCAAACCTAATCGATCAGCTGTTGGCGAAACCCCGTTCGGCCTCCATCCAAGCCTGGAGATACGCGATTCCGGTCGGAAATAAGCCGTTCTAGACTTCATCCCCAACCCATGCAAGAATCGGCCGCAGCCGGGAAATGCTAACAATTATTACGGCAACCCCCGCCATGGTCCACACAACAACGCCACCAGACCCATCCCCATTAATTCTTAAGCGTCCCCATTGACGTTGAAGAATCTACTTAAACCTTCAAGCATCTACTTGGCAGCAGTCGCATGACTGGGAAAAAGATAGCAAAAGCGCGGGCGGCAGCCGGTTCTGGCAGCAATCAACAGGGCGCGTCACAGTCCCCAATTGAGATCCCGTCAAGCTACGCCAATTTGGTATTCCACACACTGGGCGGCACACCTGAGATTCTGGCCTGCTTTCAACAGCACGGGATAACGGCCGCAGATCTCGACGACCAAAGTGCCATGGTCGATTTCAACCAGGTATCACAAGCCATCGCCGAAATTATGCACCTGTTGAGGCAGCCCAACGTCGGCCTGATCATCGGCGCGAAAATGCATATTTCGACCCATGGCGCGGTGGGCATGGCGGTCATCAGCAGCGGCACGGTGGCGCAGGCCATCGATGATCTCACTCGCTACTTCGGCACGCGGATCACTATTGCCACACCTCTTGTTTATTTCGAGAGCGATCGCCCAGTCATTGAGCTGATCGAGACCCACCGCAACCCTGAGTTGCAAGCACCCATTATGGAAGCCCTGATGCTCTCGCTGCAAAGCACTTTGGAGTTCGTCAGCGGCCGCCCGCTATCCGACAGTGAAGTCGTCTTCGCCTACCCACCCCCGAGTTACGCCGATCAGTACCGGATGTTCTTTTCGGGCAAGGTCAGATTCAATGGTGACAAGCACCAGATGATCCTCCCCAGGGCTCTGCTGGACATGCACTGCATCACCGCTGATCAGCAGATTCATCGCCTCGCCAAAGATCAACTGCAGCAGAAGTTGCAGGAGATCCGCACCAACAATCTGACCGTACAGCATGTGCTGGCGTTGCTGCGGCACCAGCCCAACGACATGCCGAGCCTCGAAGAGCTGGCCGAAACCTTCAACATTTCGTCGCGCACGCTGATTCGGAATCTACTCGCCCAGAACACGACCTATCGGGAATTGCGGATTCTCGTTCACAAGCAGATGGCCATGGAGGCACTGCGCAATACGGACAGATCGGTTGACGCTATCGCCATGGAACTCGGTTACCAGGACACAGCCAGCTTCCGCCGAGCCTTCAAACGGTGGTGCGGCATGTCGCCCTCCGAATACCGCGCTCGGCGACACCAACAAACTTCTGTCTCGGAAAAGCTGCCATGACGACAAACTCCATACCGCTTTCTTTGCAAGGCAAAGTCGCACTGATCACCGGCGGCGCCCGCGGGCTCGGCGCCGAAATCGCCCGTATCATGGCGCGCGCCGGTGCGCGGATTGTCATCACCGACGTGCTCGAAGATCTGGGCCGGGAAACGGCGAAGGCCATCGCCGCCACCGGCGGCGATGCCACCTTTGTCGCCCACAATGTCACCAGTGAAGCCGACTGGGAGCGGGCGGTGGCGGCCGCGGTGACGGCTTTCGGTGGCCTCGATATTCTGGTCAACAACGCCGGTATCGAAATCTGCGCATTGATTGAAAACACCACCGCCGCCGAGTTCCAGCGCGTGTTCGATGTCAACGTCACCGGGGTTTTCCTCGGCCTCAAGCACGGCTGCCGCGCCATGAAGCCGGGCGGAATCGCCGGCAGGGGTGGAGCCATCATCAATCTGTCGTCGGTCGCCGGTCTGCGCGGCTATACCGGGCTCAGCGCCTATTGCGGCAGCAAGGGTGCGGTGAAGCTGCTAACCAAGAGCGCGGCCGTCGAATTCGGTCACCTCAAGTACGGCATTCGCGTCAACTCAATCCACCCCGGCCTGATCCCCACAGACATGGGCGCGAGCGTGGTGCAGGGGTTTATCAAGGCCGGTCTCGGCGCCAGCCCTGAACAGATCATGGCCGCGTTCGAGCGTGGCACGCCGTTGGGCATGGTAGGCACCCCGGCGGATATCGCCAAGGCTGCGCTGTTCCTCGCCAGCGATCAGTCACCGTGGATGACGGGCGCCGAAATCGTCGTCGACGGCGGCTCTACCGCGTCCTGATACGCGCTCGGCACCCACCAAAACGGCTGCGCTTGCAGCCGTTTTGGTTTGAATCTCAGCGCCGCCAATCCATCAGTGGCAGGTAAAGCCACCGTCGATAATCAGCTCTGTTCCCGTCATATAGCGGGACTCGTCCGAGGCCAGAAACAGGATGCCGTAGGCTTGGTCGATCGGCTCCGCCATACGGCCAATGACGATTTCGCGTTGAATCCGCTCCATATCTGCGGGGGTAAAGACGTCGCCGACGCTCTCGACCATCGGCGTCATCGTGAAGCCCGGGTGCACCGAATTGACGCGAATGTTGTATTTCTTCTCGGCGCAGTAGAGCGCGGCGGACTTGGTGAAGAGGCGCACGCCGCCCTTGCTGGCGTTGTAGGCCGCCGAGCGCGGATCGCCGATGATGCCCTCGATCGATGAAATGTTGATGATGCTGCCGCCGCCATTCAGCTTCATCTGGCGAATGGCGTTCTGGGTGCCCATGAACACCGCCTCCATGTTCACCGACTGCACAAAGCGCCAGTGGGCGAGATCGCTCTCCTCCAGATCGGTAGCGGCGCCGACGCCGGCGTTGTTCACCAGCACGTCGAGCCTGCCGTGACGCTTGACGACTGCGGCGATCACTTCCGGCCAGCGCGTCTCGCTGGTGACGTCCTGGTGTACAAAAGCCGTGTCCCAGCCTTGATCTCGCAGCCGCTGCGCCGAGGCCTCGCCCAGCTCCTGGCGCAGATCCGTGATTACGATCTTGCCGCCCTCTTTGCAGATCAGCTCGGCGGCGGCGTAGCCGATACCCGCCGTCCCGCCGGTAATCAACGCAACTTTCCCCTCTACCCTACCCATGGTCCGTCTCCGTTTGCAGCCATTGTTTTGTTAGTGCGCCGTGAAGCCGCCGTCGATAACCAGCTCGGTGCCGGTCATATAGCGGGATTCATCGGACGCCAGAAACAGGATACCGTAGGCCTGATCAATCGGCTCGGCCATGTACCCGACGGCGATCTCGTGATTGATGCGCGCGGTGTCGGCCTCCGAAAACAGGTGCATGGCGCCTTCGACCATGGGAGTCATGGTGAAGCCGGGGTGCAGTGAATTGACCCGTATGTTGTATTTTTTCTCGGCGCAATAGAGTGCGGCGGATTTGGTGAACAGGCGCACGCCGCCCTTGCTGGCGTTGTAGGCGGCGAACTTGGGGTCGCCGACCAGACCCTCGATGGAGGACACATTGATGATGCTGCCGCCGCCGCCGTTCAGCTTCATCTGGCGGATGGCATTTTTGGTGCCCATGAACACAGCTTCGAGGTTCACCGAATTGACGAAGCGCCAGTGGGCGAGATCGCTGTTTTCGAGGTCGGTATCGACACCTACCCCCGCGTTGTTCACCAGCACGTCGAGCTTGCCGTGCAGTTTCACCGTCGCGGCGACCACTTCCGGCCAGCGCTGCTCGTCAGTGACATCCTGCAGCAGGAAGGTCGCGTCATAACCCTGCTCGCGCAACTTTTTCGCCGCGGCCTCGCCCATCTCCGCGCGCAGATCGGTAATGACCACCTTGCCGCCCTCGCGACCGATCAGCTCCGCCGCCGCATAACCGATACCGGCGGTGCCGCCGGTAATTATTGCCACCTTCCCCTGTACTCTGCCCATGATGCTGTTCCCGTGAGTGGTTGTTATCGATTGGTCGCAGGGCGCCGCGCCGCATTCGCAGCCAATTGCCGGGGTGCCGGTCTCCGGCATGCTGCGCTGGCCGGTACTCTACCAGCAGGGCGCCAAACCATTCCAGCGCCGATCATCGGCCCGCGGTCAGGCACCTTTTTATCCGCAACGCATGAACCTTTTGCCGAATGGGGAGCCCAAGGCAACGCTGCGGGGCTGCCCCGGATGTGCGGCAAAATCTGTTGGCCCAAGGTATTGGCGGAGATTCCGTCACTGTGGGAGGTAAACCTGATGTCCGACTTTCAAGTATCCGCTGAGTCCAGCGGCGGACGGGTGCAGCCCGTGCTGCATCAACCCGAGAACAGCCGCTTTGTTTCCATCGTCGATGGCGTCGAAGCCGTACTGGATTACCAGATGCTCTCCGCCAGGTGCATCGACTTCAACCACACCTTCGTGCCCGAGGCCCTGCGCGGGCGCGGCATCGCCGAAACCCTGGTGCGCACGGGTCTCGCCTGGGCCCGCCATCAGGACCTGCAGATCCAGGCGAGCTGCTGGTACGTCCAACGCTTCATGCGCGCCTGAGTGCGGTTGCCCGGATGGTGGCTATCCCGAGTGGCCGCGAATACAGGCCAGCAGCATCCGCCCAACGGTGGCGTGATCGGCCGGCCGATCGAGGGTAGCCAGCGCGGCATCGAGCGCGGCGGTGTCCGGATCGCCGTCGGCGCGCGCGAACAGGCGGCGGAAATAGCCCGGCGTGAACTCGGGGTGACCCTGAAAACAGAGCACCCGGGCATCGATGGCATAGGCGGCATAGGGGCAGAACTCGCTCGCCGCAAGCACGCGAGCGCCTGGCGGCAGCAACTCAACCTGATCCCGGTGGCTATGAATCAACCGCAGTTCGGGTGAATCTGGCAGCGACGCACTACCGACGTAGGCCTCCCCGCCCGGCATACGGCTCGCAAGTACCCCCAAGCCCCAACCCTTCGCGCTCTTGCCGGCGCGACCACCGAGGCTGTGGGCGATCATCTGGTGGCCGAAGCAGATGCCGATGAGGCGAGCGCCACGGGCGTGGAAATCGACGATCCACGCCCGCAGAAGTTCAAGCCAGGGCAAGGCGTCATAGACGCCAGCCTTGGAGCCGGTGATCAGATAGGCATCGCACTCGCCGGGCTGCTGGGGCAGCTCGCCGTCCTGCACCTGGTAGTAGCGATAGCGGAGCTGGCCGTCGAGCGCGTCGAAATAGCGAGCGAACATCCGCCCATAAGAACCGTAGTCCGAAATCAGCTCTGCGGCGAGGGTGTCGGTTTCAAGCAGGCCCAGGGTGACGGTCGCGGTGTCGGTCATCGGGGCTTCTCAGCTTCGATACTTCGAGGACACTGGCATTACCAGCGATCCCATACCGGGGTGCAGTTAGCGGGCAACGACGAATGCCGGCCGAGGTCGGCCCAACTCTGGCCGGGCTGATGAAAATCGGAACCGCAAGAGGCGAGTAGACCCCGGCGCTGACATAGAGCGGCGAGCTCCTTCGACTTATATAGGTCTTGGCGGCCGGACACCACTTCCAGCGCCTGGCCACCAGCATCGGCAAAATCGTCCACCAGCTCATTGAGCTTGGTGCGGGTCAGTGAATATTTGTCGGGATGGGCCAGCACCGAAGTGCCGCCCGCGTCGCGAATCCAGGCAACCACTTCAGCGAGGAGAGGCCAGCATCTCTTCAGATCGCCGAGCCTGCCGGTTCCCAGGTGCTTGCTGAAGGCATCGTCGAGACTGCGCGCGGCGCCGGCATCCACCAGCAGCTTGGCGAAATGCGGCCGTCCGATGGTGTCGTTGTCGGCCAGCGCCTGAATCTGGGGCAACAAGTCTTTAAATCCTTTTGCGGCCAGCTTGGCGGCGATCAGCTCGGCGCGCTCCAGGCGCGCCTGGCGCTGGCGTGCGAGCGCCTCCCGCAGACCGACGTCGGCAAGGCGCACATTGAGGCCGACGATATGAACACTGACGTGGCCCCACTGCGCGGACAGCTCGACGCCGGGCACCAACGTCAACCCGCCGAGATCGACGCCTTGGAGTTGTTCGTAGCCCGCGATGCTGTCGTGGTCGGTGATGGCCAGCACGTCGATGCCAGCCGTCCGCGCGCGGGCGATCAGATCGCGGACCGGCAACGCGCCATCGGAAACGGTGGAATGGGTATGCAGATCGAACAGCATCGGGTTCCGTAACGGCGGGCACTGGATGGCGGGCTCACCGGCAGTATACCCCGAAGCCCGTCATCCCCGCCGCCCTGTCACCGCTCAGTTATCTGCTAACATCCCCGCCACCCGCATTCCCACCGATGGTTGCCGTGCCGCCAACCGAGCCTGCTCCGACCGGCGACGAGCCAATCGTTGCGCCCACCCCCGGCAGTGCCGCCGACCAGATGGCGGCGGCGCCACCGCCGACGCTGGACGCCAACCAACGCGGTCTGGTGATCGTGGCGACCACGACATTCATCCACCGCGGAGAAACCCTGTTCGGCCGCAAATTCGCCCATATAGCCGTGGCTTTCGATTTGCTGGGACGGGCATCGGGCATGTACGTGGTGCGCGGACGCGAACGCCGCATCCGCTACAACCCCTATATTTTTGCGCGCTATTTCGCCGACAACCTGCGGGTCACGGTACCCCACGAGGTGGCCCACTATCTCTGCGATCGGGTTTATGGGTTTGCCAACATTCGGCCCCACGGCGCCGAGTGGCGCGCCCTGATGCAGGCATTTGGCGCCGACGCCAGCCGCACCACCAGCTATGACCTGGGTGGCCTACCCCAGCGCACGCAACGCCGTTACGCCTATCGTTGCGACTGTCGGGCGCATCAATTGAGCGGTAGCCGCCATCACAAAATCCGGCGCGGACAGGCCACCTATCGATGCCGGCACTGCGCCACGACCCTCATCTGGGCGCCAACGGCGCCTTGACGTTGCGATCCAGATGGCCGAGATCCCGCTCCGGGGCAATCGCATCCCGCACCCGCTGCTTGAGGATTTTGATATCCGGGAAGCCGCCATCGCGGACGCGCTCCCACAACAACTCGCCATCGACGCGAATCTCGAAGGTGCCGCCCACGCGCGCGGGCTTGAGGGCAACCTCATCGAGTTCGTCACTGAAGGTATAAAGCAGCTCTTGGGCCATCCACGCCGAGCGCGGCAGCCAGTTACAACCAGGGCAGTAAATTATCTCGATACGGAGCATGGGGGACGCGATCTCCGGTGCGGAATGTGCGGGTCAGCATACACAACCCGCGGGGCGAGGGAACCGCGCTGATACAATCGCCGACACGCCGCACCGCGCCGCCGCACCCCTTTCACCGCGCCACCCACCGGGGACAAGCCACCATGTTCCATCGCGAGCGACACCGCAATCAACGCATCGGCTGGCTGCGCGCAACGGTCATGGGCGCCAATGACGGCATCGTGTCGACCGCCAGCCTCATCAGCGGCATAGCAGCGGCCGGAACCAGCCACCAGGGTATCGTCCTGGCCGGGGCGGCGGGCGTGGTGGCCGGGGCCATGTCGATGGCGTGCGGCGAATATGTGTCGGTCGGCTCGCAAGCCGACACCGAGCGCGCCGATCTCGACCGGGAGCGCGGCGAACTGGTGGATGACGAAGCCCATGAAATCGAGGAACTCACCGAAATCTACCAACAGCGCGGCCTCGACCCCCAACTGGCGGAGCGGGTCGCGCGGCAACTGATGGCGCACGACGCCCTCGGCGCCCACGCCCGCGATGAACTGGGCATCCACGATCTGAGCGCCGCGCGTCCCCTGCAGGCGGCGCTGGCATCGGCGGCGAGCTTTGCCGTCGGCGCCGCGCTGCCGCTGGTGTTGGCCGCGCTCGCGCCGCTCGCCTATCTGACCTATCTGGTACCGGGCGCCTCGCTGGCGTTGCTGGCCGCACTCGGCGGCACCGCCGCCACGCTCGGCGGTGCCCGCGTCGCGGTCGGCACCCTCCGCGTCACTTTCTGGGGCGCACTGGCGATGGGGTTGACGATGGCCGTCGGCGCGCTGTTCGCCGGCACCCTGGGTTGACCTCAACCGGATCTGGCGCCGCCGAGAATTTCGAGCCGGTCTCCGACCCGGATCAGCCCGCCGACCAAGACATCCGCGCGCAACCCGCCGCGACCGGCCAGCGCCCGCGCGACGCCCGCTTGGGTCAGCCGCTCCAGATGCGCGCAGGGGTCGCACGGCCGCTGCCCGCGCAGCACCACGCCATCCGCGCCACCGATTTGAAAGTCCACCCCCACCAGCGCAGCGAGCGCGACGCCACTGGTGACCAGATTGCGGCGGCTGGCGCCCGGCACGATGCCGCAGTCGATCGGCAATGCGGCCAGCACTTCCGTCTCGATCAGCGTGATCTGGCGGCCCGTGCCCGGCCATTGCGAAAACGTCCCGTTGCCGGCGAAGTAGCGGTCGCCGCGCATTCCGCGTCCGGCGACGGCGGTCGCCTGCGTCACTGACTGCGGTTGACCCTCCGGGTCGGCAGTTAGATAGATGGCAACCACCGACGGAGTTGCGCCTGAATCCGGCAT
>CBDDRG010000154.1:0-3519 GCA_965232975.1 uncultured bacterium
CAGATCCCGCGGCCGCGCCGAGCGCAGCGCGACCCGGCCGAGGATGCGCTCCAGATCGCCAACCGGCTTGACCGCGGCCGCCACACGCTCGTGCAAATGGTCGTGCCCGAGGCTGGCTATCGCCTGCTGGCGCGCGCCGAGCACCGCCAGATCGCGCAGCGGGCGATGCAACCAGCGCCGCAGCAGGCGGCTGCCCATCGCGGTCGCGGTGTTGTCCACCACCGCGAACAGGGTGTTGTCGCCGCCGCCGGCGAGGTTGGTGTCGAGCTCCAGATTGCGCCGCGTGGCGGCATCGAGAATGACGCTGTCGGCGCGGTTCTCGTGGCTCAGGCCGCGCAAGTGCGGCAGCGCCGTGCGCTGGGTCTCCTGGACGTAGTGCAGCAGCGCGCCGGCGGCGGCCACTGCCAGATCGAGATGGGCGCAGCCGAAGCCGGCCAGGTCGCGGGTGCCGAACTGCTCGCTGAGGCGGCGCACCGCGGTGTCGGCGTCGAACTCCCAGGGCGGGCGCCGGCGCAGCCCCTTCCAGTTCGCGAGCGCCGGTTGCGGGGGCAGCATTTCGTCGATCAGCAATTCCGCCGGGTTCAGCCGCTGCAGCTCGCCCAGCAGCGCGTCCTCGCCGGTCACTTCGAGCACCAGGAAGCGGCCGCTGCCGATATCGAGGGAGGCGATGCCATGGTCGCCCGCGCGCGGGCCGCTGCCCCGACAGAGCGCGACCAGCAGATTGTCGCGGCGGGCTTCGAGCAGGCTGTCGTCGCTGACGGTGCCGGGGGTGACGATGCGCACCACCTTGCGCTCCACCGGCCCCTTGCCGGTCACCTCGCCGACCTGCTCGCAGATCGCCACCGACTCGCCGGCCCGCACGAGGCGCGCGAGATAGCCCTCGACGGCGTGACAGGGTACGCCCGCCATCGGGATCGGCGCGCCATTGCTGTGACCGCGGCTGGTCAGGGTCACGCCCAGCAGCCGCGCCGCCTTGCGGGCGTCGTCAAAGAACAGCTCGTAGAAGTCGCCCATGCGATAGAACAGCAACTGCTCGGGGTGCTCCGCCTTGATGCGCAGGTACTGCTGCATCATCGGCGTGTGGCCGCTGCGGTCGGCGTCCGGCGGGGAAAGGGGTGTCGTCAAGGGCGCGATTCCGGTCGCTGTAGGCTGGCGGGGCATTATCCAATGGGGGCACCGGCGTCGGCCACCGGCGACAATGCTTTCATTCCGTCACCCAGCTGCCCTGGCAGCCTGTCGGACTTGAGCGTACCTACCCACAGCGCTATTTCGAGATCGCCCACCCCGGGGACCGGCTGTTCGTGGCGGACGAGTACGTCGATCTGTTCGTCGCCCAGGGCTGGGTCAGGCAGGGTATCTGACGGGCCCGTCATCAACCCCAGTGGCGCACCGGCCCGGTGTCGAGGTGGATGAAGCCGGGGCGGGGATAGTAGCCGACGCCACCGCCCTTCAGCGCCAGCGCGAGCTCGCGCAACCGGCTCAGGCTGCAGCCCGGCAACGCGATGTCGATGGCCTGACCGGACATGTGCAGACTCTTGCTGGCAACCCCCGAGCTGTGCGCCCGCAGCGCGGCGTTGGTCTGCGGGGAACGGTAGCCGGAGATGATCTGAAACGGCTGGCGCGCACCCGCCTTGTGCTTCAGGGCGTGCAGCAACACGAGCAGCTTCGGATCCATGGCGCGGACGGCATTGGTGCGGTGATCCCGCAGCAGGTGATTGATTTCCGCCAGCGCCTGGGGCACCAAGCGGCCGTTGGCCCAGAAAATGGTGTCCAGGCGCTCTTCGGTGTGCAGGTTGTGGAACGCGAGGCGGCGGGGTTCGGCGGCCAGCCGGCTGGCCGTCAGCGGCTTGGCGGCGGCGACCGCCGGGGCCAGTAGCCCGAGTGCGCAGACGCCCCCAAGGCCGAGAAAACGGCGGCGGCTGAGCTGCGAGCTTGCCGCACGGGGGCGCGCTGGCGTTTGATCCGGCATCGGGGAACTTCCTGAATTTTTGGTTGGGGAGGGGTTGGCGCAACCGGCTTATAGATGGATTCCGGTATTGCCGCCCGGCATTGATGTGGGAGCGCTTGGACGCGTCCGACAGCGCATCTCGCACATAGTTCCCGCGCCGGGTGCGGACAGGACTCGATTGTATTAATCCCAACAGGCTTATCGCCGCTTGTCGGCCGGCGCCCGGAAGCGGCGCGATGTCAGTTCCCGCGGGCGGAGCGGCGGGCGAGGCTGGCGGCCCGGGCCGCATCCCAACCGTAGATGTCCTCGCGAAACTGAGCCACGCCCTCCTCATCGATCCAAGCGGTCACGTAAATTAGGTGAATTGGCAGCGGCTGGGCAAGCTTTATCGTCTGCGTCCGCTGCTCGCCGATCGCCGCGTCGAGGCGTTCGGGCGTCCACCCAGGGTTGGCGGCAAGCGCGAAAAGCGCCAGCACGCGGGCGTCCGCGACCCGTACGCAGCCGGAACTGAACGCCCGCCGCGGCTTGGCGAAGAGTTCGCGGTTCGGCGTGTCATGCAGATAGATATCGGCGTCGTTGGTGAGCGAAAAGCGCACCTGCCCAAGGGAGCTCAGCGGGCCGGCATCCTGGCGAAAGCGATAATGGAGATGGCGGGGGGAGATCAGCGCCCAGTCCACCGCGAAGGGGTCGAGCTCCGCGGCGTCGGCGCTCCAGCCGTCAAATACGCGAATCCGGTTGCGCACCAAATAGCCGGGGTCAGCTTGCGCCTTGGGCAACAGATCCTTGCGCGCGATCCGCGGCGTCGGCGTCCAGGTCGGCGACAACACCAAGCTGACGATGCGATCGGCGAGCAGCGGCGTCGGTCGCGACGGCCGGCCGACCACCACCTGGGTGCGCAGCACCTCCTCCCCGCCGTCGAGGGCAACCAGTTCAAAGGCCGGGATATTGACGAGAATGGCGCGGGCCTCAAAGTTGGCCTGGCGCAAGCGTTCGCTATTGATCTTTATCTGGGTGAGACGCGCGGCGGGGGTGCGGTTGAGCGCCCGCCGCGAGGCGGCGCCGACGAGGCCGTCGGCCACCAGGCCGTGGTGGCTCTGAAATCTGCGCACGGCGTCCACCAGCAGCGGGTCAACGCAGTTGCTGGCGAGCCCGGGAAAGGTGGGCAGGTCGCCCAAAAGCGCAAGTTGCTGGCGCAGCGCGGCCACCTGGGGATCGCAGGTGCCCGCTTCGAGCCTGGTGGTGCCGGTGAGCCGCGGCCAGGGGCCCGCCGCTTGCAGCGCTTCGAAGGCGGGAATCAGCAGTTCCAGTTTGTGCAGTGCGGCAGCCACCCAGGGCGTGGCATTTTCGGGGGTGGAACCGCCGGGCGTGGGACTTCGGGGCGCGGGGCCGGCGCCTTGCGCCGCTGCCGGCGCCAGCGCCACGGTCAATAACAGGGCGTTGGCACAGCGGGCAAACGCGACCCTCGCCCCAAGGCGAAGAGCGCATTGACTGGGGGATAGCCGAGGCATCCGATTCACTGCTATCCCGTCGCTGCAGTAATGGAGAATGGAGAATGGAGAATGGAGAATGGA
>CBDDRG010000155.1:0-3385 GCA_965232975.1 uncultured bacterium
GCCGCTACCGGACTCGCCGATGAACATGGCGTCACCGACCCAGTTTATGGTCGCTTTCATATCAGCTCCTGTGCTCAGCTTCGCTGGTTGTTGCGCGCCCGCCGTCGGCTTGAAAGGATCAATTGAACATCTCCAACAGCCGCCGCCCGGGCTCCTCCGCGCGCATGAACGCCTCGCCCACCAGAAATCCCTTGACGCCGTGGCCGCGCAGCGCCTTGACGTCGTCGATAGTACTGACGCCGCTCTCGGTAATCACCAAACGCTCGGGCGGAATCCGCTCGATCAGACTAAAGGTGGTTTCCAGCGACGTATAAAAATTGTGTAGGTTGCGGTTGTTGATACCGATCAACGGCGTGGACAGCGTTAACGCGACCTCGAGCTCGGCGGCATTATGAACCTCGACCAGGACGTCCAGCCCGATCGCGACGGCGATATCGTGCAGCTCCCGCAACTGGCCAGCATCGAGGGCCGCGACGATCAGCAGGATAGCGTCGGCGCCGATGGCGCGCGCTTCGTACACCTGATAAGCGTCAATGGTGAAGTCCTTGCGAAGCACCGGCAGGATTGTCGCGGCGCGCGCCTGGCGCAAAAAATCGTCCGCACCCTGAAAGAAATCGACATCGGTGAGTACCGAGAGACAGGTCGCGCCGCCCTTCTCGTAACTGCGGGCGATTGCCACCGGATCAAAATCGGCACGGATCACGCCTTTGCTGGGCGACGCCTTTTTGATCTCGGCAATCACCGCCGGCTTGCCGGTCGCCGCGCGCTCGCACAGGGCGCGGGCGAAGCCTCGCGGAGCACTCTGAGCTGCCATTTGGTCGCGCAATTGGGTCAGGGCAGTCGCAGCGCGCCGCGCGGCCACTTCCTCGGCTTTGTGCGCGAGGATTTTCTTAAGGACAGTCGGCACGTCAGCCATTTTGTACCTCTTCGCGACACGGCGCGCGCTGATGAAGATCGCGCAAACAATCGGTAAATACCGCTAGCTCCTCTAGCTTTTCGCCGGCAAGCCCACTCGCAACTGCGTCCTGAGCCAGCGCCACGCCCGCCGCGATGCTGGGCGCAACCCCGGCGACGTACAATGCCGCGCCCGCATTTAGCGCGATCATGTCCGCCGCCTTGCCGCCGCGCGCGGTTCGCCGCTTGCCGAGCGCGTCGCGGACAAGCGCTAGGGAGTCGGCGGCATCGACCACCGCCAGGCCGTCGAGAGTCTGGCGGTCAATGCCAAAGTCCTCCGGCTGAATCTGGTATTCGCGAATCATGCCCTTGTCGAGTTCCACCACATCGGTGATGCCCGCCAGACTGATCTCATCGAGACCGTCCGCGCTGCTGACTACCAGTACGTGCTCACTGCCCAGCCGCCCCAGCACCTCTGCCACCGGGCGGCATAGGGCGCGGTCGTAGACGCCGATCAACTGGCGCGTGACGCCCGCCGGATTGGTCATCGGTCCGAGAACGTTGAACAGCGTGCGCGCGCCGAGTTCGCGGCGCGGCGCGGCGGCGTGCCTCATGGCACTGTGGTGATTGGGTGCGAACAAAAAGCCAACGCCAATTTCATCCACGCAGCGGGCGATCTCGGCCGGCGTCAAATCGAGTCGAACGCCGGCCGCCTCGAGCAGGTCGGCGCTGCCGCTTTTGCTGCTCACCGAGCGGTTGCCATGCTTGACCACCCGGCCGCCCGCGACCGCCACCACCAATGCCGCTGCCGTGGAGACGTTGAACAAACTGGCGCCGTCGCCGCCGGTGCCGACGATATCGATCAGGTGGTCGCCGACGACCCGCACGCCCTGGGCCAGTTCGCGCATTACTTCCACTGCGCCGGTGATCTCGTCCAGGGATTCGCCTTTCATGCGCAGCCCGACCAAAAAACCGGCGACTTGTGCCGGCGTGGCGCCGCCAGTCATGATCTGCCGCATCACCGCGATCATTTCGATGCGAGTCAGGTCGCGGCGTTCGAGAACGCTGGCGATTGCCGTGCGTATGTCCACACCCTCAGCCCCGCAGGAAGTTGTCGAGGAGTTGGTGACCGTACTGGGTGAGGATGGATTCAGGGTGAAACTGCACACCCTCGATGGCGAGCTGACGATGCCGCACACCCATGATCTCGTCCATTTCGCCAGTCTCCGTCTGCGTCCAGGCGCTGATTTCGAGGCACTCCGGCAGGCTCGCACGCTCGATAATCAACGAGTGGTAGCGGGTGGCCTCGAACGGGTTGCCGAGGCCGCGAAACACGCCTCTGTCGTCGTGATGAATCAGCGACGTCTTGCCGTGCATGACCTGATGGGCACGCACCACCTTGCCACCGAACGCCTGGCCGATGCTCTGGTGGCCGAGACAGATGCCGAGCAGCGGAATTTTGCCGGCGAACGCGGTGATCGCCGCCACCGAGATGCCCGCCTCGTTAGGTGTGCAAGGGCCGGGCGAGATGACGATTTTCGCCGGTGCCAGAGCTTCGATATCCGCGATACTCAGTTCGTCATTGCGCACCACGCGCACATCGGCCTTCAACTCGGCGAGATACTGCACCACGTTGTAAGTGAAGGAGTCGTAGTTGTCGATCATGAGCACTTTAACCACTATAACCTCTTGATTTATATACTGTGACTCTTCTATATCTTCCTCTGTTACACACGCCATTACACACATTGGCTCTGGATTTCAGCGGAACAGGCGCCAGAAAGTGGCCCTGATGGAAGGCAGCAGGCACAGAGGGTATCGCACATCGCACCCCTGCAACGCGCGCCCATGAGGGCGTTTGCGAGGCCTGCGGGGCCGAACACCAGTTGGCAGGGCGCGCTGTCATGCGCCACGAAGACGTGGCACACGAGGCATCTATGACGGGAATTTCTGACGGCATCGGTCAATCTCCTTTGGTCCTGGAGCCGCCATGCCGGAGAGCGATCTGATCTTGACCTTGCCTGCCGGTACGGCGGCAAGGTGCGGTTCAAGACCGCAACGACGTGCCACTTCCTACCGGAAGCGGCACCACTGAGCAGCGTTGGTCGCAGCGGTACGGGTCATGTGAGACCGAAGAATCCTGTTAATGTCGAGAAGCGACGCGCAGCACGAACCCTGCCGCAAGCACCTCATGATTCTATTTATTCTGACATGCCACCCCGTTTCCCGTCTACCGTTACGTCGTCTTCCACATACCATCGATGGGTGGGGACACAGCCCTGCTAATGACCTATCGGCGCAGCCTGATCCATCCGCTGTATCATCCGCTTCATGGGCTTGGAAGATTCGTCCTAGGAGCCTGTCGGATTTGACTGGTCGCCGATGAGGCGCAGCGGGGTCGATGAGTGATTTTGTGGGGTCAGGATTGTTTTGTGCGTGTGGGCACGCAGGGGATTTTCGCAGACGAGGCTGTCTTTCTCGCGCTTACGCC
>CBDDRG010000156.1:0-7000 GCA_965232975.1 uncultured bacterium
GCGGGTGCTGCGCGATGATCATGACCTCGACAACTATGTCGCGGAAATCCCGCCCACCGCCGGCACCCTGCTGGTGTTTCAGGTAACCGACAACTGTTGGCACGGCCACGCCCCCGTGATCGGCAAGCGCCTGTCCTTACAGATGAATTACGTCACCGGCGCCGCCGCCAAGGGCAAGCATCAATTGCTCCACCGCCTCAGTGCCAGAACCAAAGCCCTGTTCGGTCGCGCCACCCCGGCCTATTGAGCGTCCCGCGGTGGAAGTGCCGGCCGTGGCTGTGCTGATCGTCAAACTCACCTCCATGGGCGATCTGGTGCAGGCGCTGCCCGCCGTCACCGATGCCAGCCGGGCGCGGCCAGAGTTGAGCCTCGACTGGGTGGTCGATGAAGCCTTCGCCGAGGTGCCGCGCTGGCACTCAGGCATTCGCGACGTCTTCACCACCGCCCACCGCCGCTGGCGCGAGCATCTCGCCACGGCGCTGTTTGGCGGCGAGTTGCGGGGCTTCGCACGCCGCTTGCGCGCGGTGCGCTACGGCGCGGTGATCGATGCCCAGACCAATCTCAAAAGTGCATTGGTGACCTGGCTCGCGCGCGGCCGCAAGTACGGCCCCGATCGCCACACGGTGCGCGAGTGGGGCGCCCATCTGGCCTATTCCCGCCATTTCCACATCCCCACCGACCAGCTCGCCATCGCGCGCTGGCGCCAGCTGTTCGCGCAGGCGCTCGACTACCCGTTACCCGACACACCGCCGGATTTTGGCCTTGCCGACACCCAATGGCCGGCGCCAGAGGTTGAGCTGCCGCAGCCGCCCTTTCTGGTGTTTGTCCACAACGCGAGCTGGCCCACCAAGGGCTGGCCGGAGCCCTATTGGCACCAGTTGATCGACCGCGCCGGGCGTGCGGGCTACGCGGTGTTGCTGCCTTGGGGCTCGTCGGCCGAGCATTTGCAAGCGCAGCGACTGGCTTTGGGACACGCCAACGCCCAGGTACTGCCGCGGCTGGCACTGACGGCGCTGGCAGCGGTGCTGGTGCGCAGCAATGGCGCCGTGTGCGCCGATACCGGGCTCGCCCACGTCAGCGCGGCGCTCGACGTGCCCACGGTTACCCTCTACGGCGCCACCGATCCCGGCCTGATCGGCGCGACCGGCACGCGCTCGACCCATCTGGTGGCCGATGGCTACCCCTGCATCCCCTGCTACCGGCGCCAATGCAAGGTCCCCGGCTATGCCGGTCCCGAGGCCCAGTGCATGAAAAACCTGGCGCCGGCGTTGGTGTGGCGCGCGCTCACTAATCTCATGGCCGACGCTGACGCTGCCTGCGCCGCGGGTCCCAATGCGCGAGGAATCTTGAAGTGAAAGCCATGCTGCCCCGCTTTGACCGCGCCCAGGTGCTGGTGGTCGGCGATGTGATGGTCGACCGCTACTGGCACGGGGCCACCGCACGGATTTCGCCGGAGGCGCCGGTGCCGGTGGTCAAGGTCGAGCACTGCGACGATCGCCCCGGCGGCGCCGCCAATGTCGCCCTCAACATTGCCGCGCTCGGCGCCGGCGCCATGTTGGTGGGTGTGGTCGGGCGCGACGAGGCGGCAATGGGTCTGCGGACGCGCCTGCTGGCTGCCGGCGTCCACGCCGATTTCCAGGAGGCGGCGGGCAAGCCCACCACCACCAAGCTGCGCGTGATCAGCCGCCATCAACAATTGCTGCGCCTCGATTTTGAGGAGCTTTGGGGTGCCGAAGATCGCGCCGAGCTGCCGGCCAAGGTGCGCGCGCTGCTCGGCGGCGCGACCGTGCTGGTGCTGTCCGATTACGCCAAGGGCGTGCTCGACGCCCCGCGCGAGCTGATCGCGGCGGCGCGCGCGGCCGGGGTACCGGTGCTGGTCGATCCCAAAGGCGCGGATTTCGGCCGCTACGCCGGCGCGACCCTGATCACGCCCAACCTGCACGAATTCGCCGCGGTGGTCGGAGCCTGGGACTCCGAACAAGAGCTGGTGGCGAAGGGCGTCGAACTCGCCGTCGAACTCGATCTGGAGGCGGTGCTGGTGACCCGCGGCGAGCAGGGCATGACGCTGCTGCGGCCGGGGATGGCGGCGTTGCATCTGCCGGCGCGGGCGCGGGAGGTGTTCGATGTCACCGGCGCCGGCGATACGGTGATCGCGGTGCTGGCGGCGGCGTTGGCCGCCGGTGAAGACCTGCCGGCGGCGGTGGCGCTCGCCAATCTGGCCGCCGGCCTCGTCGTCGGCAAGCTCGGCACCGCCACCGTCAGCGGCCCCGAACTGCGTCGGGCCTTGCACCAGGAGCAGGGCTGCGAGCGCGGTGTCGTCAACGAGGCGCAGCTCCTCGCCGACATCCTCGACGCCCGCGCCCAGGGTGAAAAAATCGTGTTCACCAACGGCTGTTTCGACATTCTGCACGCCGGCCACGTCGGCTATCTGGAGCAGGCGCGCAGGCTCGGCGACCGCCTGGTGGTCGCCGTCAACGCCGATGAATCCGTGCGCCGCCTGAAGGGCGAGGGCCGGCCCATCAACCCGGTCGAGCGGCGCATGGCCGTGCTCGCCGGCCTCGAAGCCGTCGATTGGGTGGTGGCCTTTGCCGACGACACCCCGGAGCGGCTGCTGGAACTGATCCAGCCCGACATCCTGGTCAAGGGCGGCGACTACGCCAGGGAGCAGGTGGTCGGCTGGCAGATCGTCGACGCCTACGGCGGCCAGGTGCGGACGCTGGATTTCCTCGACGACTGTTCGACGACAGCGATCGTGGCGAAGATCCAGAACAGCTGATGCGCCGGTTGCGGTTGCCGGCAGGCGTAACAGCTCCCGCTAGCGTGGAGCCCCCACACTGAACCGCGAGTACTGAACGCATTGAAATTTGCAGTGTCCATATTGACACTGCACTGCGGTCTGCCAGCGAGCAGAGGATTTTGGCGGCATAAATCGAGCTATCCATGTCGCCCCAATGTTCATCACGCAACCGAGGAAAGAATTATGTTTTCATGGGCAATCACTTTTTTGATTATCGCCATAGTCGCCGCAATTTTTGGTTTTACCGGCATCGCCGGCACTGCAACCCATATCGCTTGGATTCTGTTTGTCGTCGGCCTTATTTTGACGGTCCTATTTGCGGTGTTGGGGCGTCGTCCGCGGGTATGACGCCGACGCAATTGGGCGCGACCCGCAACGCGGCCGCCCGTCGGAAATTCGACGGCGCGCGGGGCGGATCGCAGCCTCTTCTGATAAACGCGCGCGTCGGCATTGCGCCGCCGGCGGCGAGTTCGCCAAGCCCTTCTTTTAGCCATGCAGCTAGCCATGCAGCCTTTGCGAATAGCGATGCAACCCTTGCGAAGCCATTGCGAGAAATCCTCGTGAGCGCCGAAAACCCACAACCCACGCTGCGCCGCCTTGAACGCGTAGCCCGACTTTTGGACAGCGCCATCAGAATACCCGGGACTCGCTTCCGCATCGGCGTCGATGGCCTGCTGGGCCTGATTCCGGGCGTCGGCGACGTGGCTGGCCTGGGGTTGTCGGCCTACATCGTGGTCGCCGCAGCGCGCGCGGGCGCATCCACTAAAACGCTGATTCGCATGTTGGCCAATATCGGCGTCGAGGGGATTGTCGGCCTGGTACCCGTGCTGGGCGACGCCTTCGACATCGCGTGGAAAGCTAACGAGAGGAACGTCGCGTTATTGCGCGCGGATATTTTGGCGGGTGCGTCGGGCGAGCCCTCGCGCACGGGCGGCGGCTGGTTGATTGCCGGCGGCGCGATCCTGTTTATCGGCTTATTGGCAGGCATCATGCTGGGGACGCTGTATGGCTTTTGCAGGCTGGTTGCTGGTTCTTGAAGCACCCGCAGGCGGCTGTCGCGCGACCGCGCACGGGCACTCGCCACGATTGCTGAGGACTTTCCGGTGAGATTATTCAGCTGTTCGGTGTGTGGGCAGTTATTGTTCTTCGAGAACAGCCGTTGTATCCAGTGCAGGCACGATCTGGGTTACTTGTTCGATATCGAGGTCATCAGCGCGCTCGAGCGCATCGACGGCGATAGCTGGCGTGCCATCGCGCCGGACGCCGCCGGCGGCGTCTACAAGATGTGCCGCAACTACCGCGAAGAACAAGTCTGTAACTGGATGCTGCCCATCGATTCGGCCGCTACGCTCTGCGCCGCGTGTCGGCTGAACACCACCATTCCGGATCTATCGATCGCGCATAATCGAGACCATTGGCAGCGTCTGGAGATAGCCAAAAGGCGGCTGGTGTATGGGTTGCGCGCGCTGGGCCTGCCTGTGGAGAGCAAACAGGAAAATCCCGCCCAGGGCCTGGCATTCGCTTTCCTGAGCGACCCCGCCGGCAATTTTCAGGAGTCCAATGCGGTCATGACCGGGCACGCGGAAGGTCTGGTCACGATAAATGTCGCCGAGGCCGATGATGTCGAACGCGAGCGCCGGCGCGTCGCGATGGACGAGCGCTATCGAACGCTGCTTGGCCATCTGCGCCATGAAAGCGGGCATTATTATTGGCAGCGACTGGTGAATACAAGCGATCTGCTGGATCCCTTCCGCGATATTTTCGGCGATGAGCGCGCGGATTACGACGTCGCGCTGCAAACGCATTACGCTGGCCCGCGCGCCGACTGGCAACCGGACTTTGTCAGCGCCTACGCGAGCGCTCACCCCTGGGAGGACTGGGCAGAAAGCTGGGCGCATTTCCTGCACATCGTCGACACGCTGGAGACGGCCCGCCAATTTTCGCTGCGTGTGGTAACCCCCGCGGCCGGTGCATCGCGGGCGACACCGGGCGGCGATCCGAGCTATTGCCCACCCTCGGCGGCCGCGATGATCGCCAGTTGGTTGCCCTTGACCTACGCCATCAACAGCATCAATCGCAGCATGGGTCAACCTGACACATACCCTTTCATATTGTCTGCCACGACGACCGAAAAACTCGAGTTTGTACACCGGGTTATCACCAGCGTCGGCGCCGGTGGCAAGGGCGGCGCGACGCCCGTCGCAAACTGACTCAGCGAGGCGAGCGAAAACTATCATCATCCAATCGGGGAGTTTTTTTGGTCGTGGGTCGTCGACCCTCGGCGTGTTAACCTGAGCTAACCGGAGCTAAAGAGGAGGTGTTGTCATGAAATCTGAGGCGCATGAAAAAGCGATCGTGTTGTTGAACAAAATTCTCGAAATGGAACTTGCCGGTGCCATTCACTACACGCACTATTCATTCATGGTTTATGGGTACAACCGGATTCCGATCGTGAAATGGTTGCGGGAACAGACGGCGGAATCGCTGACGCACGCCGAGACCGCCGGCGAATTGGTGACGACGCTCGGCGGTCATCCGTCGCTCGCTATCGGGCCCTTGCTGGAGACCCACAAGCACGAAATCGGCGAGATCCTGCGTGAATCATTGCGAAACGAACGCGCGACCCTCACGCTCTACGAAGAGTTGCTCGCGCTGGTCGAGGGTAAAGACGTCATGCTGGAAGAATACGCCCGCGCCCATATTTACACCGAGACCATGCATCTGGGCGAAGTTGACAAGATGTTACGCAATCCTGGCGACATTGGGCGCTACGAAAATTAGGAGGATCTGTCTGAGCTGCCCCTGGGTTTCGTCTTCCAAGGACCGAATGCATCCTGTCGACGACTGAGAGTATCGACGACTGACGAGACAAATGGAGAAAATGCCGTGCGCGAGAACCAGTTCTGCATCTTCACGGACCCGCGCGCGGGGGGGGGCCGATCTCGAGCGCATCTTCGAACGTGTCACACTCGGCTGCGCCGGGGGCCCGATGGCTTGCCTGACGCATTTTGCGGCAGACAAGCCATCGATACACAAGCTCTCGACACGTCAGAACACGTATGACAGCGCGACGGTTGCCAGGTCCAGATCGGCATTGGCGGAACCATGGTCGAGTTCAAGTCGCGTGTACTCGAAGCGCAGCGCTAAGCTCTCCGCCAGCCCGACCTGCAGGCCCGCCCCATAAAGCCAGTCGCTGCCATCGACATGCTGGTCAAACCCCGCCGGGCCGTCAGCGTCGACATCCCACCACACCTGCCCGGCCTTGCCATATAGCGACATCCGGTCAGCGATCGGAAATGCCAGGATAGCGGCAGCGGTTACGCCGTGGCCGTCGATGTCAAAGCCGCCGTCGCTGAAGCCGCCGAGATCCAGGTAACCGGCTTCGACGCCCAGGTACGGCGTGAACATGGTGCCCAGATAGGCTTGCCAACTCACACGGTCATCATCAAAGTCTTCCAAGTCGCCGGTACCGACATCCTGGTCGTCAACTTCGGCGTTGTCCAATCGCGCAGCACTGACGCCGCCGCCCATATACAGGTTGGGATAATCGGCGCGTCCTGGTGCCGACACCAGCAGCAGACTACCGATCATGGGGGCAGCAAGCGCCAGATTTCTCATGTTTGCAGTCATCATGGTGGCCACTCTCCTCTGTCTGGATCCATTCGCCTGCGAAGCGCAAGCTGAAGTTTTGACCGTGTCGCGGAGCCATGGTTCGGTGGTTCAGGGGCGGGCGGAGCTGGCAGGCACCGAGGTGTGAGGTGTGAGGTGTGAGGTGTGAGGTGTGAGGTGTGAGGTGTGAGGTGTGAGGTGTGAGGTGTGAGGTGTGAGGTGTGAGGTGTGAGGTGTGAGGTGAGCGTGGCGGTGCGCATCGGCCGCCGACGTGCCGGCGCGGGCTAGTACTCCGTTCCAGAAATATGCTTACACATCATGTCAATTCCTAGTCGAAGTGTTGCCATTGAAAGACGACGGGCTGCTCGTACATTTCGGCGATTCCCTTGAGGATGCGGTGCTTCAATTCATCCTTGGACGACGCGCGGATATGGCGGAGGAAACTTCGCGCCACCTTCGAGAAGGCGCACTCGATCAAGTTGAGCCAAGAGCCATGCTTGGGCGTATGAACGTATTCGAAGCGACCGGGGCGTGTGGCGAGATAGGCCATGGTCTCTTTCGAGATGTGGGCGGAATGGTTGTCCAGCACGATTC
>CBDDRG010000157.1:0-18580 GCA_965232975.1 uncultured bacterium
GCGCCAGGTGCTGATCGCCACGCTGCCGGGGCTCGCCGCAATGACTTGGTTCTTTGGCTGGGGCGTGCTCATCAATGTGCTGCTGTGTGCCGCCACGGCGGTCGCCGGCGAGGCGGGGCTACTGCGCCTGCGGCACCGCCCGCTGCAGGTTCATCGCGGCGGCTATTTTTTCCTCGGTGACGGCAGTGCGCTGGTGACCGGCGTGCTGCTGGGTCTGGCACTGCCGCCGCTGGCGCCCTGGTGGCTTCCGGTGCTGGGGGCTGGCTTTGCGGTGATTGTCGCCAAACACCTTTATGGTGGCCTGGGGCACAATCTGTTCAATCCGGCGATGGCGGGCCTGGCGATGCTGCTGGTGTCCTTTCCGCTGCCGATGAGTCGGTGGCTGCTGCCCCAGCCGCTGGTCGCCGACGGCGCGGCACTGCGCGGGCTGTGGCAATCAGTGCAGGCGGTGTTCCCGATTGTGGCGCCGCCCATGCTCGATGGCGTCACCGGAGCGACACCGCTGGCGGCCATGCGTGACCACAGTGGTCTGGAATTGGCTCAGCTCTATCAGACCGACCCGCTGTTTGCCCAAGCCGCGCTGGCTGGCGTCGGCTGGGAGTGGGTCAATCTCGGCTTTCTCGCCGGGGGCGTCTGGCTCCTGTACCGGCGGGTGTTCAGGTGGCACGCACCGGTCGCCATGCTCGCCGCGCTCGCGCTGATGGCACTCCTGTTCTACGACGGAGGCAGCTCGGTGAGCAGGGGCTCGGTGATCTTCCACTTGCTGAGTGGCGCCACCATGCTGGGCGCGTTTTTCATTGTCACCGACCCCGTGACCTGCGCCAGCAGCACCCGCGGGCGGGTGCTGGGCGGTGCCCTGGTCGGCGTGCTGGTATTCGTGTTGCGCGGCTGGGGCCGCTACCCCGATGGCGTCGCCTTTGCGGTATTGCTGATGAACTGTGTCGCGCCGCTGATCGACCGCTACACGGTGCCGCGCAGCTATGGCCAGCCGCCCCGGCGGCGATTGCCGCGGCGGCCGGATTGACCATGCGACAACCGGCAGATGCACTGCTGCTGAGCGGCCTCGCGGTGGTTGCGGCCCTGTTGTTGACGCTGTTGGCAATGGCCCTGCAGCCCATGATCGCCGCCAACCAGCGCGCCGCCCGCGAGCGCACCATGCTCGAAGTGATGCCGGCGCCGCGCGCGGGTCTGGCGCTCGACGCCCAGCCGGTGCCCGCCCAGTATCGCGCCCTGCTGGGCTTGACCGGCAGCGGCGAACTGTACCGGGTGCGCCGGGACGGAGCCCTGATAGGCCTCATCGTCCCGGTCATTGCGCAGGGCTACGGCGGCCCGATCAGCGCGATGGTGGGGATCGATTTGCAGGGCGTGGTGACCGGTGTGCGCGTGCTCGCCCACCGCGAGACGCCGGGCCTTGGCGACGATATCGAACTCGGCAAAAGCACCTGGATTCTCGGCTTCAATGGCACCAGCCTCGGCGCGCCCGCTGAGAATGCCTGGCGGGTCAAGAAGGACGGCGGCCATTTCGAGGGTCTGACCGGCGCCACGGTGACCCCGCGGGCGGTGGTGCGCCAGGTGCACAGTGCGTTGCGCTACTTCGCCGAAGACGGCCGGCAGCGCCTGCTGGCGGCGCCGCAACCCCAGGACAGAGCCTCGGAGGCTGACGATGACTGACCGCACTGTCGACCGCCGCGCCGATCGCTGGGCCGCCAACCCGGTGCTGGTGCCCGCCCTTGGCCTGAGCCCGCTGCTCGCGATCAGCACCTCGATCGGCAAGGCCCTGGGGCTGGCGCTGGCCACGCTGGTGGTCGCGGTGGCGGCGAGCGCCACGCAGTTGCTGCTGCGCCGGGCACTGGTGGGCGCCATCCGCGTGCCGGCGTGGCTGTTGATCACCGCGAGCTATACCGCCGCGGTCGAGCTGGTGATGCAGGCGTTTGCCCACCCGCTGTATCAGGCGCTGGGGATTTTTGTGCCGCTGATCGCCGTCAATGGGGTGATCCTGGGTGACCGCGAGCGGTTCATTCGCGCGGATTCGCCGCTGCCCGGCCTGCGCGAAAGCCTGCTGGCGGGGGCCGGTTTCGCGCTGGTGTTGGTGGCGATGGGCGCGGTGCGCGAGATGCTGGGCGCAGGCACCCTGGGCGCCGACCTGGACTGGCTGGGAGCACCCGCGCAGGGGTGGCGGCTGAGTGTGTTCGCCGACCATCGCTTTCCGCTACTGCTGTTGCCGCCCGGCGCTTTCCTGCTCGCCGGGCTGGCGCTGGCAGTCGGCAATCATCTCGATGCCCGCCGGCGGCGGCGCCACCCACCGCCCCGGCCCGAGCCGGGCGCCAAGCGGGTGTGCCCGACTGGTGTAATTCGTTGACGTCCGCGGGCGTTCAGGAGGATAGATCCGATGACCCAGGCGCAGATCATCCACAACGCGAGCACACCCGAGTACTACTTCGAGGAGGGCTGCTTTATCACCGAATGGTCGAACTCGGCGCAGGATGACACCGCCTCGGTGGCGCGGGCGCGGGTTGCACCGGGCGCAACCACCAGGCGTCACAGGCTGCTTGGCGTCACCGAGCGCTATGTGGTCCTCTCCGGAGTGGGCCGAGTGGAGGTCGGCGAGCTGGCGCCGGCGGTGGTCGGCGCGGGTGACGTGGTGGTCATTCCGCCCCAAGCGGTGCAGCGGATCACCAACCTCGGCGCCGTCGATCTGGTGTTTCTGGCCATCTGCACGCCGCGCTTTCGGCGCGAAATCTACCAGGATGTCGAAGACTGTTAGCCCGTTTATGATCTGCTTGCGCTTTGACGCGATCGCGGGATCGCGCGCCGGGCGGTACCAAAAGGCCGGCTCATTGAGCCGGCCTTTTGGTATGCACCTGTTGCGCTGCTATCAATACAGGATAAAGCCGCGAATGTTTCGGCCTTCATTCATGTCGGCAAAGCCCTGGTGGACTTCATCGATGGTGTAGGTGCGCGACATCATGCGGTCGAGGTCGAGCTGTCCGCACTCGTAAAGGCCGAGCAGACGCGCGAAATCGACCTTGGCATTGGTGCTGCCGTAGATGCAACCGCAAACCTTCTTGGACGACAGGGGCATTTCCAGTGCACTGAACTTGTACTCGGCATTGGGGGCGCCGGCGCCGACCATGCAGGTGGTGCCACCGCGACGGGTCGCGGCATAGGCTTGGGCGGCCACGGCGGGAATGCCGATGACTTCAAAGGCGTAATCGACGCCGATGCCGTTGGTGATCTCCATGATTTTGGCAACCGAGTCACAGCTGGCGTTGATGGTGTGGGTAGCGCCGAACTCTTTCGCCGCTTCCAGCTTCGAGTCATTCAAATCGACGGCGATGATGGGGTTGGCACCGGCGATGCGGCAGCCTTGCAGCGCCGACAGGCCCACGCCGCCGCAACCGAAGATGGCGACGCTGGCACCGGGTGTCACCTTGGCGGTGTTGAGGGCCGCACCCGCACCGGTCATGACGCCGCAACCGATCAGCGCCGCCGCCTTCAGGTCATATTTCTTGTCGATGGGCACCACGCACATGGCTGGGCAGACCACTTGCTCGGCCATGTTGCCGAGGGCGGCAAAGGCGCCGATGTACTTGCCATTCAGCTTGACGCGGCTGGTGCCGTCGGGCTGCATGCCGGTGAACAGGTTGGTGGCCGTACACAGCCAGGGCTCCTGGTGCAGACAGAAGTAGCAGGTGCCGCACATCGGGATAAAGGAGGTGATGACATGATCGCCGACCTTCACATTGGTGACATTGGGGCCGATTTCTTCGACGACGCCAGCGCCTTCGTGGCCCATGACGATCGGGGTGGGCATCGGTAGTTTGCCCACCACAACTGCGTTGTCGGACTGGCAGATGCCGGTGGCGACCATACGAATGCGGACTTCGCCGGCCTTGGGTGGATCGAGCTCGATCTCTTCCACCGAAAACTTGTTCAATTCTGTCAGTACAACGGCTCTGGCTTTCATGTTTCTACCCCTTGTTCTTGGATGAGGACGCGGCTGGTCTTGGTGGTGAATGGTTGTGGCAAACAGGTGTCGTCTGGCAAGCGCCGGGATCGGTCGATCACCAAGGCGCCACGCGCGGCGGTCACGACTGCGGCGGCGACAGGGAACCGATGCTTCAGCGCGAGAAACCGGGCGAATTCTCAGCTTGCTGTGCGGGCGGCCCGCTCACTTGGCGCTCGCCCCGGGTTATTTCGGGGGTGCGAGCACGCCAGCGAACTGCGGTACTGGCGGCCCTCCACCGGGGTGGTCGAATGCCAGTGCGCAACGGTGGCGAATCTAACATGCCGGGCCGGTGTTGTCAGCCGTCGCGCGGTGCCTGTCGCGCGGTGCCGCCGGGTGTTGCGCCGGTGTTGTGATAAAAGGCCAAGCAACTGCCGCGACGGCCGGGGTTCGCTGTCCTGCCGTGCGCAATGCTGAGTCGGGTGCGGGTTGCCGTCGGGTTCGGGCGCCAACCACTTTCGCAGCGACATGGGTTACTGTGCGGGCTCAATAGCAGGCCGTCGCGGGCGTGTACCGCGACGAGCCGGGTTGAAAAAGGGCAGGAAAGCCCTTTTTCAACATCCTGAGAGGAGGGATTACGTTGTCACCAAAGTACGCAGAACATCCGGCAATGTTCAAAAACAATCCGTTGGGGTTCGTCCTGGCTGTCGCCCTCATTCCGTTGGCGGTCGGCATCCTGATCCTGCTGGTTTGGTTTCTACGCTGCAAGGCGATCAAACTGGAATTCGTCGGCAATGATCTGGTACTCGAAACCGGACTGTTGAGCAAGAATCGCACAGCCGTAAACGTGGCACAGATTCGCACAGTGAAGGTCTCGCAATCGTTTTCCGATCGCATTTTCGGGGTTGGCAAGATCTCCGTATTTACCGCCGGAGACGAACCCGAAATCGAGGTCGCCGGCATTCCCAGGCCCCTTGAGCTGCGCGATCTGATCAAGAACTGAGCCGTAAACAATATTGACTGTCGGCTTGATTTTTTGCAGGCGGTGATCGCGGCGGCCAAAGGGTTGAAGCCGAAAAAGGCGCGCTCAGCGCGGTCAGGGGGACACGCAGAGACGCTGCACCTTTGGGCGGCCGGGTTCGGTGCGCACGGTGGCTTCGCCCAACCTCGGCGCGCGGCGCGCTCCTTACCTTGGCGTTGGGCTTTAGGATTGCCGCGTGTCCGGTGTAGCGGACAATCCCTACTCATCTGAAACTTGGAGGTTGGTTATGAGGGTTTATTCTGCGGTGATCGAGCGTTGCTCCCAAACTGGACTGTTTGCCGGTTTTGTTCCTGGTTTTTCTGGCGCGCACTCCCAAGGCGAGACCCTCGATGAACTCAATCGCAATCTTCAAGAGGTCATAGCCATGCTACTCGAAGATGGAGAGCCTCAGCTTGAGTCTGAATTTGTAGGGATTCAGAACGTTGCCGTCGTATAGGCATGGGCAAAATCCCAGTTCTCAAGCCGGCAGAGGTCGTCGCCATTCTCCTCAATCTCGGTTTCTCGGAGATCAGGCCGCGCGGTTCGCACAAACAGTTTCGTGACGGTACTGGATTCGAGGGCTCGATCAATGAATATTGCCGAGATTGTCCCAAAGGAAGATCGCTTCCTGTACGTCAAATCAGACGACGGGCGTTCAGGTTTACTCGATATAACGCCGTTTCTCGAATCAGAAGCATTTGAGCCTTTGAAAAACCGAGCAGAATTTGAGCGCGTTCATAACGGTAGGTATTTCATAGAATGGGCGTGCGGAGCGGATCTTTCCGCCGACACAATTGAGGCGCGATGGCGTCCTTTGGCAAATGACGCTCAACAAGGCGCCTGACCTGGACTACCTCGGTCGCTGCGCGCCTTCGGCAGCCGGTTGGCGCAGGCGTTGGCCACACAAAAAAGAAGGGACTCAAACATGATGAAACTGGCCTTCCGCGAATTTTCCGTAACCGCGCCGGTGATGAAAACAATGCGAACCATTGGAATGGTTGGGCTGCTCCTGCTGACTGCCACCCCCGCATTTTCCCAGGGCGCGGGCATCGAGTGGGATATTCTTAATCAGGAAGCCAGCTCGCTCTATCAAAAAGGGCAATATGACCGTGCCGTGATCGTGGCGAAAAAGGCGCTGAGTGTCGCAGAGAAGAGCGTCGGTAAGAATCATCTCGATGTCGCCGTGAGCCTGAACAACCTCGCGGAGCTGTACCGTGCCCAGGGCCAGTATGCGCAGGCCGAGCCGCTCTACCAGCGCGCGCTGGCGATTTGGGAGAAAGCCCTCGGCCCGGATCACCCCAATGTGGCCACGGGCCTGAACAACCTCGCGCTACTGTACGATACCCAGGGCCGGTACGCGCAGGCCGAGCCGCTCTACCGGCGCGCGCTGGGGATCAGGGAGAAAGCCCTCGGCCCGGATCACCCCGATGTGGCCACGAGCCTGAACAACCTCGCGGGGCTGTACGATACCCAGGGCCAGTACGCGCAGGCCGAGCCGCTCTACCGGCGCGCGCTGGCTATGGCGGAGAAAGCCCTCGGCCCGAATCACCCCGATGTGGCCGGGAGCCTGAACAACCTCGCGACGCTGTACGCTACCCAAGGCCAGTACGCGCAGGCCGAGCCGCTCTACCGGCGCGCGCTGGCGATTTGGGAGAAGGCCCTAGGCCCGGATCGCCCCGAGGTGGCCACGGGCCTGAACAATCTCGCGCTGCTGTACGATACCCAGGGCCGGTACGCGCAGGCCGAGCCACTCTACCAGCGCTCGCTGGCGATCAGGGAGAAAGCCCTCGGCCCGGATCACCCCGATGTGGCCGCTATCCTGAACAACCTCGCAGGGCTGTACGATACCCAAGGCCGGTACGCGCAAGCCGAGCCACTCTACCGGCGCTCGCTGGCGATCTTCGAGAAAGCCCTCGGCCCGGATCACCCCGATGTGGCCACGAGCCTGAACAACCTCGCGACGCTGTACGCTACCCAGGGCCAGTACGCGCAGGCCGAGCCGCTCTACCGGCGCGCGCTGGCGATTGCGGAGAAAGCCCTCGGCTCGAATCACCCCGCTGTGGCCACGAGCCTTGAGAATATGGCTGGGGTCTATCGAAAAACGGGCAGGGATAGCGCAGCAGAGGCGTTGGAGAGGCGCGCCGCAACCATCCGGGCTATGCAACGATGACATCAAATGGCTAACCAGACGGCGCGCCGGCGGCAGTTCCACTGCGCGCCACTGCCGCCGGTGCGCTTTGACGTTATACCTCAAGGAAAATACATGCAAACGTTTGAGGAAGCTTGGAAATCCTTGAAAGATGGTGAAACGACGTCCGTGTTGCTTGGCAATGGATTCTCCCGGTCTTGGAAAGACGAAATATTTAGCTATGCAAACTTACTTAAGGTCGCCGACTTTGGTAGGCGTGACGGTACGCTTAGAGAATTGTTTCAGCGATTCGCTACGTATGACTTTGAAGCGGTAATGAAAAAACTCATAGCAGCAGCCGAGGTAATAGGAGTTTATGGCGGAGGTGAGCAACTATTGGCGCAGGTGAAAGATGACAAGCAAGCGTTAAAAGACGCACTAATTGCCGCGATCATTAAGTTCCACCCAAATCGTCCGTCCGAAATTTCTGATGATCAATACATTTCAGTCAGAAGATTTCTGTCAAGGTTCGAGGCGATATTCACTGTAAACTATGACTTGCTGATGTACTGGGCGAGAAACAAAAATAACTTGGCTCCAGAAAACTACACAACAGATGACGGTTTTAGAGACAACAGCACATGGAACGGTCACGAAACCAATCAGCAGATTCATTTCCTACATGGCGGACTTCATATCTATGACACCGGAGACGTCATCAAAAAGCACCAATGCACCGATGATGGCGTCACGATAATTGAGCACGTTCGATCAAACTTTAACCAAGATTCATTTCCTCTTTTTGTTTCTGAACCGACTTACAGCCAGAAGAAGATCAAAATAAATCACAACCCATACCTCAACTACTGCTTTAAGAAGATACGAGACTTGAATGGTACGTTATTTATCCATGGGCATTCAATTGATGAAAATGACAGGCATATCTTTGATCAAATTAAAGCGAGCCAAGTAAGTAGAGTTTACGTAAGCATTTATGGTGATGAGAATAGTGAGACGAATACCAGAACAAGAAATAATGCTTTAGCGTTCTTGCAATGCCAAAACACGAAAGTGATGTTTTATGATGCCGCATCGGCCCCTGTCTGGGCATAACAATTCGCTCAACACGGTCGAGCAAAAGCGGCGCTTCGCTCAGCTTTGCACGCCGGTTAGCTCGACGTCAGGCCCGCTCAGGCCGATTAGCCATGTCTGGCTCCAGCCAAGCGAAGGACAAGGCGGGAACCCTGGTCATCGCCCTGGGTGCGCTGGCGGTGCTGGTGGCAATCGTGGCGGTGCTCGCGGTTCCTGTCACTGCTGATTTTCATCGGCTTTACCTCGCGCCAAAGGCGGGCATCCAGTTTTTGCCCGGAAATCCAGCCGTTGTTGAGGCGTCTGGGCTGGATTCCCGCATGCGCGGGAATGACGACGGCTGGTGAATGTGTCGAAACTTACGTGCCGCGGTACTGGTCTGAGCCGGAAGCGACGCGCCGAACTGCCGGGTGCGGGCTATTTCCTGTGCTCTGTCCCCGGCAGCGGCTTCCAGATCAGGATTTCCCGGATGTGCGCGATCACCTCGCGGGGGCAGGCGGCCTTGATGGTCGCCCACAGCTCGTCGCCCCTGAACTTGCCGTGCAGTTCGCGCACCACGCCGACCTGTTCCCGATCCACCAGCCCGGTGGCGCGGGCGTGTTCCACGAAGTCCTGGTTTTTCCAGAAGAATGCGCCCGGCATGGTGGTGGGAATGACCACCACGAAGAACAGCGAGCGGCCGATGGCGGCGGCGGCGATCAGACCGGGCGCGAGCAGCAGCCAGGCCACCGTCGCACCCCAACCGCTGAGCGCGCCGGCCGCGGCTATCAGTGCCAGTGCCGTTGTCGCGACGATATTCAGCGCGAGCAGACCATTGCGCAGCAGCCAGGGGTAGTAATAGCGCGTGGTTTGCAGAAACCAGGACACCGAACCCTCCTTGCCGAGCGTTTTCATCGCGCGGGCGTGGCTGGCGTGGCCGATCGCTTCGATGATCAGGCCCGCGCAGATCACGGCGGCGAGCGCGGCGGTTGGCGCCACCGCGGCATTGCCGGTAGCCGCCAGCAGCGGCAGCGCGACCACTCCGGCCAGCAGTCCGCCGAGCGCAAGGCTGTTGCCGGTGAACGCGGTTGCCGTCTGCCAATGATTCCAGAACGGCCGCGCCGGGATGCGGTAGATGCGATACATGAAATACAGGCCGGCCAGGCCGCTCAGCGCGGCGCCGACGCCGATCAACTGGCGCACCGCGATGGCCAGGGGGTGCGCGAACGGGGACAGCGCCACAAAGCCGATCAGCAGGGTGTAGAACCCGGTGATGCCGGCGATCTCGCGGCTCACCGGCGACCAGCGCAGGTTGTTGAAGCCGCGGTAGAAGCGGTGGGGTTTGCCCAGGTGCATGTTGAGCTTGAACAGCCCGAACGTCAGCAGTGCCAGCAGCGCGACCGCCAGCGGCGCGACCACCGGTGCGGTCGCCAGCGCGGCCAGGCCGGTGAAGGAACTGTTGCCAAAAGACTCGTTGCCAAAAAATTCGTAGCAAAAGCCGCCCGCCAGCGTCAACCCGAAGGCGCCCAGCACCGCCTGCGTGCAGAGCGTGAACACGACGTGGGCGCTCTCGTGGGAAGTCAGCAGCTTGCGCCAGTTCCACTCGCGCGCGGCGCCGCCTTTCTGGGCATCGACTGCCGGCGTGAAGGCGCCGGTGGCGTCGTCTTTATGGTATTTGACCGGCAGCCCGTCGGGCCGCGTCATCTCGCGGTGCGTCGAGCGCGTCTGCTGGAAGCGGATGTTGGGGTGGGTGATGGCCGGATCGGGAAAGCCGGGGATTTCGGCTTTCGCCTCGATGCGGTTTTCGGGAATGTTTTCGATGACGCCGAAATCCAGCGCATTGCCGAGACAGGCGCTGACGCAGGCGGGTTTGAGGCCGACTTCGAGGCGATCCACGCACATATTGCACTTGCTGACCTGGCCCTTGACCGGATCGAGCTGGGGCGCGTTGTAGGGGCACACCCAGGTACAGTAGCCGCAGCCGAAGCAGATGTCCGGGTCCTGCAACACCGCGCCGTACTCGGCAAATTTGGTGTAGGCGCGGGTCGGGCAGCCTTTCAGGCACACCGGGTCTTCGCAGTGATTGCAGGCCATCGAGATGTTGATGCGCTGGTAGTCGGGGTAGGTGCCGCCCTCGACATAGCCCACCGAGCGAAACGCGATATGCGCCGGGTTGTCGTTCTTCTCGCTGCACGCCGATTCGCAGGCGTGGCAGCCGATGCAGTTGTCGGCGTTGAAGAAGAACCCGTGCTGTTTGTACCGGTTGGGGTTGCCGCCGATCTCGGGGTTGCCGTTGATATGGAGGCTGTCGCCGCGCAGCTCGCTGTCGGCCTCGACCAGCTCGATCAGGTTGCCGTAGCGGTTGGTCGCGCGCGCGTCTTTATCCCACAGGTAGGCGTAGGCGGGTTCGTCCCGGCGCACCTCGAAGATCGCCTGGTGCTGCTCGGCGCGGGTTTCGACAGGCCGTTCAATTTTGTTCATGTCACTCCGGGGTACGGTACAGCAGGGTTGGCAGCAATGGCATCAATAGGTCCGCAACTCGCGATCCAGGCGCGCGGCACCGACCTGATCGGCGATGGTCTCGACGCGCACCGCCGCCTGTTTGAACGCGGGTTGGCGCGAGTGCGGGTCGAGCAGGCCCAGGGTCAGGCGGTTGACGCAGTCGAAGAAGTGGAAGGGGATGAACACCATGTCGCGCGGTACGCGCTGGGTCAGCATGGCCATGACCACGGCGTCGCCGCGCCGCGACACGCAGCGCACGTAATCCTGATGGCGGATGCCGAGCGCGGCCGCCGCATCGGGGTTGATCTCGACAAAGGGAATGGGGCTGAACTTGTTGTTGTTGCCGACCTTGCCGGTGCGGGTGCGGGTGTGGAAGTGCTCGACCAGCCGCCCGGAGTTGAGCCAGAACGGGAACTGGTCGTCGGGCCGCTCGTTGTTGTCGACGAACGGCAGCGGAATCAGCTTGGCGCGGCCGCCCGGGTGCTGAAAGCTGCGCGGCGCCGTGTACAGCCGCACACCACCGGCGGGCGGCGGCGCACCGGCGGCGCGCTGCTGATCGGTGAACGGCCACTGGATGCCGCGGCTGTCCTCGATCAGATCGTGGCTCATGCCGGAGATGTCGCACAGCCGTCCCTGCGACAGTTGCGCCATCTCGGC
The DNA here is from genome assembly GCA_965232975.1 of uncultured bacterium. Classification (GTDB taxonomy): domain Bacteria; phylum Pseudomonadota; class Gammaproteobacteria; order Pseudomonadales; family Porticoccaceae; genus CBDDRG01. Next base: position 11,323 of record CBDDRG010000157.1, read on the forward strand.
GAATACCTGCGCCGGCCGCTCCGGGAAGTGGACTGTGCCCGCCGGGTCGAAACGCTTCGCCAGCGCGTTGAAGATGTCGAGATCGGCCTTGCAGCCGGCGCGCGGCGCCGTGACCTGGCGCACCAGATTGATGCGGCGCTCGGTGTTGGTGAAGGTGCCCTCCTTCTCGGCCCAGACCGCGGCGGGCAGGTACAGGTGCGCGTACTGGGTGCTCTCCATGTCCTGGTAGGAGTCCTGCACCACCAGGAATTCGAGTTTTTCCAGCGTCTTGCGGATGCGCGGCGTGTTCGGCATCGAGGTCAGCGGGTTGGTCGCCACCAGCCACAGGCCCTTGATCTGCCCGGTTTCGATGGCCGGGAAAATATCGGTCTGGAACAGCCCGCGTTTTTTGGGGAAAAACTCGGGATCGACATTCCAGAACTTGCCGATCTCGGCGCGGTGCTCCGGGTTTTCCAGCGCCCGGTAGCCCGGCAGGCCGGAGCACGCCGACCACTCGCGGGTGCCCATGGCGTTGCACTGCCCGGTGATCGACAGCGCGGTGCCACCGGGCTTGCCGATGTTGCCGGTAAGCAACGCGAGGTTGTTCATGCCGACCACGCCGTCGGAACCGTGGGTGCTCTGGTTGATGCCCATGCACCAGATGTGCATCGCGGCCGGGGCTTTCGCGTAGAGGCGAGCGACGTGGCGGATGCGATCCTCGTCGATGCCGCAGATTTTTGCGGCCGTGGTCGGATCCCAGTTGGCGACCTCGGCGCGCAGGTCGTCGATGCCGGTGGTATTCGCCGCGATGTAGTCCGCGTTTTCCAGGCCTTCGGCAAGAATGACGTGCATCAACGCGTTCTGCAGCACCACGTCGGTGCCGGGGCGGATCGGCAGATGGATGTCGGCGAACTGCGCCAGCATGGTCACGCGCGGGTCGATGACGATGAGCGGGAACTTACGTTTTTCGAGCGCTTCTTTTAAGCGCCAGTAGATGATCGGGTGCTGCTCGGGCAGGTTCGAGCCCCAGGCCAGCAGGCAGTGGGTGTGCTCGAAATCGGCGTAGCAGCCGGGCGGGCCGTCGGAGCCGAACGAGCGCTTGTAGCCGGACACGGCGGACGCCATGCACAGCGTGGTGTTGCCGTCGTAGTTGTTGGTGCCGAGCAGCCCGCGCGTCAGTTTGCCGAGGGTGTAGAACTCCTCGGTGAGGATCTGCCCGGTGGACACCACCGCGAAGGCATCGCGGCCGTGCTGGCCCTGGATGCGGCGAATCTCGTTCGCCATGTGGTCGAGGGCGTTATCCCAGGTGGTGGGCGCGAAGGCTTCGCCGATATGGCGGCGCTGCAATGGCTCGTTGCCGCGGCCCTGGGCGTCGAACAGTTCGTGCTCGAACATGCCTTTCAGGCACAGCTTGCCGCGATTGACATCGGCGCCACCCACACCGCGCGAGGACACCACCTTGCCGGCGGCGTTCTTGCCCACCTCGATGGCGCAGCCGGTCGAGCAGTAGCCGCAGGTGGTGTAGGTCCAGCTCGCCACTTCCTTGTCGGCGATGGCGATGGGGTTCTTGGTGTGGCGACCGAACAGCATGGCGTCAGTCCTACTGCTATTGCGTGAGGTGCGGCCTGTCGGGTGGCGCGCCGGGGAGCATCAGTTCGCCTCTGCTGACCAGCACCACTTCGCCGCCGACGCGCAGGTTCAGCGGGCGGTTGGCGCGCTTGTCCATCTCGATGTGCAGCAGGCTGCGGCGGGTGTCGGGGGTGCCGCGATCGATGGCGAAGGTGTAGGTGCCCTCGCGGATATGGTCGTGGGACGCGAGGTAGCCGGTGAAGGCGGGCATCGCCGAGCCGATGGGCGGGTCCTCCTTGGCGCCGACGCCGACGCCCAGGATGCGGGCGTGGAAATCGGCATCGCGGGTGGCGGTGCGATTGCTGAACAAAAACAGCTCCTGCGCCGCCATCGCCGGCGCGCTCGACCGGCTCCAGGCCTCGGCGTTGAAGCGCGCCTTGCGCACCGCCGCCTGCGACGCCAGCGGCACCATCAGATAGGGCAGGCCGGTGGATACCAGGCGAGTGTGGAAAATGTGTGTGTGGATGTCGGACGGGCTCAGGGACAACAGCGCGGCGAGTTCGGCATCGGTCGGCGTGTAGCGATCGATGACCGCCTGGCTGCGCAGCGTGAACTGCACGAACAGCGGCTTGCCCGCGCGCGCGGCGTAATTGACGGTCGCGGTGGTGCCGCCATTGCCCCGGCCGCCGACAAAGGTCAGCGTCTGGTTGTTCTCGCCCGGCGCGATCTTGCCGGCCGCAGCGAGGCCGCGCGCAGCCGCCAGAATCGGGTGGCCGACGAACTCGCTTTCACCCTGGGGCGTGAATGCGCGCAGATGGAAGCTGTCGGGCACCTCTTCGCCGAGGATGAACACGGTCTGCGACAGGTTCAGCTCGCGCGCGATGATGGGCAGCATGGCCTCGGGGATGGCGTCGGCGTGCGGAAACACGGCGATCGGCACGCCCTGAAACGGCGTGCCGGTGAAAACATCGGCGATGTAGTAGGGGTGGGAAGAGGCCTGGGTCACGGCTGACCCGCCTGCACGCCGACCGGCGCGAGCGCCCGGTCGGCGACCTGTACCCGTCCGTTCACCACCTGCACCGGGTATACCAGGATGCTGACATCGGGATATTCAATGCACTGGCCGGTGGTCAGGCTGAAATGCTGTTTCAGGATCGGCGAGGCGACCACGATCTCGTCGCCGATGCTGCCGATGATGCCGCGCGCCAGCACATTGGCGTGGCTGAAGGGATCGAGATTGGCGGTGGCGTACACCTGCGCGCTGTCCTCCAGCCGGAACAGCGCGATCTGTTCGTCGCGGCCGCCGATGGGCAGCAGGGCGCCGATGCCGGCGTCGTAGGGCAGGTCGTCGAGGGCGCAGATATCGACCCAGTTCATGGTCGCGGCCGGGGTGGTGGCGTGTGGCAGGGCGTTGGTGCTGGCGTTGGCACGGCTCATGCGGGGGTCATCTCGCGTTCTTCCTCGCGTTCTTCGTCGCGAGCGGGGCGCGGTTGCCCGCGCTCTTCGACAAAGACGATGTGGTCGTCGGTCTTGGTGCTGTTGACGAAGGGCCGGAACAGCTTCAGTTTTTCGTCGTCTTCCAGCGTGGTTTTCCACTCGCACTGGTAGGTGTCGATGACCGCCGCCATCTCGGCTTCGAGCTGGGCGCACAGCCCCAGGCTGTCGTCGATGACCACCGAGCGCAGGTAGTCGAGCCCGCCGTCGAGGTTGTCGAGCCAGGTCGAGGTGCGCTGCAGGCGATCGGCGGTGCGCACATAGAACATCAGGAAGCGGTCGATGTACCGGATCAGCGTGGGTTTATCGAGACCGGTCGCGAACAGGTCGGCGTGGCGCGGCTTCATGCCGCCGTTGCCGCACACATACAGGCTCCAGCCCTGCTCGGTGGCGATGACGCCGACGTCCTTGCTCTGCGCCTCGGCGCATTCGCGGGTGCAGCCGGACACCGCCGATTTGAGCTTGTGGGGTGAGCGCAGGCCCTTGTAGCGGTTCTCGATTTCGAGGGCGAGGCCCACGCTGTCATCGACGCCGTAGCGGCACCAGGTGCTGCCGACACAGGATTTGACCGTGCGCAGCGCCTTGCCGTAGGCATGGCCGGTCTCGAAGCCGGCATCGACCAGTTCGCGCCAGATCAGCGGCAACTGCTCGACGCGGGCGCCGAACAGATCGATGCGCTGGGCGCCGGTGATCTTGGTGTACAGCCCGTATTTCTTGCCGACGGCACCGATGGCGATGAGTTTGTCCGGGGTGATCTCGCCACCGGGAATGCGTGGGATCACCGAGTAGGTGCCGTCCTTCTGCATGTTGGCCAGGTAGCGGTCGTTGGTGTCCTGCAAACCCTTGTGTTTCGGTTTCAGGATGTACTCGTTCCAGCACGACGCCAGAATCGAGGCCACCGCCGGCTTGCAGATATCGCAGCCGCGACCCTTGCCGTGGGCGGCGAGCAGATCGGGGAAGGTTTTGATCTGCTCGACGCGCACCAGGTGGTAAAGCTCCTGGCGGGTGTGCGGGAAGTGCTCGCAGATATCGGTGTTGACCTCCATGCCGAGTTTCAGTAGCTCCGCGTTCAACACCTGCCCGACCAGCGCCGAGCAGCCGCCGCAGCCGGTGCCGGCGGAAGTGGCGGCCTTCAGCTCGCCCACCGTGGTGGCGCCGTCGGCGACGGCCTGGCAGAGCGCGCCCTTGGTGACCGCGTAGCAGGAGCAGATCTGCGCGGTCGCGGGCAGCGCGTTGACGCCGAGACCGCTGACGCTGGCGCCGCCGTGCTCGGGCAGGATCAGCGCATCGGGGTGTTCCGGCAGCGCGATGTCGTTGAGCTTGATTTGCAGCAGATTGCCGTAGTCGTCGGCGTTGCCGATCAGCACCGCGCCGAGCAGGCGGTTGCTGGCGGCATTGACGACGATCTTCTTGTACACCTCTTTGGTGCCGTCGATATAGGTGTATTCCTTCGCGCCCGGGGTGTTGCCGTGGGCGTCGCCGATGCTCGCGACATCGACGCCCATGAGCTTGAGCTTGGTGCTCATGTCGGCGCCGGTGAAGGCATTGTCGCGACCATTCAGGTGGTCGGCGGCGACCTGCGCCATCTTGTAGCCGGGCGCGACCAGCCCGTAGATGCGGCCACCCCAGAGCGCGCACTCGCCGATGGCGTAGATGTCGGGGTCGGAGGTCTGGCAGTGGTCGTTGATGACGATGCCGCCGCGCTCGCCGACGGCGATGCCGCAGGCCCGCGCCAGCGCATCCTGCGGGCGGATGCCGGCGGAGAACAGCAGTACGTCGGTCTCGATTTCGCTGCCGTCGGCAAAGTGCATTCGGTGGGCGTGCTGTTCGCCGGGGCCGATACTTTGGGTGTTCTTGCCGGTGTGCACGGTGACGCCGAGGGCCTCGATCTTGCGGCGCAGCACCGCGCCGCCGCCGTCATCGACCTGCACCGCCATCAGCCGCGGCGCGAACTCGACGACATGGGTCTTGAGGCCGAGGTCCTTCAGCGCTTTCGCGGCTTCGAGCCCGAGCAGGCCGCCGCCGATGACGACGCCGACGGCGGCATTGGCGCCCGCCGCGCGGATGGCTTCGAGATCTTCGATAGTGCGGTAGACGAAACAGCCGGGGCGGTCGTTGCCCGGAATCGGCGGCACGAAGGGATAGGAGCCGGTCGCGAGCACCAGCTTGTCATAGGGCACCACTTCGCCGCTCGCCGCGGTGACCGTTTTTGCGGTGCGATCGATGGCCACTGCCTTGTCGCCCAGCAGCACGCGGATGCCGTGCCGGGCGTAGAAGCCGGGCTCGACCAGGGACAGGTCGTCGGCGCTGCGGCCGCTGAAGAATTCGGTCAGGTGCACGCGGTCGTAGGCGACGCGCGGCTCCTCGCAGAACGCGGTGATGCTGACGTCACCGCCGCCGCCGACCAGCGCCTGCAAGAACTTGTGGCCGACCATGCCGTTGCCGATGACTACCAGTTTGCTGCTCATGATGTGACCTATCCGTAACCTGCGGACGCCCCGCGAAAACAAGGGGCTTTCGAGCGTCAGTAGCAGGGATTGTGCCAATCCATGATCTCCGCAGTTGATCGTCGCCCGGTTGCTAACCCCTTGCGCGCACGACGGTTTTCCGGCCATTCCAGAGCACCCGTGGCCGGGCGCGGAAACGACGGCTGTAGCGGGCGCGCCCTTATGAGGCAAATAGGGGGCAAATGTTCGAGCGATGCTTTGTTATGGTGCTTTTACCCGCGACAACATCCGCATAACACCCACGTCAACAATAGTGCCAACTGCACAATGTCGCCGTGGTCGCGGTGCGCCAAATAGCGGCGCCGGCGGGTCATTTTGGCGCGCGCCAGCAATTTTTGTGGCCGTTGCGCGCGATGTGGCACAGGCATTGCTGTGCATTCGGTCAACGCCATGCGGGTTCGCCGCACGGCGTTGCAGGTGCTCGGATCCTTGTCACTGTTACCGCCCGGAGTTGGAGTCGCTCGATGTCGCCAAAGCTCAACCTGCTGTCCTTCACCGGCAACATGCGCATCCTGCATGTGACCTGGTTCGCGTTCTTCATTTCCTTTGCGGTCTGGTTCAACCACGCGCCGCTGATGGTGGTGATTCGCAAGGTGTTCCAACTGTCGGATCAGGAGGTCGGCGTGCTGCTGATCCTCAATGTCGCGCTGACGATACCGGCGCGGATTCTGGTCGGTATGCTGGTCGATCGCCATGGCCCGCGCCTGATGTTCTCGTCGATTCTGGTGGTTTCCGGCCTGCTGTGCGGGTTTTTCGCGCTCGCCAGCAACTTCCAGCAACTGGCGCTGGCGCGCTTTCTGCTCGGCTTCGTCGGCACTGGTTTTGTCGTCGGTATCCGCATGATCGGCGAGTGGTTCCCGGCTCGCCAGACCGGCGCCGCCCAGGGCATCTACGGCGGCTGGGGCAACTTCGGCTCGGCGGGTTCGGCGATGCTGTTGCCCGGCCTCGCGCTCTGGATCGGCGGCGACAACGGCTGGCGGTACGCGATCGGCGCGACCGGCCTCGTCGCCATTGCCTACGGCGTTTATTACTATTTCGCGGTCACCGACACCCCCAAGGGCTCGACCTATTTCAAGCCCAAGAAGATGGGCGCCATGGAGGTGACCAGCAAGTTCGACCTGTTTCTGTACATGCTGATGAGCGCGCCCATCTACGGCGCGCTGGCGCTGCTGGTGTGGAAATTGTCGCCGGCCGGGCTGGGTTGGCTGAAGGGCGGGCTGGCCTATCCCCTTTATGCGCTGATCGCCGCGATCTACGCCTGGCAGCTGTTCCACATCTGGCGGGTAAACCGGGGCATCCTCGGCAAGCCGGTGCCGGAGATGTTTCGCTATGGATTCAAGCAGGTCGCGATTCTCGATCTGGCGTACATGGTGACTTTTGGCTCCGAACTCGCGCTGGTCTCGATGCTGCCGCTGTTCTATGTCGATACCTTCGGGCTGTCGGCGGTGGCGGCCGGGCTGGTTGCCGGCGCCTATCCGGTCATGAACCTGATCGCGCGCCCGGCGGGCGGCATCATGAGCGACAAGGTGGGCCGCAAGCGCACGCTGGTGATCCTGTTCACCGGCATCGCGCTCAGCTTCATGCTGCTTGGCCAGGTCGACGCCGGCTGGGCGGTGGCGCTGGTGGTCGCCAACACGCTGCTGTGTGGCCTGTTCGCGAAGGCTGGCTCGGGCGCGGTGTTCGCAATGGTGCCGCTGATCCAGCGCCGC
>CBDDRG010000158.1:0-4126 GCA_965232975.1 uncultured bacterium
CGATGACCTGTTTGGCGATCTGGGCGGCGATGCGGCCGAATTCGACGTTCTCGATTTCTTCTTCGTAAACGTCGCCAGCCTTCAGCGCCGGATTTTTCTCGTGGGCTTCCTGCAGCGTGAACTGGGTGCCCAGTTCGGCCAAGGTGTCGTCGTCGACCACCTCCCACCAGCGGTAGGTGCGGTAGTCGCCACTGGTGCGGTCAATCACCACGCGGATGTGGGCGTCCTCGTCGTAACGCTTTTTGGTGGCCATGGCGAGCGCCTGCTCCATCGCCTCGAAGATGACCTCGCGGGCCACGCCCTTTTCGTTGGACACCGCCTCGGCCACCAGCAAGATTTCTTTGTTCATCCGCACGCCTCTCGTTTACGCCCCGTCAAAACTTCGGGACGAGATTTGCTTTGTCGATGCTTGCGAAGGGAAACCGGTATGCGTGACCATCGACTTCCATCACGATATCCCCTTCCGCTACCGCCGTGAGGCGGCCGCGATATTTGCGGCGACCTTCAAAAGGCGCGCGCAGTTGCACCCTGATGTCCTCGCCAACGTACGCGTGGTATTGGTGAAGAGCGAAAAAGGGCCGATCCATACCGGGCGATGACACTTCGAGGGTGTACTCCCCGGCGATTGGATCCTCGACGTCGAGCGCGCTGGCGAGGTGACGGCTGACCCGCTCGCAGTCATCGACGCTGACGCCATCGATCTTGTCGATAAAGACCCGCAACAGGCTGTGGTTGCGCGAGCGTATAAGCTCCAACCCCCACAGCTCACAGCCCAGCGCGGTCGCCACCGGTGCGGCCAGCGCGAGCAGTCTCTCCGGGCTGGTTGCCATAACCTCAGTCTCGTGTCCCGGCGGCAGGCGACCGCGCGCGGTCGCCGTCAGCCAATAACAAAAAGCCCCTGCAGAACAGGGGCTTTGGATACAGCGCCGCAGCCGGCGCGAATATGGTAGCGGGGGCAGGATTTGAACCTACGACCTTCGGGTTATGAGCCCGACGAGCTACCAGGCTGCTCCACCCCGCAACGACACACTTAAACGCCAGCCCCGAAGGCCCATAACTCCTTCGCCCCCCGCATGAGCGGCCCTGGCAAAACCGCCCACCTCGGGGGCCGCGAAGTATAGGGGTTCACCTGATCTGGGGTCAAGGAGTTTGCGACCACTCATTACCGCCACTGCTGCCACCGCTGCTCCGCCCGCCCTGCGCGCCGGTTTGCGGTTGACCCACCCACAGCCGCCATGTTACCAAGGCGTGAAACTAACTGAAGGAAACCACGATGAGCGCAGGTAGCAGACTTCCCGGAAGCCCCGAACCCATGCACCTTTGGACTGGCGTTGGCGGGATCAAATTGGCGGGCGACTCCTGGGGCGACCCCCAAGGGCCGCTGGTACTGCTTCAGCACGGCGGCGGCCAGACTCGCCACGCCTGGAAGGGCGCCGGGGAAGCGTTGGGCGCGGTCGGTTATCACGCCGTCGCCTTTGATGCCCGCGGCCACGGCGATTCCGACTGGGCGCCCGACGGCCTCTACGGCATCGACGTCATGATCGAGGATCTACGTTGTGTCATTGCACAACTGGGCAATCGCCGGCCGGTGCTGGTCGGTGCCTCCATGGGCGGTGGCACCAGTCTGGCCGCAGTGGGGGAAGACCACGTCGATGCCACTGCGCTGGTGCTGGTCGATATCGCGCCGCAGATCGAAATGGAGGGGGCGGACAAGATCCAGGCATTCATGACCCAGAAGCCGGACGGCTTTGCCTCGCTGGACGAGGTGGCGGATGCCATCGCCAGCTACCAGCCCCATCGCCAGCGCCCGAAGAATCTGGACGGCCTCGCCAAGAACGTGCGCCTGGGCGCGGACGGCAAATACCACTGGCATTGGGACCCCCGGTTCCGCTCCATGCGCCGGGATTTGCCACTGCGCCGGCAGCGCCTGGAAGCCTGCGCGCGTCGGCTGACCCTGCCCACGCTGCTGGTGCGCGGCGGGCTGTCCGACGTGCTGAGCGAAGAGGGCGCGCAGGGATTTCTGGCGCTGTGCAAGCACAGCGAATACGTCAACGTCGCCAATGCCGGGCACATGGTCGCTGGCGATCGCAACGATATCTTCGGCAACGCGGTGATCGAGTTCCTGGCGCGCGCGGTGCCGGTCGGCGGTGCGCCTTTGCAGCCCGCCCACGAGCCCCACCCCCACCGCGAGGGGCCGGACATCAACGACCTGCCCTGACGCGCCGCGCTCGACGAGGGGCTTTTTTTCCGCTCCGGCCCGCATAATGCGCTTTTCAGGCGCGCGGACTCATGCAGATATACGCCCTCTACTTGGGTCTCGGCGCCATTGCCGGATTGTTGAGCGGTATCTTTGGCATCGGCGGCGGCGCGATCATCGTCCCGGTGCTGATCTACAGCTTTATCGCCCAGGGCTACAGCCCGGAGGTGCTCACCCACTTGGCGATCGGCACCTCGCTCGCGACCATTGTGGTGACTTCGGCGAGCGCGGTGGCCACCCACCACCGCAAGCGCGCCGTGCGGTGGCCGCTGGCGCTGTGGATGGCGCCGGGAGTCGGCGTCGGCACCGCGCTCGGCGGGCTGTTCGCCGGCACCCTGAGCGGCCCGCTGCTGCAATTGTGTTTCGGCGTGTTTTTACTCGGCGTCGCCGCCCAGTTGGGGTTCGGTGTGCAGCCGCGGGCCAGCCGGCAGTTGCCGGGCCACGTCGGCACCGTCGGGACGAGCCTGGGCATCGGCTTTTTGTCCGGCATTTTTGGTATCGGCGGGGGCTCGATCAGCGTGCCCTTTCTGGTGTGGTGCCGCATCGGCATGGCGCAGGCGGTCGCGACCTCGGCGGCGCTGGGTTTCCCGATCGCGGTCAGCGGTGCCGTCACCTATCTGCTCAATGGTTGGGCGGAACCGGGGTTGCCAGCGGGAGCGGTCGGCTATCTGCATTTTCCGGCGCTACTCGGCATTGCGCTGGCGAGCACCCCCAGCGCCCGCGCCGGCGCGCTGCTCGCCCATCGCCTGCCCGCAGACCTGCTGAAAAAGCTGTTTGCGCTGCTACTGTTGGCCTTGGGGCTCAGCTTCGTCGGTACCAATGTGCTGACGCTATTGCCCGCTAACACCCTGGAGCCCAGCCAGTGACTCCCCTATTACAGCGACTGCTGACCGTGTTGAGCGACGGCGAATTGCATTCCGGGCAAGATCTCGCCGCAGCCGTCGGCCTCAGCCGCACCGCGATCTGGAAACATCTCCAACAGATGGCGACCTTCGATGTCGCCATCGAGAGCGCGCGCGGGCGCGGCTACCGCCTGCCCGGCGGGCTCGAGCTGCTGGATCGCGAGCGGATTCTAGCGGCCCTGACGCCAAGGGCGCGCGCACTGCTCGGAGAGCTTCAGGTGCTCGCCAGCATTGATTCAACCAACAGCCAGGTCCGCCGCCAGCCCAATGCGAGCCAGCCCCTCGCGGTGCTGGCGGAGTGCCAGACCGCCGGCCGCGGCCGCCTCGGCCGCACTTGGGTGAGCCCGTTCGGGCGCAATCTGTACCTGTCGGTGGGCTGGAGTTTCAGCGATGGCGCAGCATCGCTGGCCGGCCTCAGCCTCGCCGTCGGCGTCGCCGCCCACCGTGCCCTGACGGCCATCGGGGTCACCGGACTCGGGCTGAAATGGCCTAACGACATTCTCCGCGACCGCCACAAGGTCGGCGGCATTCTGCTCGAAGTGACCGGCGATCCGGCCGGTTCCTGCCAGGTTATCGTCGGCATCGGCATCAATGTGGCGATGCCGCACGCGGCGGCGGTCGCGATCGAGCAGCCCTGGGCCGACCTCGCCGACGTCGGCGAGGTCACCCGCAACGGGCTGGCCGCTGCCGTATTGAGCGAGCTGTTGCCGGTGCTCGCCGACTTTCCCACCACCGGCTTCGCGGCCTACCAAGAGGAGTGGGAGCTCCACGACGCCTACCGCGGCGCGCGGGTGCGGATCGCCACGCCCGGCACCCAGATAGAGGGCATCGCACGCGGCGTGACCGCGGGCGGCGCGCTGCGCCTGGACGTCGATGGCCGCGAGCACCTGATCAATGGCGGCGAGATGTGTCTGCGGGGGGTGCCGTGATTGTCGAGATCGATATCGGCAACAGCCGCATCAAGTGG
>CBDDRG010000159.1:0-2516 GCA_965232975.1 uncultured bacterium
CTTCGGCAGCTCGGCCATGCGCAGGAACGGGTTGTGGTTGACGGGTGGCAGCGGCAGCGCAACCACATCGAGATCGGAGGCAGGGTTCTGCTCCAGGCCCGGCACGATCACCAGCGCGTAGCGGAACAGTTGGTTGAACCACGTCCTGACTTTCTCGGCGACGGAGAGCGCCCTGCGCTTCTCGATTCTGGCGATCACCTCCAGGAGGTCGGGACGCTTGATCTCATAGATCGACCGCTTGCCCAAGGTGGGCAGCACATCCTTGTCGAAGATGCGCGGAAGTATCGAGAGGGTCGTCTGCCGGCCTTCCTTGAGGCTGAGCCCGCGATGCTTGAGCCACTTGCGATACACCGCCTCGAAAGTGTTTTCGTCGGCGAGCCGGACAGCGGTGCGCTTCTGCTTGCGGTGAACGCGAGGATTGATGCCTTTGGCCAGCAGGGCGCGGCCGTCATCGCGTAGGCTGCGGGCCTCTCGAAGCGTCACCTCCGGGTAGGTGCCGAGCGACATCCGCTTCTGCTTGCCCGCCCAGTAGTAGCGGAAGTGCCAAGTCCTGCCCCCTGCCGCCGTGACGGCCAGGGAGAGGCCATCCAAGTCAGGGAGGGTGTATGCCTTGCCAGTTGCCTTGGCCTGTCGAACGGCCAGGTCTGAGAGTGCCATGCTCTTGCTCCTGAACATGAGTCAGGAACCAGATGCTGGTCACGTCGACCTCGCCCCTCCATCAACAATCCGGAATCAGCCGCGCCCGCAAAAATGGACTTGTTTGTGGACTTAAAAGTCCCGGCTGTAGGCGGATCGCAGTGGACCACAGCAGAACATCAAAGAGAGGAAAAGTCTTTGCGTGGCAACGACTTACAGACTCTCTTGGACTTCTGCGGAAGTCCGCAGATTGATGCGGTGGAGCGGGTGAAGGGAATCGAACCCTCGTGTGCAGCTTGGGAAGCTGCCGTTCTGCCATTGAACTACACCCGCTAGGGCGGACAGTTGCCGCCAACCCGCGCGGCCCAGTGGGTTGCGGAGGGGCGGCGGGCGCCCAGTGTAACCGCTCCGCGGGCCAAACTCGACGCTTCCGGCGTCGCCACGGTGTCGCTTCAACGCGCGCTGCGCGGCAGCCATACCTGATCGCCGCCGCTTTCCTGGGCCAGTGTGCGCGCGACGACAAACAGCAGGTCGGACAGACGATTCAGGTACTTCGGGGCGATTGCGCTCAATTGCTCCTGCGCGGCCAGTGCAAAAACCTGGCGCTCAGCCCGCCGACACAGACTGCGCGCGACCTGGGCCTGCGCCGCGGGCAAACCGCCACCAGGCAGAATGAACTGTTTGAGCGGCGGCAGCGCGCCGTCGAGGCCGTCGATGTGGGCTTCGATGCCATCGATGTCGTCCTCCATGAGCCATTGCCCATCGGCGCCGGCGAGCAGGGCGCCAAGATCAAACAATTGATGCTGTACCAGTTGCACCAGCGGTCGCAGGGGGTGGCTCGCAGCGAGTTGTGCCGCCAGTACGCCGAGCTGGGCGTTGCACTCGTCCACTGCCCCCAGGGCCGCGATGCGGGCGCTGGTCTTGGCGACGCGGGTGCCGTCGGCGAGGCCGGTGCGCCCCTGGTCGCCGCTGCGGGTATACAGGCGCGTCATGTCAAACCTCCGAGTTAGCTGGTGTCCGGATCAGCGCCACGCGCGGGCGGAGCCAGTAGAACAGTGTCAGCGCGGGCAGCACCGCCAGGGTCGAGAACACGAAGAAGCCTTGGTAACCCATGCTCGCGACCATGAATCCGGACAGGCCGCCGATCAGTTTTCCAGGCAGTGCGACCAGCGAACTGAACAGCGCGTACTGGGTCGCGGTGTAGCGTTGGTTGACCAGCGCCGACAGATAGGCGACGGCGGCGGTGCCGAGAAAGCCGCCGGACACATTCTCGCCGCCGATCACGGCGACGAACAGCCCGACATTGCCGGGAAAGTGCGCCAGCACCAGATACAGCAGGTTGCTGACGGCCCCGATCAGGATGCCGATCAACAGCGAGCGCTGGATGCCGAGGCGCACCACGCTGGCGCCGCCCAGAAAGGCGCCAGCGATGCCGACCCAGACGCCAAAGAACTTGGAGACGGTGCCGATCTGGGTTTTGCTGAAGCCGGAGTCCAGATAAAACGGCAGCGCCATGACCCCGAGCATCTGGTCGGAAATCTTGAACAGGCCGATGAACAGCAATAGAGCGATGCCGAGGCCGCCGGCGTAGCGCTGGAAAAAGTCCCGGAACGGTCCCAGCACGCTGGTGGCCAGCGTGGTTCCGGCGACGCGCGCGCGGCGCTGCGGGTGCAGGGGTTCGCGCGCGCACAATGTCGCCACCATCACCGCGACCAGGATCGCGGCCATCAGCTGGTAAACCCGCGACCAGGCCCAGTGATCGGCCAGAATCAGCGCCAGCGCGCCGGACGTCAGCAGCGCCAGGCGGTAGCCCAGCGTGTAGGTGGCGGCGAGCGCGCCCTGGGCTTCGGCGGGCGCGATTTCGATGCGATAGGCATCCA
>CBDDRG010000160.1:0-13634 GCA_965232975.1 uncultured bacterium
GGCGCACTTTCTCGATGGCCCGGATCAGCAGCAGCTGGCGCCAGCGGGTTGCCCCGGTGGTGTTCGCCAGCAGGCGCTGATTGCGCCACAGCCACGGCGTGTTTCCGGAGGCAGCGTTGCCCGGATCGTAGCGGTCGAAGCCGGTCCTAGACCACACATCGGCGTACTCGGCCTGCACGATCGCGCCGCTGCGGCCCTGTTGCGGGGACGCCTGGCCACCAGGATCGCGCCACATCCGCCGCAGCGCCTTGTGCCTGCGGCGCCAGATTTCGGTCTGCCAGCGTCGGCTCCAGCAGGAGACACGGGCGGTCACGAACGGCGCGAGACGCAAATCGATCTGCTCCGGCGTGACGCCGAGCGCTTCGTCCAGCGCAGCAAGACTTACGGCCGGGCTCAGCATTGGCTACAACCTCCGATAATGAATATCAGTGTCGCGTGGAGCGCGGCCCGGCCGAGCGGTCTCGATCCGCACAACGTCGCGCCGGCGCCGCGCCGCACTGCGAGTGATCGGCATCGGTATAGCGTGACACTCCATCCACTTCCACGGACACGCGCGCCTTGCTGTCTGGCGTCGACGGCGCCCCGGGTCAGATCAATCTGCGGGCGGTCCCCGCGGTTACAGGGCGAACAGCCGGAAATCGGCGGCCAAGGCGCGCCACCGGCCAGCAACGTCTGCTTGCCCTCTGGGCTTGGTGCGTCGGCTTCAGCATGGGTTTGGATGATCCGTTGTGGATGATCCTCGGTTGATCTAGGTCAGACCCAGTGGCAAAGTGCCGAAGCAGCGGGGATCAACACACACATCCCTGAATCCAGGTCAAGTGGCCAGACCACAAGTCCCGCCCGATTTGCAACAACCGCCTCCGGAGGAACCTTGGACGGAACTGTCTTCATCCACACCAACGAGAAGCAGCTCGTCGGCGCGATCGTAAGCGGCCATTCCATGCGGCGCAATTCACGTCGCCCGGCCGATTTCGAGGTTCGCATCATCGAATGCAAGGATCATCCGTTCCTGCAGGCGCACGAGGGACAGGCCTTCCTGCGCGACGGCACCACGCGCATCTGGAACAACGACGACCTGCAATCGTTCACGCCGCTGCGTTTCATGCCGCCGGCACTGATGGGATTTCAGGGACGCGCCATCGTCACCGACCCGGACGTGTTCGCCGTTGGCGACGTGCACGAACTGTTGACCCGCGACATGCACGGCATGGCGATCCTGTGCCGCGAGCGGCCGGGGTTCAAGCACTATGCCTCCAGCGTGATGTTGCTCGACTGCGCCCGGCTTGAACACTGGCGCTGCGAGGCAGAGTTCGAGGAGCTGTTTGCCATGCGGCGCGATTACACGGACTGGATTTCACTGCACGGCGAGAGTCCGGCAACCATCGGGCTGCTGGAGCCGGAGTGGAACGACTTCGACGTGATGACACCGCGCACGCGGCTGCTGCATACCACCAAGCGCCGCACGCAGCCCTGGAAGACCGGTCTGCCGGTGGATTTCACGCCCTCGGCGCGGCACCTGAACCGCTCCCTGGGTGGTCGTCTGCGGCGCATGGCGCGCAGCCTCAAGGGCAAGCGTCGACCAGATGAAGTCTACGAACCGCATCCGGTACCGGCCGTTGAAGAATTCTTCTTTCGGCTGCTCGCCGAGTGCCTTGACCTGGGCCTGGTGACCGAGGCGCTCCTCAAGGATCACATGGCACGCGACTACATTCGTCACGACGCGTTCGATAGGGTCGCGCAGGTGCGGCGACGCGCGGCCGCCTGAGTCGTCGCGACCGGTTTGCGTTCAGGCGCACCGTGCGCTCGGCAGTCGGCAGTCGGCAGTCGGCAAGATGGCCGCCGCCTGGGCGCGCCGTTACCCCACGGCCGCCGCGCCGACGCTGAGCCGAAGCTGGCCGGACGCAGCGTGAATGTGCTCGATCTGTGCGCCGCTGTGGGCGGCGCTGTCGCTGACCCGCACCAGCGCCTGGCCACCGGGACTGGCCGGCGGCAGCACCAGATTGACGTACACACCCTGGTCGATCAGCGCGTGCCAGAAGGCTACACCCTGCTGCGGCGAACCCAGCAGCACGGCGACCACCGGACCCGGCTGCGGCCCGAGCCGGTAGCCGAGTGCGGCCAGACCGCGATAGAGCTGCTCGGCGTTGGCCCACAGGCGCGCGCGCAGTTCCGGCCGCGCCCGCATGGCCTTGAGCGCCGCGCGCACCGAGGCGATCGACGACGGCGACGGCGAGGCGGTAAAGATGTACGGGCGGCTGACGTAGCGCAGCATATCCAGCTGCGGGTGCCGACTCACGGCGAAGCCGCCGATGGCGCCCAGGCTTTTGCTGAAAGTGCCCACCACCAGATCCACGTCCGCCTCGACCCCGACGGCTTCCGCCAGCCCGCGGCCGTGCGCGCCGAGAACCCCGACCGAGTGGGCCTCGTCCACCACCAGGAAGCCGCCCAGACGCCGTTTGACGTCGGCGATCGCGGCCAGCGGCGCCTGATCGCCGAGCATACTGTAGATGCCCTCCACCACGATCATGGCGTCGCGCGCCCGCTCCCCCAGCCGGTGCAGGCGGCGCTCTAGGTCGGCGACATCGTTGTGGCGGAAGCGGATCACCTGGGCGCCGCCCAGCCGGCAGGCATCGTAGATGCTGGCGTGGCAATCGGCGTCCAGCACCACCAGATCCTCCGCACCCGCCAGCGTGCCGATGGTGCCCAAATTGGCGAGATAGCCCGTGGAAAACACGATCGCGGTGCCGCAACCGAAGAAGTCGGCCAACTCCGCCTCCAGCGCCCAATGGCTACCGTAGCTTCCATTGGCGAGGCGCGAGCCGGTGGTGCCGGTACCCTCCTGCTCCAGCGCGCGCCGCGCGGCGTCGATGCAGTCGGGGTCGAAGGTCAGCCCCAGATAGTTGTTGGTGCCGGCGAGCACCACGCGGCGAGTGCCGATGCGGCCCTCGGTGGGCGAGTAGATCTGGTCGATGTGAGTGCCGAACGGGCTCGGTTCGTCCCGCAGCAGCGTCGCCCGCTCCTGCGCCAGCTTGTGAAACTTATCGAACAGTGCCATCGGCGGATTCCAGTAGCAGGCTGACTGCATCCGCCAGTTGCGCCGGCGTGCGCACGTCGGCCAGCACGTTGAGCGGCACGGAGACGTCGAACTCGTCCTCGATCTCCAGCAGCAGATCCATCACCTGCACGGAGTCGAGGCCCAGCTCCTGCACCAGATCGACGTCGGGGTGGATCGATGCCGCACCCGGCGCCAACCTGCCGAGATGGACGCACAGCCGTTTCAGAATCCGTGGTTGCGATTTCATCGATGAATGGGCTCTCGCGTTGTCGCGCAGCCTTGTGCGCTGGGTTAGAACCGCCGCGCCCGCAGCGCCTGCGCCAGTTGCCACTGCGGCGCCCATGCCAGCACGCGTTGCAGCGCGGCATTATCGCACGACCAATCCGGATGCCGCAGCTCGCGCAGCTTGGCGGGCGTCAGCATGGGCGCCCCCCCGAACAGGCGGCAACGCGCCAGGTTGCCCCACGCCAGCGCGGCCAGCACCGGCGGCGGAACCACCACCTGGCGCACCGAACCCTGCCGAATCTGCGCTCCCGCCGCCGCGAGCGCCGGCCAGTCGTAGCCGCCGGGCCGGCCGTCATGCAGCTCGAACACCCCCGCGATGGGTTCTGGCGCGGCCAGCCAACTCGCCACCGCGGCGGCGAGATCCTCGACGTGCAGGAAGCTGAGGCGCGCCGCGGCGCTACCGGGGATGAACAGCCAGCCGCGCAGCAGCCACTCGAACACCGGCCGCAGCTCGCGGTCGCCGGGACCATACACCGCGGTCGGGCGGAACACGGTCAGCGCCACCTCGCCGGCGGCGGCGAGCAGTTGGCGCTCGGCCTCGCGCTTGGAGGCGGCGTACCAGGACAGCAGGGGCTCGCGCGCCGCCAGCGACGACAGCAGCAGGAAACGCCGACACTGGCCAGCGCGCGCCGCCGCCAGCAGTCGTCGGCTGCCGTCGACGTTGGTGCGGACGAATGCATCAGCCGTTGCGCCGCGCACCGCGCCGGCGCAGTGGATGACGGTGTCGGCACCCGCCACCAGGCGCGCGAGCGCCGGTTCGTCCGCCAACGTACCTGTCACCCAGTCGACGCCGGCGACGGCAGTGCGCGGGCGTCGGCTCAGCGCGCGCAGGCGGTAGCCCAGCTGCGCCAGGTGCCGTAACAGAACGCCGCCGATAAAGCCGGTGGCCCCGGTCAGCGCGATGATCCGCGGTGGCACGTGCAGGGGGCCGGGGGTCGAGCTAGGAGCCTGTCGGACTTGAGCGTCCGTAGCGAGGGAAAGTCCGATTTGAGGCAGATTTTGCGCAAATTTGCGGCGAATAATGGGGATTATTCAACGAAAATTTGCGCAAAATATGACCAAATTCGGCTTTTCCGCAGCAGGACAGTCTCAAGTCCGACAGGCTCCTAGTTCTGGCCGCCGGCGGCCGCCAGCCCGGTGTCGTCGGCGCCGCGCTGCCAGTCCAGAAAGCGCTGGCGGGCCTCGGCGCGGGAGCGTTTGCCGGAGGACGTGCGCGGCAGCGAGTGCAGCGGCACCAGGTGCACCCAGCAGCGCACACCGAAATCGCTGGCGATCAACTTGGCGAGGCGATCGACCAAACCCGCGCGCTGCTCGGCATCGGTCAATCGACACTCGACCTGCAGCACCACTTGGGGATCGGGGTCGCCGGGCACCAGAAAGGCGACGGTGTCGCCCGCGCGGATCTCGGTCTGCGACTCGGCCAGGTGCTCGATATCCTGCGGCCAGATATTGCGGCCGTTGACGATGATGACATCCTTGCTGCGCCCGGTGATGAATAGCTCGCCACCGCGCAGATAGCCGAGATCGCCGGTATCCAGCCAGCCGTCCGCGCTGAGCACTTCGCGGGTGGACGCGGGATCCTCAAAATAGCCGCTCATCAGGCTCGGCCCGCGCACGGTGATGCGCCCCACCCGCGCCTCGGGCAGCGCGCCGCCGGCCACATCGCGGATGACCAGCTCATGGCCGGGCAGCACACGGCCGCAGTTGACGAAGGTACTCTGCGCGCCTCGATTAGCGTCGCAGTGGACGGCGCGACCGTGGCGCTCCAGCTCCAGGCGGTCGACGCGCTCGGTCTGCACACCGACACTGTGGCGGGCGAAACTGACCGCCAGCGCGGTCTCCGCCAAGCCGTAGGCGGGCAGAAAGGCGCGGCGATCGAAGCCGGCCGGCGCCAGTAGCGCGCTGAAACCATCGAGGACGTCGGGGCGCACCGGCTCCGCGCCCACCCCGGCGATGCGCCAGCTGGACAGATCGAAGCGCTCCACCTCGTCGGGGCGCACGCGGCGTGCGCAGAGGTCGTAGCCGAAGGGTGGCGCGAACGCGATGGTGGCGCGATGGTCGCTGATCAGCCGCAGCCACTGCCGCGGCCGCATGGCGAAATCGCGCGTGCCCAGATAATCCGCGGACATCTGCGACACCATGGGCGCGAGCACGAAGCCGACCAGGCCCATGTCGTGGTAGAACGGCAGCCAGGACGCGGTGCGGTCGCCGGGCCGCAGCGCGAGCCCCGCGGATCCGAGAATCCCCTGCAGATTGGCCATGACCGCGCGCTGGGTCATCATCACGCCGCGCGGAAAACGGGTACTGCCCGAGGTGTATTGCAAATAGGCGAGCTCGTCCGGTCGCGACGGCACCAGTTCGGCCGCCGCCATGGGCAACGCGTGCAGCGCTTCGAAGGCGCCGACAAAAATCGGCGTCAGCCCGTCCGCCGCAGCGGCCGCCAGCGCCAGCATCGCGGCGGGGGCGACGACCACCGCGGCGCCGCAGCCGACAAGCAGCCCGCGCAGCCGCTCGACGTAGATATCGCGGCTTCCCAGTCCCGCCGGCACCGGCAGCGGCACCGGCACGGCGCCGAGGTATTGGCAACCGTAGAAGATCGCCATGAACGCCGGCACCGTGTCGGCGATCAGCGCCACCCGATCGCCCCGCTGCACACCGAGCCCGCGCAGGCGCCGCGCCATCGCCAACGCTTCACGGCGCAGTTCGGCGTAGGTCAGCGCCGCCGTCAACCGGCAGCGGCCGTCGTAGAAATTGACCCCGGTCTGGCCCTGGGCGGCGTAGTCGAGCGCCTCGCTCAGCGTCGAAAAATCAGCCAGCCGCTGGGGCAGGGAATGGTTCTGCGTGGGTGTACTACTCATGTCAAGCTCGCCATCCAACGAATGCGCCTCCAGCGTCCGGGGCGGCCGGGACCCTGTCGGATTTGAGCCTCCGTAGCGGGAAAAAATCCGATCTGAGGCAGATTTTGGACAAATTCGCGGCGAATAGTGGGATTATTCAACGAAATTTTGCGCAAAATAATTCGGCTTTTCCGCAGTAGGACAGTCTCAAGTCCGACGGGCTCCGAGTTCCGGTAAACGGGATCGACTCTGCCCGGCCGCACTGGGCAGATCACTTCGGCCAGCAACTCATCAGTTTAGCGCGCAGCGCTGCGTCGACGACGGCATCGGTCGCGTTGACCAGATCGAGCCGGGGCGGGCCCGGCCAACCCGGATCGACGAACTCGCGACCGGCGCACGCCCGCGCCGCGCGGTAGCGCGGCAGCACATGAAAATGCACGTCGGGATCGACCATCATCAACATCAGGTAATTGATCTTGTCATGACCAAACGCCTGTGTCAGCGCCTGCTCGAGGTCGGTGGTGACCGCCTTGAGCTCGGCAAAAGCGGCGACGCTCAGCATGGGCCAAGCGGTCACCGCAGCTTTTGCGATCAGCACCAGCGCGCCCAGCGTGGCCTGCTGGGGGCGCAGCAATACCGACCAGTGCTGGTAGTCGCGCACCAGGCTGCCCGGTGCGCCGAACTTGCGCAGGGTCGGCGTCAGCGCCCCGGTCAACCCTGCCTCCCCGCCTTCATGCGTTCGCTCTCAGCCGCAAAGCATTCATCATACAGCAATATTTCTCGCCGCCAGAAGCACGGGGCGTGCCGCTGCCGCGCATGTTAGCCACCGCTGTCAGCAGGGGCCGGGCGGTCGCGCCGAGCTGACCCCCGACCGGCGAACATCCGCTAAGATGGCCGCTCTGCCACGCCGTCCCGCCGGACGCCACCCACCGCGAGGAATCCGCCATCCGTGAAGCAGTCCCTGGTCAGCGCGCACGGCAACTCGTGGTCACGCCGGTGCGCAGCCGCGCGGAGCGCGCAGCTTTTGTCCGGCTCCCCGGCCACGTCCACCGCGACGACGCGCACTGGATCGAGCCCCTGCACCTGGAGCGCCAGCAGCATCTGGGCAAACATAACCCGGTGTTCGAGCATCTGAGCTGGCATGGCTGGCTGGCCTGGGCCGGCGGCGTGCCGGTCGGCCGCATCAGCGCCCAGATCGACACGCTGCACCGCCAGCACCATGGCGCCGACACCGGCCATTTCGGCCTGCTGGACGCGATTGACGACCCGGCCGTGTTCGCGGCGCTGACCGGGGCCGCGGAAGCCTGGCTGCGCGAGCGCGGCGCACGGCGGATCACCGGCCCGTTCGGGTTGACCATCAATGAGGAGAGCGGCCTCTTGGTGGAAGGCTTCGAGCGGCCGCCGATGATGATGATGGGCCACGGCCGCCCCTACTACGGGCCGCGCCTGGAGGCGCTGGGCTACCGCCCCGCCAAGGACCTGCTGGCGTACTGGATGCGCCCGGACGCCCTCAGTTTTCCGCCCGCGCTGCGGCGGATGATGGAGCACGCGCGCCCCCGGGTGCGCATCCGCCCCCTCGATCGCCGCCACCACGCCGCCGAATTGATGACCTTGCGAGACATCTTCAACGACGCCTGGGCGGCCAACTGGGGCTTCATTCCGTTCACCGAGGCGGAGTTCCGCGCGCTCGGCGCCAACCTCCGGCTGCTGGTGCCACCGGACATGATCCTGATCGCCGAAGTGGACGGCGAGCCGGCCGCATTTATCGTCGGCATGCCCAACCTCAACGAGGCCATCGCGCCCCTGCGCGGCCGCCTGCTGCCGTTCGGCTGGCTGCGCCTGCTGTGGCGCCTCAAGGTGCGCCCGCCGCGCACCGGGCGAGTCCCGTTGATGGGCGTGCGCCGGGGCCATCACTTCAGCCGCCTGGGGCCGGCGCTCGCGCTGCTGTTGA
This sequence comes from uncultured bacterium, assembly GCA_965232975.1. Lineage (GTDB taxonomy): Bacteria > Pseudomonadota > Gammaproteobacteria > Pseudomonadales > Porticoccaceae > CBDDRG01. Next base: position 8,129 of record CBDDRG010000160.1, read on the forward strand.
TCGAAGCGTTGCAACCGGTGTTCATCCGCCACGGCATCGAGGCGGCGGAGATGTCCTGGATCCTCGAGGACAACGCCGGCATGCGCAACATCCTCGAACACATTGGCACCGCGCCGTACAAGCGCTACCGAGTTTATGAAAAAGAACTCTGAGCCGCCGCGCTGGGCCGCGCTGGTGCTGGCGGCCGATCGTGGCGCCCAGGATCCGGTGGCGGCCGCCGCCGGGGTGCCCTGCAAGGCGCTGGCGCCGGTCGGCGGCGTGCCCATGGTGGAGCGGGCACTGGATGCGCTGAGGGCGAGCGCTGCGATCGACCGGATCACGCTGGTCGGCCCGCCGCGCGCGCTGGTGCGGGGCCAGCCGGCGCTGGCGCGGATGCTCGCCGCAGGTCAGGTCGGCTGGCTGGCACCGGCGGACTCGCCCAGCGCCAGTGCCCTGCGCGGCCTGGACGCCCAGCCGGCGCACCAGCCGGTGCTGCTGACCACTGCCGACCACGCGCTGCTCAACCCGGCGGTGGTGGATTATTTTGTGCGCGCGGCGCAGGCGAGCGGCTGCGATTTGGTGGTCGGCGTCGCTCGCCTGGCGACGGTGCAGGCGCGATTTCCCGGCACCCGGCGCACCGCGCTGCGCCTGCGCGGCGGCCCCTACTGCGGCTGCAACCTGTTTGCCTTTGCCACCGCTGACGGCCGCCGGCTGGCGGCGTTCTGGCACCGCGTCGAGACGCAGCGCAAGCGCCCCTGGCGGGTGGTGATGGGCGCCCTCGGCTGGGGCGCCGCAGCGCGTTACCTGGCCGGCCGGTTGACCCTGGAGCAGGCGCTGGCGCGCCTGTCGAGCCGGCTGGGCGTGCGCCTGGGCGCCGTGGTCTTGCCGTTTGCCGAGGCCGCCGTCGATGTCGATACGCCCGCGGATCTGGCGCTGGTCGAGCTGGCGCTGGCGACGGCCCCGTCCCGTCAGCCGTGAGCGGCCACCGGCGGGGCATCCCAGGCGCGCACCAGCGCGCGCGCCGCGGCCAGATCCTGCGGGAAATCGAGCTCGCCCCAGCCCAGGCCGGCGATGGACTGCACGAACACCTGCCGGGTGCTGACCGCCAATTCGTCGATGATGCTGAGGTACCAGCGCTGCAGCGCCTCGGGGGTGCGCAGCGCGCGCTCCAGCGCCGCGCGGAACAGCGCGCTGCCCTCCGGGCGGAAGCACATCATGCCGATGGATTCGCCCTCGACGCTTGCCAGCGGCAGCGTCTTGCCGACCCGAGTCAGGCGGTCGCCATCGAGACACACCTTCATGTCGTCGGCGTCGTAGGCCGCCTTGCGATCGATGGCCAGCGTGATCGGCCGCGGCGGCGCCGCCAGCAGGCATTGCAGCACCGGCAGGTCGAACAGGGTGTCGCCGTTGAGCAGCACGAAGGTACCCTCAATCACCTGCCGCGCCATCCAGCAACTGGCCAGGTTGTCGGCGACCTCGTAGAAGGGGTTGAACAGGGTCGCGATGCGGCCCGCGCCGTAGCTGCGCACCAGCACCTGCTCGAACTGCGCGACGCCGTAGCCGGTGACGACGGTGATGTCGCTGATGCCGGCGGCCAGCAAGCCGTCGATCTGGCGCTCGATGACGGTGCGCCCGTCGAGGTCGAGCAGGCATTTGGGACGATCCGCCGTAAACGGCAGCAGGCGGCGCCCCTGGCCGGCGCTCAGGATCAGCGCGCGCGTCGGCGCCCGGTTCGCACTGGTGGCACTCAATACACTTCTCCCCATTGGTCACTCATTCATCGCAGTCGCTTCGCGGCGGCACCCGCCGGCAGCGCCGCTATGCTGCCGCAAAAGCCGGTCGCGACTCAAGCCGACCGGCGGCCGGGAGGGGTGGCACGGCTGGCGCGGCGCGCAGGGTGCCGGGCATCATGTTGTTGATCGAGCGCGCCGTCATCACCGAAGTGCGCCGGCCGCTGCTGGCGCTGCTGGTGCTGCTGACACTCATCTTCGCCAGCTTCACCGCCAGCATCGGCTTCAGCGCCGCCGCCGATGGCGCCGCGGGTCTAGGCACGGTGCTGCGCATCACCGGGTATCGGGTGTTGATCGCACTGGAAATGCTGGTACCGGTCGCCCTTTACGCCGCGGTGGTGCTCGGCCTGGGTCGCTTGCACCACGACCAGGAAGTCACGGCCATGGCCGCCACCGGCATCGGCCCGCTGCGCATCTATCGCGCTGTCGGGCTGCTGGCGCTGCCGGTGGCGGTGGCCGTCGGCCTGCTGTCGGTATACGGCCGCCCCTGGGCCTATGCCCAGACCTATGCTCTGGAGGCACAGCAGGCAACCGATCTGGATGTCACCCACTTGCGGGCCGACCGCTTCAACGTCAACCCGGATACTGGTCGCATGATCTTGGCAAAACGCATTGACAGCACTGGCCGCCTCCACGAGGTGTTGATCTACAGTCCCGGCAGTGCGCGCACCGACCTGATCCGCGCCCGTGAAGCCTGGCTGGATGCTAGCGATCCAGAGCATCCGGTGTTGGCACTGCGCGACGGCGCCGCCTATTCACTGCACCGGCGCGGCGCCCAGGATCGCACGCTGCGCTTCGGCGAGCTGACGCTGCGCCTGGAGCTCGCCCCGAGTGCTGTCGATCACAAGCGCAAGGCCACACCCACCACCGAACTGGCCGCCGCCACCACGCCCGCGGAGCGGGCGGAGCTGCAGTGGCGGCTGGCGCGCGCGCCGACGGCGCTGCTGCTGGCGCTGCTCGCGGTGCCCCTGAGCCGGATCCCGCCCGGCCGCGGGCGGTTCGCCAACCTGTTGCCGGTCACGCTGGTGTTCACGCTGATCTACTACGCCGGCGGCATGGTCAAGAATCTCATCGAGAGCGGCGGCCTGCCGCCAGCGCCGGGCATGTGGTGGATCCCGCTGCTGATGGCGGCGGCCGTGGTGCTGCTGAGTCGGCACCGCGGCGCCTGATGCGCATCAGCGACCGCTATCTCGCCAGCGCCGTCGGCATGGGCTGCATCGCCGCCACGGCCCTGCTGGTTCCATTGTTCGGCTGCTTCGACCTGATCGCCGAACTCGACGACATCGGTGAGGGCAGCTATGGGCTCGGGCAGGCGCTAACGGTGACGGCGATGCTGTTGCCGCGGCGGGCGGTGGAGCTGGGGCCCTTTATCGCGCTGCTGGGGGCCATCGCCGGGCTCGGTCAACTGGCGGCGAACGGCGAGTTGACCGCGCTGCGCGCAGCGGGCCTGACCACGCTGCGCATCGGCGCGCCGGTGGTGGCGACCGGGCTGGCGCTGGCGCTGGCGCTGGCGCTGGCGGATGAATTCGCGGTCTCGCCGCTGCACCAGGAGGCTCTGCAACGGCGCACCCAGGCGCTGGCCCGGGCGCCGGATGAGCTCCGCGGGAGCGTGCTGTGGGTTCGCGACGGTCGCCAGATGCTGCGCGTCGGCGAGTTGCGCGCGGGCCGCGTCCCGATCGACGTCGAGGTGTTTATGTTCGCCGCGGACGACCAGCTGGCGGAGTACCTCCACGCCGACCGCGCCGAGGTGCGCCGGGACGGCTGGTGGCAACTGTATGGCGTCGCGCGCAAGCGCTGGACGGCAGCCGGGCAGACCGCCGAGCAGCTCGCCGAACTGCCCTGGCGAGCCATCGTCTCCACCCGGCGCCTGGAAGAATTGGCGCTGCCCACCGCCAGCCTGTCACCCCGCCAGCTCTACCGCTATGCGCAGGATCTGCGCGCCACGGACCAGCCCGCGGCGGTCTACGCCGTCGCCCTGTGGCAGAAGCTCGGCGCCCCGCTGCTGACCGCCGCCATGGTCTTGCTGGCGGTGCCCTTTACCCTCAGCCGCGGGCGAGGCCTCGCCCGCGGCGGTCGCCTGGCGCTCGGCGCCCTCGCCGGTCTCGGCGTTTATGTGCTCAACCAGGTAGTCGGTGCTGCCGCCGTGCTGTTCGCGCTGACCCCGCCGCTGGCCGGGATCCTGCCCGCGGCGCTACTGGGGGCCGCCGCCTGGGCCTGGATGCGTCGGCGCGACCGGGACTCCGCCTGACGGTGCGCCGAACAATTCCTTCCGGGGCTTACTGCAAAGTCCGCCCCGGCGCCCGGCCGGCGCCGGTATCCGTTGTCGCGCGCGGTACCTATACTACGCGGCCATTTGTGGCTACTCACTGCGCAGGATTCTCAGCATGACCATAGACGTCCACCTAGTGGGTGCTTGTGACCAGCGGCTGTGGGGATTGACGCCGCGCCAGCGGCTCGCGCGCCAGTTGCGCGGCTGGCCGCAGGCGCGGCTGGCTGCGCCGGGCGCACCGCTGCCTGCGGTCGGCGCGGTGCTGCTGCTGCGCGCCGATTACGTCTACGACGAGCGCGTGCTGCGCGGCCTGCTGAACGCAACAGCGGTCGCGCTGGAGGATCCCCGCGACGGCGCGCTGGTCGCCGCCAGCGGCGATGCCAGCCTGTGGCAGGGTGTGCCCCAGCTGGGCGGGCCGGCGGTGACTGCACTGCCGCGGGCATTGCCGGCGGCGGTCGCAGAGGGGTTGCAGACCAAGTTACGCAAGTTCGACCAGCCCTGGGTCGCGCCGGTGTCGGCGACCAATCGCCGCGACCTCGAAAAGGCCCTGTTCAGCGGCGCCTATAAAGGCGTCACCGATATCATCACCCGCACGGTCTGGCCGACGCCGGCGCGCTGGGCGACGCAACTGTGCGTGCGCCTGGGGCTCAGCCCCAACGCGGTCACCGCCGCCAGCTACGTGTTCGCCCTTCTCGCCGGCTGGTGGTTCTGGCAGGGCGCTTATGGCTGGGGCCTGCTGGCGGCCTGGTTGATGACCTTTCTGGACACGGTGGACGGCAAGCTGGCGCGGGTCACGCTCACCGCCACCAAGCTCGGCGACATTTTGGATCACGCCCTGGACCTGGTGCATCCGCCGCTGTGGTACCTGGCCTGGGGTATGGGTCTCGGCCTGTCCTGGCAGCTCGGCCTGGCCATGCCGACGGTGGTGTGGGCGATCTTCGCCGGCTACCTGGGCGGACGCCTGTGCGAGGGCGCCTTCAGGTTCGCGGCGCCGTTCTCGCTGTTCATCTGGCGGCCCTTTGACTCGCTCAACCGCCTGGTGACGGCGCGCCGCAACCCCAATCTGCTGATCCTGAGCCTCGCCTGGCTGGCCGGCCGCGGCGACCTCGGCCTGCTGCTGGTCGCGGCCTGGACGCTGATTTCCACGGCGGCGCTGTTGGCGCGAGTAGGGTGGGGAATCACCCTGCGCTCGCGCGGACACCAGTTGCAGCCCTGGCTGAGCCAGTTCGACCCCGCGGCGGTAAGCCGGCGGTCGCCGCTGCGGCTGTTCGCGCCCGGCACCGGACCCGCCGATGTCTGAGCTGTCCGGGCACATCGACATTGTGCTGAACCCACACAGCGGGCGGGTGCGGGGCCGGCTCGCCGCGCTGCGCGAACTGGCGGCGGCGGTGCCGGGCGCCGAGCTTCACGAAACCGCGCGCGCGGAGGACGTCGCGATGGTGTGGCTGTGGAGCAAGTTCCGCCTGCG
>CBDDRG010000161.1:0-3193 GCA_965232975.1 uncultured bacterium
ACGGGGCGCAGGTGAAACCCTGGCCTGCGGCAGCCCGCCTGCGCGGCGGTCGCGGCCGGGGTGCTGCAAGGCCTGTTAGACTCGCAGGTGACCGTCGATCTGGCGGGCGGCAGCCTGCGGATTCACTGGCCGGGCGAAGGCCAGCCGGTGACCATGACCGGGCCGGCCACTACGGTTTTTCACGGGCGGATAAAACTATGAGCGATGGCGAAGCTGCCAAGGTAACGTTGTCATCGCCCGTCGATGAAGCGCAGTTCATCGAACTCCTGCACGCGCGGCCCGATTTTTTCGTCCGCCACCCGCATTTGCTGGAAATGCTTGAACTGCCCCATGTCACCGGCCGGGCGGTGTCCCTGATCGAGCGCCAGGTCGCGGTGCTCCGCGATCGCAACCGCGAATTGCGCCATCGGCTCGACCAACTGTTGGCGTCGGCGCGCACCAACGATCAATTGTTCAACAAAACCTGCCGTGTGGTGTTGACGCTGCTGGACGCCGGCGATCTCGCCACTGCCCTGGGCGGCCTCCACCACAGCCTCGCCCAGGATTTCGAGGTCGAGTTTCACAGCCTGGTTCTGTTTGCTACCGCCCCCGCCGGCCGCAAACTGCCCGTCGGCGGCCCCACTCGGGTCGCCAGTCTCGACGCGGCGCCGCGCCAAATCAGCGCACTGCTGCGCAGCGAGCGAACCATTTGTGGCGTATTCCGCGATGAAGACCTGGCGTTTCTGTTTGGTGAAGCGGCGGCGCGCATCGGTTCGGTAGGGATGGCACCCATCGGCCACCACCCGGCGCTGGGCGTGCTCGCGATCGGGCACTCCGACGCCAATCACTACCGCAACAGCACGGGAACGCTGTTCCTGGATTACCTCGCGGATGTGCTCAGCCGCATCCTGCCCCGGTTGCTCGCCGCAGCGGGCTGACACCATGGCACCGACGCTGTTTGCCGAGCAGCGCGGACTGTTCGCCAGCCATCTCCGCGACGAGCGCCGACTGTCGCCCCACACCGTCGCCGGCTATTTGCGCGATCTCGACAAATTCACCGCGTGGGCGCAACGCACCGGAATCCACGAACTGGGGCAGATCGACAGCCAGCATGTTCGCCAGTGCCTGGCGGTTTTGCACCGGGGCGGTCTCGCCAGCGTCAGCCTGCAACGCTGGCTGTCCGCGCTGCGCGCCTTCTGCGAATTTGGCGCCGCCCGCGCATGGCTGGCAACCAACCCCACGGCCGGTGTTCGCGCGCCCAAAAAGGCGCGCAAACTGCCCCGCGTGATGGATATCGATCAAACCGCACAATTTCTGTCGCTGACCGGGGACGACTGGCTGACCTGTCGCGATCGCGCCATTCTCGAACTGTTTTATTCGTCCGGCTTGCGGCTGGCGGAGCTCGTCAGCCTCGACTTGAGCGACCTGGACCTCGCCGATCGCACCCTGACGGTCACCGGCAAAGGCCGCAAAACGCGCGCCCTGCCGGTGGGTAGCATGGCGCTCAAGGCCGTGGCGGACTGGCTGACGCAGCGGGCCGCGGTGGCCGCCATGGGCGAAACCGCATTGTTCATCACCCGCCGGGGTGGGCGCATCGGCCCGCGCGCGGTGCAGCAGCGGTTGCGCGCGCTGAGCGCGCGCCAGGGGATGGCGGAACCCGTTCATCCCCACATGCTGCGCCATTCGTTCGCCAGCCATCTGCTCGAATCGAGTACCGACCTGCGCGCGGTGCAGGAGCTGCTCGGCCACGCCAGTCTGACTACGACGCAGATTTACACCCATCTCGACTTTCAGCATCTGGCCAAGGTTTACGATAGCGCCCATCCCCGCGCGCGGCGCAAACCGCCGCCCTGAACTCCGCACGGCGGCAGACGACAACGAATAATCAAACCGAGGAGCAAAAAATGACACGCAAACATGTTCTGGAGGGCGTAAAAGTACTGGATTTCTCCCAACACGTCGCCGGGCCATCCTGTACGCGCATGATGGCCGAGATGGGCGCCGACATCATCAAGGTGGAGTTGGCGCCCTACGGCGAGCAGATCCGCTTCATGGGCTACCAGAAAGGCGGGCGCGGCCTGTATTTTCTACAGCAGAACCGCGGCAAGAAAAGCCTGTGCATCGACGCCAAAACCGATGCGGGGCGGGAGATTCTGCACGCCCTCATCGCCAAGGTGGATGTGGTGATCGAAAACTTCGCGCCCGGCGTCATCGGTCGCCTGGGCTGTGGCTGGGATACCGTGCACCGCCTCAACCCCCGGGCGATCATGTGCTCCATCTCCAGCTTCGGCCAGACCGGCCCGCTCGCGGAACTGCCCGGTTTCGACTTCATCGGCCAGGCCTACGCCGGCATCACCGATCTGATCGGCGAACCCGACCGGCCGCCGAGCCTGCCCCAGGCCGCGCTCGGCGACACCATGACCGGCGCCCACGCGCTCGCCGCCATCAACGCCGCGCTCTACCACCGCTGCATGGGTGGCGACGGTGAGCACCTCGACATCACGCTGCTGGACAGCTATTTCCACTGCCACGAAATGTACGTCGGCCTGTACAGCGCCAGTGACGGCAAGCTGGTGCCCAAGCGCTGCGGCGGTCAAAATCGGGTACTGGCTCCGGCGGGTGTGTTTCGAGGTAAAACCAAGAACATCGTCCTCATCGCCACGCCCCTGCAATGGGGGCGGATGTGCGAGGCGATGGACATGCCCGAACTGGAGCACGACGCGCGTTTTGCCGATCCCAACAACCGCGTGCGCAACCGCCACGAGCTGGTCGCGATCGTCGAGGGCTGGATTCAGTCCCACGCCGAAGATGATGCCGCGATCCGCAAACTGGAACAGGCACGCATTCCGGTCGCGCCGGTGCTGTCCTTGCCGGAGGCCATGGCGCACCCCCACATGATCCAGCGCGGCACCGTGCGCACGGTGACCCAGCGCGGCACCGGCACCTTCCAGATGCCGGGCATGCCGCTGCGGTTTGGCAGCTTTTCCAACACCAACGAGCTCGAAGCGCCCTATCTGGGCGAACACAACTTCGCCGTGCTCCACGAGTATCTGGGTTATTCCGCCGCGCAGGTCGCGGCACTTGAAGCCAGTGGGGTGCTCAAGCGGGAGGCGATCCCGACCGCCGCTGCCCGCTGAGGACACGCTGATTCGAGTACGGCGTACGGCGGCGCCCGCGGGCGCCGCCGTACTCCGCCATTATCGGGTCAGCTACA
>CBDDRG010000162.1:0-3689 GCA_965232975.1 uncultured bacterium
ATCTCGGCGCCGCGCCGCTCCAGCTGCGCGCGCATGTACTCGATATCCTCGACCAGGGTGTCGAGCTCATCGACGCCGAAGCGCAGCGCCAGGGCGCGGCCGGTCTGGCCGCCCGCGATCTCGCGCGCGGTCTGTCCCAGCTGCCGCAGCGGCGCGACCAGCCGGCTGGTGGCCAGCAGCGAGATGGGGATGAGGACCAGGATATAGGTGCCCGCGGCATACAGCCCCCAGGTGTAGATCCGGGCCACGGCCTCGGCCGTGGGTGTCTCGTCGTAGCCGAGGCGCAGCATCGCCTTGCCCTCAACGCCCTCCCCGGATGGGCTGGTGTCCAGCGGCACGCTGATGCCATAGATGCTATCGCCCCATTCGCCGTAGCCGAAGGTTTCCCGGAACACGTAGCCGGCCGGCACGGCGCCCGCGGATTCGATGACGGCGCCGTCCGCGGCGATATGGGCGGCGTAGGTCAGCTCCCCGCCGAGGGTCAGCTCGTCCAGGAACGCCTGGACCTGTGCCGGCGCCTGGCGCTCGAACAGGATCTTCAGCAGGCGGGCGTGGGAGCGCGCCGTGTTCTCGAACCCGGCTTCCAGATGGGCGCCGATCAGACTCGTCACCGCGACGAAGAGCAGGGCGAGCAGCGGCAGATTGACGGCCAGAATGGCGCCGAAAACCCGCGCCGCCGCGCGCCGGGGCAGGACGTTCAGGAGTCGCCGTCCCATAGCACCGTTACCACCTTGAGATTGTCATGCCGTTCCGCCTCGTCGCGCCACATGATATAGGTGACGGCATAGGGGTTCCCGGCCAGAACAGCCAGCAGTTCGGTGCGGTCCCGGTATACGGCCGGACGGCGTCCCTGTGCATGGAGGAAGCGGCGCACCAGCTGGCGCTGGTAGGCCTGCGCCGACATGAACATCACCTTCTGCAGGAACACCTCGTACAACGCCTCGTCCGCCTGGTTCACCAGCGGTTCCAGCGCACGTCCGTCCACTTCCACGGTCGCGCCCAGATAGGCCTTGCGCACCTCCTGGAGCGTCAGGGTCTGGATACCCGATCGCACATCGGCGACCAACACCAGCCCATGGGGTTCCTGGGCGGGAACCGCCCCGGCCGGCAGCAGGACCAGCGCCAGACCGAGAACAACAAATCGCATGCACATATTCATTCAACCATCATCCTGCTCAGAAAAAGATTGTCACGGAGACGCTCAGCAGATCGACCGTATCCTCCGCCGGGATACCGTCAAACAGGCCGGCCCGGCCCGCCAGCATCGGCACCGCCGCCACGCCGGCCGCGGTCGCCGCATCGGGCCGGATGCGCTGCCACTCCAGCTTGAGCGCCGAGGAGGTGGTGAGCTCCCGGCGCACGCCCAGCGTCCACGCGCTCTGACCGGCGCCGCTGTCCTGCTCCAGGAAGCTGTAGGTGAGGTGCGGCAGGGTCTTGCCAAAGCTGTAACCCAATGTCACGTAGCCGCCGTCGGTATCCAGCATCGGCACGTCTTCCGTCACGCTGCGCACGAATTCGGCATAGGCGACGAGATTGCGCCATTCCGTGGTCGCGCCCAGGCTGAGCACGGTCATGTCCTTGCCGTTCATGGGCGCCATCGGAAAATCGAGCATCTCCATGTTGGCGCGGTTGATCCCCAGCAGCAGCCGCGTCGGGCCGAGCGCGGCCGTAGCCACCATCCCGACCAGCTTGTCGTGGTTCATGGTCTCTTCCTCGGCGGCACCGGCGTAGAGCTGCAGGTCATAGTCGATATTCCCCGATGCTCCGGTATACAACAGGCGTGCGCCCCGGAACGCCTCCAACGTCATGGCGGCGCTGACCTCGGTGTGGCTGTAGATCTCCTGCGGTGGACGGATCCAGGGGTAGAGATAACCGACATCCACGTATTCGGATACCAGGTTGCCGGGGTATTTCAACTGGCCTACCGCCACATTGATCGAACGGGTGAGACGGTAGCTGGCAAAGGCCCAATCCAGTTCCACGTCGGTATGCCCGGGATGCGTGGCCAGTTGCGCGGCCAGTTGCAGGTCTTCGCCAAGGTCCATCCCCATATTGATGCCGAAATTGGTGTCGCCGAAGCTGCCCCGGTCGTCGATTTCGGCGTCCAGATACGGCGTGGCCGAATCGCTCACGGCGCCCGTGGCGTTGAGGTAGCCGCCCCAGGTGATGTCCATCGCGCCGGCGTTCTGGGCGAGAACGGCCAGGCCGACGAGCACCGGCCATTGTTGCCAGTTGAGTGTCATTTTTGATTTCTCCCTCATATTGCGGACAGGTAAAAAGCAGGCTTCACCGCCCCGTTCTTGGGAAAGAGACGGTGAAGCCTGAAATCCAGGGGTGCGTGGGGAGACACCCCCTGTTTTTGATTACACGACCGTGATGGTGGTGGACGCCGATCCCAGCACCCCACCGCGACGGATATCGTAATAATCCACCGTGGCCGTACGTTGGCCACTGGCCGGCATGGTCAACAGCAGGTCGTAGCGCTCACCCGGTGCCACCAGCCACTCGGTGGCGCTGATCGGTGCGGGCAAGGGTCGCCCGTCCGAGGCGATCACCTCGAAGGGAAGCCCGCCGAGCTTGATCATCGCCGGTTGGTAGCCGACGCCGGTGACACGGATCAAAACCTTCTGTCCGGCACCGGCTGAGATGGCAGTTGTGGCGTCGGTGAGTGTGTTGGCGCCGTCGCGACCGTTGAGCATGAAGTAATCCGGTCGGTGCCGCACGGTGTTCGCGCCGCTGACCATGCTGCCGTGCCAGCTGCTGTCGAAGGTGTGCAAGTGCCAGATGTACTCCTTATCGAAGGTCGGGCCGTTTATCCAGGCGCGGTTGGTCGAGCCGTCGGCGGGACGCACAATTACCGTGCCGTACATGCCCATCTCGAAGTGCAGCACCGTGTCCACATGGCAGTGGTACATGTAGGTACCGGCATGCGGAGCGGTGAAGGTGTAGGTGTAGGACGAACCCAGGCTGGTGTAGCCGGACACCCGGCCGAAACCGCCGCCCCCCATACCGCCGCCGACATACCCCGAGGTGCTGGGCACGCCGTCGTTGGCCTGGTTCACGTCCAGGCCATGCAGGTGGATGCTGTGCGGCATCATGGACGACAGGGTAACCTGCGCCGTCTGGCCCTCGATACACTCGATCACCGGACTGGGCACGCTGCGGTCAGCGTTGAAGCCGCTGCCGAAGTACCAGGTGCCGATCGAGGCGCCGTTGGCCATGGTCTGGCTGCCGTTCATGTTGACGCCGACACTGGCCGGGCTGGCGAGGTAGCTGAAGGTGCGGCCGCCGGCGGGAGGCGTGGTACCACCACCGCCACCACCGCCGCCGCCGCCACCACCCATGCCGCCACCGCGCATCATCAGGGGGTCTTTAAGAATATTGAACATGGTTATTTCCTCCAAATACTGTGATCAAGCTGCGCTCAGGATGATCAGCGCGCCGCCGTAGGGATTGACATAGACGCCGTTGGCGGTCACGCCCGGCACGAAGTGGGTATGCAGCGGGAAGGCGCCCGCCTGGTTGACCGGCAGGATCACATCCACGCACTCGCCCAGATCGACCAGCACCGTGTCCTTGTCGATGATGTCGGTCACCGGGGTGCGGTTGCGGCTGGCGACCTGCACGTGGTAGCCGTGGAAGTGCATGGGGTCGGTGATGCAGCCGGCGTTGATGAAGCGAATCGCCAC
>CBDDRG010000163.1:0-3916 GCA_965232975.1 uncultured bacterium
GCCACCGCGGGCCTGGTGTTCGACCCGACTTCTGTCGGCGGATACCACCGCAAGCTCCGACATCGCCAACAGACCATTGATGAGAGTGAGCAGCAGGATGAACAGCACTTCTAGATACACCATGGCTTTTCCATAAGGGTACGGGCTTGCCAGGCCGTGTTAACAATCATTTCAGCCACAGGACGAGGCATCCACAAGAGACCACGGCCAAAAAATGAGCAGAGAGTTTCTCATAGCGAGTGGCAATACGCTTAAACCGTTTGAGCTTGTTGAAGAAGAGCTCAACCAGATTGCGCGCTTGGTAACGGTGTCGGTCATATTCACGCAGCGATTTGCGATTGGCTCGAGGGGGTCTCGAGGGGGTCTCGAGGGGGTATGACCGCTTCAGCCCCTGTAGTCTCGATCCATTGAACCAGCGCATCACTGTCATAGCCTTTATCCGCAAGCACGGCCTCCGCGTTTGGTGCTTTTTTAAGCAGTTCAATCGCTTGTCCAATGTCTGCTTGCTCCGCACCCGTCAGGATAAACCCGATGGGATTGCCGAGGGCGTCAACGATGCCGTGTATTTTGGTCCCGAATCCGCCGCGAGAACGACCTAAAGCCTGCGGGCCGTGTTTTTTTTAGCGCCCGCAGCATGCTGGTGGGCACGGATCGCCGTGCTATCGAGCATGGTCCTTGTTCCTGGTTTCCGGTGGGCGAAGGGGGGCGAGGGTACGGGGCCTGCCGTCAGCATGCCCGCGGGTATGGCGCCGAAGCCTCCGGCGATTGGATATTGAAGGGCGTCGCCCGCCCATTTTACAATCGGGCGCGAGCGGGCTAACGTCATCCGGGCGTCGTCGACCGCCAGCAGGATAAAGGCAGAGTGTCGCGACCGGGCGGGCAGCGGTTATTTCGGCGTGGGCGAGCGTGTTATGCTGGGCCCGCTCTGGTCGCGCCGGCACCGCCCGCCCCTTGCAACCCCATTCCATGCGGCGGCAGCACAACTCACCATGCGGCGGCAGCACAACTCAGCCACGCCTCGATTAAAACCCATCAGTCACAGGAGCAGCATCATGTCAGCGAAAGGGTCACTGAAAGGCACCAAAACCGAAGACAACCTCAAGGCCGCGTTTGCCGGCGAGTCCCAGGCCAACCGCCGCTACCTGTATTTCGCGGCCAAGGCCGACGTCGAAGGCTATAACGATGTCGCCTCCGTGTTTCGCTCCACCGCCGAGGGCGAAACCGGCCATGCCCACGGCCATCTGGAGTATCTGGAGCAAACCGGCGACCCTGCCACCGGGCTGCCCATCGGCCCCACCGGCGACAACCTGAAAGCCGCCATTGCCGGCGAAACCCATGAATACACCGACATGTATCCGGGCATGACCAAGACGGCCCGCACTGAGGGCTTCGACGAAATTGCCGACTGGTTTGAAACCCTGGCAAAAGCCGAGCGCAGCCACGCCAACCGCTTCCAGAAAGCGCTCGATACGCTGTAAGCCGGCGCTCGCGACAGCGCTCGCCGTTGAGGATGGAATTGTTCCATCCTCAACTGCTTTCGCCATACCTTTTTTCGCCGTACCTTTTCCGCAAGTCGCACCGATGAGCAACGACATCACCCCCCGCGAGGGCAACCTCCAAGCCCCTACCCGCCACCCCCTCGACTGGCAGGCGTCCGCGTTCTGGGCGCTAGACAGCCTGCACGCGGAGTTGGAGCGCGTCTACGACATCTGCCACGGCTGCCGCCGCTGTGTCAGCCTGTGCGACGCCTTTCCGGTGCTGTTCGATCTGGTCGATGAATCGCCGACCCTCGAAGTCGACGGCGTCGCCAAGGGCGATTATCAAAAAGTGGTCGATCAGTGCTACCTGTGCGACCTCTGCTACATGACCAAGTGTCCCTATGTGCCGCCGCACCCCTGGAACGTCGATTTCCCGCACCTGATGCTGCGCGCCAAGGCCGTGCATTTCCGCGCCGAGGGCGCCTCGTTCCGCGACCGCATGCTGACCAGCACCGACCGCGTGGGCAAGCTGGCGACCATTCCGCTGGTCGATATCACGGTCAATGCGCTGAACCACAACAGCGCTTTCCGCAAGCTGTTGCAGTCCGGTCTCGGCGTGCACGCCGACGCCCCGGTGCCCCAATACCACCGCAACACCCTGCGCAAGCGTGTCGCGCCCTTGGCAGAGACCCCTGCTGCCAAAGCGATTACGCCGAAAGTCGTGGGCAACACCACCGGCAAAGTCGCCTTCTACGCCACCTGCTACGGCAACTACAACAGCCCGGATCTCGGCGAGGATTTCTACCGCGTGTTTCAGCACAACGGCATCCACATCGAGCTGGTGCCGAAGGAGCAGTGCTGTGGCATGCCCAAACTGGAGCTGGGCGACCTCGACGCCGTGGCGCGCGCCAAGGAGGCCAATATCCCGGTGCTCGCGAAGCTGGTGGACGAAGGCTACGACCTGATCGCGCCGGTGCCCTCCTGTGTGCTGATGTACAAGCAGGAACTGCCGCTGATGTTCCCCGACGATGCTGATGTCCGCAAAGTCCAGCGCGCGTTTTTTGACCCCTTCCAGTATCTGCATCTGCGCCATCGCGGTGGCGCCTTCAACACCGATTTCAAGACCGGTCTCGGCGACATCAGCTACCACGTCGCCTGCCACCTGCGGGTGCAGAACATCGGCCTGAAGACCCGCGACATCCTGGCGCTGATCCCCGATACCAAAGTCCACCCCCAGGAGCGCTGCTCGGGTCACGACGGCACCTATGCGGTCAAGGTCGAGACCCGCGCCAAATCGGTGAAAATCGCCCGTCCCGTGGTGCGCAAGGTCGATGAATTGAATGGCGACCATTTCGCCAGCGACTGCCCGATGGCTGCCGTGCACATCGCCAACCTGAGCGAGCGCCAGGAAAAGCCCACACACCCCATCAGTCTGCTGCGCCAGGCCTACGGGCTCTAAGGCGCCAGTCACCGCGACTGTTACCGAGAGAAGAGTAACGCCATGAACCCGCTGACGCGCGCCGACCTGTGGTCGCTGGAGCAATACGCCGAGCGTCGGCCGGCGTTTCGCGCCCAGGTCATCGCCCACAAGAAAAACCGCCAGATTGCCCTCGGCGAACACGCCCGCCTGTATTTTGAAGACCGCATCACCATCCAGTATCAGGTGCAGGAGATGCTGCGCATCGAGCGCGTGTTCGAAGCGCGCGGGATCCAGGAGGAACTGGACGCCTACAACCCGCTGATCAGCGGCGGCCGCGATCTCAAGGCCACCTTCATGATCGAGTACGACGACCCCGCCGAGCGCGCCATCCGCCTCAGCGAGCTGGTCGGCGTCGAAGACCGGGTGTGGTTGCAGGTTGGCCGCGGCGACAAACTGTTCGCCATTGCCGACGAGGACCTCGAGCGCAGCCGCGCCGACAAGACTTCGGCGGTGCACTTTCTGCGCTTCTCATTTGGCGCAGACGTACCCGGCGCCGACATGATTCACGCCCTCAAGACCGGCGCCAGCCTGACCTTCGGCATCGACCATCCCCGATGCCCAATCGCCGGGGTCGCCGCGGTCGAAGCCACGCGCGCGTCGCTGGCCGGTGATCTCGACGCCTGATCGATCCCCCACATCCAGCAGCCCCAGCGAGCGCAGCCATCCATGGATACACTGACCGGCAAAATCGCCGTCATCACCGGCGCCAGCAAAGGCATTGGCCGCGGCATCGCGCTGGCGCTGGCCGCCAAGGGCTGTATCGTGGTGCTGGCGGCGCGGGATCGCGACCGTCTGCACGCCGTCGCCGCCGAGATCGCCGCCGCCGGCGGCACTGCCCACGCGGTGCCGACCGATGTCACCTCCGAAACGGCGGTCGATGCGCTGTTCGCGCAAGTCGCGACCATCTCGGGCCGGCTCGACATCCTCGTCAACAACGCCGGTATGGCGGTGTCTGGCC
>CBDDRG010000164.1:0-9592 GCA_965232975.1 uncultured bacterium
TCGGAGAAGAGGCCCATCAGCTCGCCGGCACTTTCCGTGCCGTAATGCGCGCAAAACGCTGCCTCGGCCTTCTGCTGCAGCACGGCAATGCCTTGGTGGCGGCGGCGGCGATGGCCGATCGGGTACTCGATCGCGACGCGCTCCGTGTGCGTGCCGTCGCGGAAAAACACCTGCACGGCATTCGCGATCGAGCGCTT
This sequence comes from uncultured bacterium, assembly GCA_965232975.1. Taxonomy (GTDB): domain Bacteria; phylum Pseudomonadota; class Gammaproteobacteria; order Pseudomonadales; family Porticoccaceae; genus CBDDRG01. Next base: position 198 of record CBDDRG010000164.1, read on the forward strand.
GTGCGGGTCGAGGTATGCGCGCGAGTAGCGCGTGTCTTCGGACACGATCATCTTCGCGCGCAACGCATCGATCCGCGGATCGGCGGCGACGGCGTCTTCGTAGTGCTCCGCGGTGAGCTCGCCGAAGATGAGCCCGATGGCGGTCATGTATTGCAGGCAATGATCGCGGTCGGCGGGATTATGCAGTGGCCCGGTCTTGTCGATGATGCGGATCGCCGACTCTTGCGTCCTGAGTTCGACGCGCGCGATGTCGCCGAGCCGATCGCGCACGAGCGGGTGGAGTTTTATCGCGCACTCGACGGCGGTCTGCGCGTGGAACTCGGCGGGAAACGAGATCTTGAACAACACATGCTCCATCACGTAGCTGCCCAGCGGTCGCGCGAGCTGCACGGAACTGCCGCGCAAGCACACGTCCTGAAAGCCCCAGATCTTTGCGCTGAGCGCGGACGGGTAGCCCATCTCGCCGGTCAGCGCGAGCAGCGCGAGCCGCACGGCGCGACTGGTGGCATCGCCGGCGGCCCAGGATTTGCGCGCACCGGTGTTGGGCGCATGGCGATACGTGCGCAGCGCCGACCCATCGAGCCACGCGTGCGAGAGGGCGTTGATGATGTGCTCACGCGAACCGCCGAGCAGCGCGGTGGCGACGGCCGTGGAAGCCACGCGCACGAGCAGCACGTGATCGAGGCCGACGCGGTTGAAGGAATTCTCGAGCGCGAGCACGCCCTGGATCTCGTGCGCTTTGACCATGGCGAGCAGGACGTCGCGCATGGTCGGCGAGCTGGCGCGGCGCTCCAGCCCGCGCCCCGTCCATTCCGGCGCGGGGCGAAGCGCCGCGCCGCTGTTGCGGCTGAGCCAGTCGGTGACGGCGAGGATCGCGCCCAGGTTGTCCGAAGGGTGCCCCCATTCCGCGGCGAGCCAGGTATCGTTGAAATCGAGCCAGCGCACGATCGTGCCGATGTTGAACGCGGCCTGCACGGGGTCGAGCTCATAGCTCGTGCCGGGTACGCGCGCGCCATTGACGATGCTCATGCCGGGCACGAGAGCACCGAGGAGCTTCGTGCATGCCGGGTACGCGAGCGCCATGATGCCGCACGCGAGCGTGTCGGCGAGGCACCAGCGCGCGGTATCGAGCGCTTCCTCACTCGGCGAATCGTAGCTCAACGCATATTCGGCGAGGTCGACGAGCAACGGATCGGGCGGCGGGCGGATGTTGGAGACGGGGTTGGACATGTGATCTTCCTCTTTCTCTTCGATTTTCTTCCCTGCCGAATTCCTCGCGCCGCGCTGCGCGGGAGAAGGGTACGAAGAAAGAGAAAGCTTCCGTCATCGAGCCGCCGGCGTGGCGGCGCCCAAAACCGTCAGCACTTCGCCGGTGACATAGCTCGAATCCGCTGCCGACGCAAAAAAGACGTACGCGGGTGCAATTTCCTCCGCTTGGGCGAGACGACCCATGGGTGTCTTTTCGCCACGATGTGCGATCTGTTCAACCGGACCATCGGCGGGGTCCGGTGGCGTCCGCACCGGGTCCGGCGCCACGCAGTTCACCCGCACACCCCGGCTTGCCAGACTTTGCGCCAACGCCTTGGTGAAGGCGTGGATCGCGCCTTTGGTGGCGGCGTAGTCGAGCACATTGGCACTGCCTTCGAGCCCGGTAATCGAGCCGGTGTTGACGATGGATGATCCCGGCTGCAAGTGAGGTACCGCGGCCTGCACCATGCGGAAATAGCCGTAGATATTGGTCTTGGCGGTGCGATCCCACTGCGCCAGCGCTTCGCGGTGCGCAACTCGGGCGCTCGCGCGGTAGATATCGGTGTTGGCGGCGCGCTCCCACAGCGCCTCACTCAGATCTTCGATTCGATCGCAATGCTGCTGATAGGCGGCGTTGTTGACCAGGATGTCCAGGCGTCCAAAGTTGTCGACTGTCTGGGCAACCGCTGTCCGGCAAAAGTGCGGATCGCCGACGTCCCCGAGCAACAGCAGAGCTTGGCGGCCTTCGTCCCGCACTGCTTCGCAGGTTTCCTGCGCGTCATTGATCTCCTGCGGCAGAACCGCGAGCGCTACATCGGCGCCTTCGCGCGCAAACAGCACGGCAACTGCGCGCCCGATACCGGGATCCCCGCCGGTAATCAGCGCCACCCGTTGGAGAAGCTTCCCCGCCCCCGTGTACGACGGCGCCAGCTGCCGGGGCCGCGGCCGGCGCCCGGGTTCAAGGCCGGGTTCGCGGTGATGTCGCGCCGACCAGGGCGGCGCCGGCTGCACCTCGGCAGAGCCCGACCCCGGCGACGCATCGGGGTCACCCGCAGCGCCCGCCCCCGCTTGCCCACAGCCCACCCCGGTCACCGGCGTGCTGGATGGTGGATCGCTCGCCGGAAAGGAATCATCGACCGAAATATCCACCTGTTCGTCAGCCGTCAGCCGCGCCGGGACTTTGCCGTCGTCTGTCGCGCCAGTCTCGCTCATGGTGTTCACCCTGCCGCCGTTCTTGCTTCGGTACCCCGTAGGACTTGCCATCGCAACCTTTGGTTCCGCGCCTTCTTTGCCGGCGCTGGTGGCGGTTCTGCGCCTCGTCCCGGCTTTGTCGCTGCCGCCACTGCTATGATGGATGCGCCAGCGCGTCGTGCCGTTTGCGGCGGCAGCTCGCGCCCGCGGCAAGCGCGCCGTGAATCACCACGATCAGCGCCATCGGGACGCGATCACATGGGTATATCGCTCAATCACGCCCGCCTGCTGATCGCGGCGGGCCGCTCCGGCATCGACTACCGCCACACCTTGATGATCGGCCGCCAGCAGATGCGGCGGTCAACACTGACCACCGGCGCCCTCCGCAGGCTATTGCCGCCGCCTGGGCCAACTCAATCGGCGATCTCCGTCTCAACCGATGAACAGGACTACGCCGAACCCTTTTTCCGGCGCCTCGGCGCGCAGAAGGTCGATTCGCTGGATGTCAGCGCCTACGAGGGCGCCACCGTGCTCCACGACATGAACGATCCGCTTCCCGCTGCGCTGGCCGGGCGGTATTCCACCGTGCTGGATGGCGGCTCCCTGGAGCATGTCTTCAACTTTCCGCAGGCCTTGCAAAACGCATTGACCCTGGTCGATGTCGGCGGCCACTATCTATCCTTTACGCCGACCAATAACTTTCTCGGCCACGGTTTTTATCAGTTCAGCCCAGAGCTGTTCTTTCGCGTGCTGACGCCCGCCAACGGCTTTCAACTGGAGCGTCTGATTCTGTTCTTCAAGGGCGATCAGGCCAAGCTGTACGCGGTCAAGGATCCGGCCACCATTCCCGGCTACAACACCAAGGTACGCAAAACCCTGACCGCCCTGCCGCGCGAGCCCGCCTATCTGTTCGTGCAGGCCCGCAAGCTCGCGCACCATGCCCGCTTGACCAGGCCACCGCAGCAGGCAAATGACGAGCAGCAGTGGCAAGGCGGTCGCGACCGACCGCAGAACAAAGGGATAATCGCGGCGATGTCCAGATCGGCGGGCGCGTTCGAGGCGCTCTATCAGAAGCTCAGCTGGCGGGAGTTGCTATAGCAATCGACCGCGGGCGGCGAAGCCGCCCGACCGGCGCGCCGCCATGACCTGCGCGCAACGCTCGAAACCCTGTTCAATTTCGACATCGACACCCGCCGTGACTGCGCAGGCGCGGGGCAGGTGCGCGGGGATTGCCGGCAGCGCGAAAACGGGCGTTCGTCTTTCCCTATGCGCTGGCGCGCAACCGCGACCCGGACTCCAGGCTGATGTAGCTGATGGTCGCCACCAGCAACGGTGCCAGATAGTAAAGCCCGCGATAGACCAGCAGCGCCGCCAGCAGATCCGACCGCGCCATGCGCTCGCCAATCAACAGTAGAAACACCGCCTCCAGCGCGCCCAGCCCGCCCGGGATATGGGTAATGGCCGCAGCCACGGCGCCGATCAACACCACGCCCAGCAGGAACTCAAAGTCGATCTGCTGTCCGATCAAGACAAACAAGACCCCTGCAATGGCGAGCCAGTTTGCGCTCGACAACGCGAGCTGGGCGCCCGCCAACGCCAGTGCAGGCGGCCTCAGCACAACCCCGCGCAATTTCCAGCTACGGCCCTGCCCCCAGGCGCACACCAATAGATAGCCAGCCACGGCCGCCAGCAACAGTATGCCCAGAATGCGTGGGCTCTGGAATCCGCTTCCAAACAGATACGGTAGCGCGACCAGGTCGAGCGCGCACAAGCCGCCGGCAAGCGCCAGGTAGCCCAGCCAGTTGGTGGCGAAGCTGAACGCGATAATGCGGGCGATGTCGCTGCCCGGGATACCCGAGCGCGCATAGAGTCGGTAACGGATGGCGCCCCCGCCGACCCACACGCCCAGGTTCAGGTTGAAGGCGTAGCTGGTGCAGGCGATAGCCAGCACCCGGCCCGTCGTCAGTCCATGTCCGGTATATGCCCGCGCCGCGATCTCGTAGGTGCCATACAGCAGGTAGCTCGCTGCCACCAGGGCGGCGGCCAACGCGAGCGAAGCGATTTTATAAGACGTTATCGCAGTGCCAATGGCCGGCCAGTCGATCTCGCGCGCATAGCGTGCAAGCATTATGACGACGACCACCAGAATCGACAGCGAGACACCGCGCACCAACCAGCGTCGCCAGGTTCGCCGCGTCGCCGTCATGAGACCTCGGCGCTCTCGGTGGTATCCGTCTGGGCCACGAGTACCGCCGTCGGCGTATGCGCGGGCAAATAGCCGGCCCAGGCCGGGAAATGCCGCGATGCGTGAAACAGGAATGTCTGGAACAATGTCCGCGCCATACTCGTCGCCGGCAGGCTGTCGGCGTCGACGCGCAGACAGTGCCGCTGCTGCAATATGTCCAACCGGCTGCGCAATGCCCGGTTAAATGCTTCATCGCGGATAAAGACATTCGCCTCCAGATTCAGCGACAGGCTCAAGGGGTCGAGGTTGCTGGAGCCCACGGTCGCCCAGTCCGCATCGATCAGCGCGACCTTGCCGTGGAACGGCCGCTCGCAATACTCGTAGATTTCGACGCCCGCCTGCACGAGATCCCGGTACAGTGCGCGGGCGATCGACTTGACCACCGGCTTGTCCGGTTCGCCCTGCAGAATCAGCGCCACCCGCACACCGCGCCGCGCCGCCTGCTTCAGCGCGTGCAGGAACTGATAGCCGGGAAAAAAGTAGGCATTGGCGATGACAATCTCGGAGCGGGCGGCGCGAATCGCAGCGTGATACTGGCGTTCGATGGCGTTTGAGTGCGCCGCATTGTCGCGGATTTCGAACAGTACAGTCGCGCTTCCCGGCCGTCGATCGGCGCCGTCGGCCGGCGCCCGCCACGGCTGGCGCCAGCGTTCGGCGCTGCCGTTGCCGCGGATTGCCGCCAGCGCGAAACCGTGGATGTCCGCCACCACCGGGCCCTCGATGGCAACGGCGTAGTCCTGTTTCGACTGTGGGCCGAAATCACCGAGATGATCGGCGGAATAGTTGAGACCCCCGACGAATGCGCGCCGCGCATCGATGACCAACAGCTTGCGATGCAAGCGTCGAAACACATGCAAACGCATGCCGAACACCGAACGATGGGGGTCATAAATCCTCAGCTTGACGCCCGCCGCCGTCAGCGCCCGCAGGAATTCCGGCGCGAAACCGGGCGATCCGTAGCCGTCCACCGTCACTTCGATGTGCACGCCCCGCCGCGCGGCCGCGACCAGCAAGCGGTGCAACTCCAGGCCAACCTTGTCTTCGAACCAAATGAAGGTTTCCAGCAGGATCTCGGTCTGCGCCCCGGCGATGGCCTGGAACGCCTCCGGATAGAATTCCTCGCCGTTCTCCAGCAAGCGGACGCGGTTGCCGGCGCGCCACGGCCGGTTCGGCGCCTTCGCGGTCACGGGCCAACACCGGGGTCGCCGGCATCGATGTCCAGCGTGGCGAGCAGCGACGCGTGATCGGACAGATGCGACCAGGGACGCGAGGACAGTATCGCAACCTCGGTGACCTCGACATTGCGCACATAGATCCGATCCAGTGGAATCAGCGGCCAGCGCGCGGGAAAGGTGCGCGGCAGGCGGCCGTGCGCGGACATAAACACCTCGCGCAGACCGCAGCTCACCAGTTGCGTGTGGCCGCGACCGCGCCAATCGTTGAAGTCGCCGGCGATGATCAGCGGCGCGGCCGGCGGGACTTCCAGTTGGATAAGGTCACACAGCAGATCGATCTGGCGACGCCGGTGGGCATCGCGCAAGCCGAGGTGAACGCAGATGGCGTGGGCCTCCACGCCCGACCCGGCCAGCGCAAGCACGCAGTACAACAGACCACGACCTTCGTGACCGACCACCGACACATCCTGGTTGCGATGACGCAGGATCGGAAATTTCGCCAGCAGCGCATTGCCGTGATGCCCGGCGGGGTATACCGCGTTCTGCCCGTAGGCGAACTGAGGCCACAGGCTGTCGGCCAGAAATTCATAGTGCGGCCCATCCGGCCAGGCCAACTGGCGCCGCGAGTGACCACTGTGGGCACCCAGCACTTCCTGTAAAAACACGATGTCCGCGGCCACGCTGCGAATGGCCTCGCGCAACTCCGGCAGCATGAAGCGGCGGTTGGCGATGCTGAAACCCATGTGGATGTTCGCCGTCAGCACGTTTACGACGGGCATGCAACGGCCAACCCACCGCCGGAGACCTTGTGTGCAGCGTCGATCATGTGCCGGCCAGTTCCAGTTTCGGTGCCTCGCCAAGCCCGGCGACGCCAGCGAACCGTTGAGATCATGGTGTTCATGCGCTTTTGCCCTGGGTTCCCGCCGCCGGCTGGTTTGCCGGTAGCGCGACCGCGCTTGAATTGCCGAATGCAAGTCAAGTAAAGAGCGCAGCCGCAGCCGCAAGTTCCCACCCACTGTTTCGCCGCCGGCAGGCTCGGCATCGCTCGCTTCGGCGGACAGGGCCCCTGTCGGCACTCGCGACCGCTTCCCGGCGCAACGGCTGGACGCCTTCCAGCATCGGTTCTCCGTCGGCGCGAAGGCCGTGGCGGCCGAGCGGGCCGGTAATCCGGCGCTGGGCGCCCCGCCCCTGTTGCGGCGGCGAGATCAATCTCCGCGTGGCGTTGGCCGTGCCGGCGCCGGGCGCTGCATAATGGCCACCGCCAGTCGGCTGATGTGCGCGCCGCGAAAAAAATCAGATCGCCCACGCCTGCAAGGAGAACACCAATGCCAGCATCCAAGCGTCCAATCGTGTTGATCCACGGTTATTCGGATACCGCCGAGGGATTCGAGGAGTGGCGCAAGATCATCACCGGATGGGGCTATCAAGCCACGGCTGTCTACGTCGGCAACTATGTCAGCCTGACCAATGAAATCACCATCAAGGACATCGCCGAGGGCTTTGATCGCGCGCTGTCGCGCGAGGCGGGGTTGCCGCCAGACGGCGAGTTCGACGCCGTCGTGCACTCCACCGGCATGCTGGTGCTGCGCTGCTGGCTGAACAGCTATGCCGAAGGCGAGCAGCGGCGCGCGCGCCTCAAACACCTGATCGCGCTGGCGCCGGCGACCAATGGCTCGCCGATCGCCCATCAGGGCAGAAGCTGGCTGGGATCGATCTTCAAGGGCAGCAAAAAAATCGGACCCGATTTCATGGAGGCCGGCGACGAAATCCTGTTCGGCCTGGAACTCGCCAGCCGCTTCACCTGGGATCTCGCCCAGGATGATCTGATCAAGGATAACGCGCGCTTCCGACCGGGCCCGCAGACGCCGTTCGTATTCACCTTTTGCGGCAACCGCAACTACGGCTTTACCAAGAGTCTGGTGACCGAGGAGCAGGGCACCGACGGCACCGTGCGCTGGGCCGGGTGTGCGCTGAACAGCCGGAAAATCACGCTGGACCTGATGGTGGCGCCGGGCTCGAACAAGAAGCCGGGCGTTACCGTGTCGCCTTGGGCCAATCAGCAGCATCCGGTGCTGCTGATCGACGGCGTCAACCACGGCACCATCCTGTCAGCGCCACCCAAACTGTTGCAAACCCTGGTCAGGAACGCCCTCGCCGTCGAAACTGCGCAAGAGTTCTCGGCGTGGATCGACGACGGGCAGCAACAGACGGCCGCCGCCCGCGACTACAAGCAGGTCAAACGCTGGCAGCAGTTCGTGATCCGCGTCATGGATGAGCGCGGCGACCCCGTGACCGACTGGAACATGCGGCTATTTGGCAGTGCCGACGCCGCGCGGCCACTGCGGGAATTCAACCTGGATACCCATGTCTACCGGCGCGACGCCAGTTTGCATTGCTTTCACGTCAATCTGGATGAGCTGGAACCCGAGCAACAGCAGCAGATCCATCTTCGCCTGATCGCCAGTTCGGGCACTCGGTTGGTCGCCTACCACGGCGCCGGCAGCGAACGTATCGCCGCCGACGGCAGAACCATGAATCCGGACGCCAAGTGGGATGCGCAGATCGATCTGAGCAGCCTGGGCAGTGACAAGCCCGGGTTTACGCTGTTTCATCCCTTCACGACCACCTTTGTCGAGATTCGCCTGAACCGGGAGCCCATGCCCATGGTCGACGCCAACCAGGTCTACTGGTTCAAAAAGTAGCGCGGCGGCCCCGGCCGACCTGCGCTTCGACGCGCGCGCTTGCGGGCGCCTGTCAATGCCGGAAGTGGCGCATGCCGGTGAACATCATGGCCATGCCGTGGGCATCGGCGGCGGCGATAACTTCGTCGTCGCGGATCGAGCCACCGGGTTGAATCACCGCCGCGATGCCCGCCTTGCCGGCGTTGTCGATGCCGTCGCGAAACGGGAAAAACGCATCTGAGGCCATCACCGCACCCGCCACCGCGAGCCCGGCCTGCTCGGCCTTGATCAAGGCGATGCGCGCCGAGTTGACGCGGCTCATCTGGCCGGCGCCGATGCCGATGGTGCGGCCGTCGCGGGCGTACACGATGGCGTTGGATTTGACGAACTTGGCGACCCGCCACGCGAACAGCAGGTCGGCCATTTCCTGCGCGCTGGGCGCGCGTGCGCTGGCCTGGCGCACGTCAGACGCTGCGATCATGCCCCGGTCGCGCTCCTGCACCAGCAGCCCGCCATTGACGCGCTGGTAGTGCCAGGCGGCCGGCCGCGCGCTGCCCCACTGACCGCAACTGAGCACGCGCACATTGGTTTTGCGCGCCGCCACAGCGAGTGCCTCGGCACTCAGGCTGGGGGCGATGAGCACCTCGACAAACTGGCGGTCGAGCACGGCGCGCGCGGTGTCCGCGTCCAGTTCCCGGTTGAAGGCGATGACCCCGCCGAACGCGGACTCCGGATCGGTGGTGAATGCGAGTTCGTACGCCGCGCCCAGGCTCGCCGCGACCGCGACGCCGCAGGGGTTGGCGTGCTTGACGATGACGCAGGCCGGCTCGCCGAAGCCCTTCACGCATTCCCAGG
>CBDDRG010000165.1:0-24735 GCA_965232975.1 uncultured bacterium
TAGCGATATGCTGCAACCGAAACGAACCAAATACCGCAAGCAACAGAAAGGGCGCAATCGCGGTCTGGCCCAAAGTGGCAGCAAGGTGAGCTTTGGCGAGTTCGGCCTTAAAGCGCTCGATCGCGGCCGTCTGACGGCGCGGCAGATTGAAGCTGCGCGTCGCGCCATGACCCGGCATGTCAAGCGGGGTGGGAAAATCTGGATACGCGTGTTTCCCGATAAGCCAATCACCAAGAAGCCCCTCGAAGTGCGCATGGGTAAAGGTAAAGGCGGCGTTGAATATTGGGTTGCCCAGATTCAGCCGGGAAGGATGCTTTATGAGATGGAAGGTGTCAGTGAGCAAATAGCCCGCGAGGCTTTTGCGCTTGCTGCGGCCAAACTTCCAGTGGCAACTACCTTTGTGATCCGGTCGGTGATGTGATGAAAGCCAGTGAGCTGCGCGCCAAATCGGCGCAAGAGTTGGATAAAGAGCTAATCGTACAACTCGAAGATCAATTCAAGTTGAGAATGCGAAAGGCTACTGGACAGTTGAGCCAGTCCCATGAAGTCAAAAAGACTCGACGCGCGATCGCTCGCATCAAGACAGTGCTGAAAGAGAAGTCAGGTAATTGAGATGACCGAAAAAACTGCGCGCACGCTGTCCGGAAAAGTGGTCAGTGATAAAATGGACAAAACCATCACGGTGTTGATCGAGCGCCGGGTGAAGCACCCTGTCTATGGAAAAATCGTCAATCGGTCCACAAAGATCAAGGCGCATGACGCCGACAATCGGTGTGGTTTGGGAGATCTGGTGACAATTGCTGAAACCCGGCCGCTGTCGAAAACCAAATCCTGGATTCTGGTCAACATCGTTGAACGTGCTGGCGATGTGTGATTCGAAGGTTAGCGTCGGCGGTTTTCGCGGAGAAACACAATGATACAGACACAATCCTATTTGGATGTCGCCGATAACAGCGGCGCACGGCGGGTAATGTGTATCAAGGTATTGGGCGGCAGCCATCGCCGCTATGCCGGAGTTGGCGATGTGATCAAGGTCACCGTAAAAGAAGCCATCCCGCGCGGAAAGGTAAAGAAAGGGCAGGTTATGAATGCCGTTGTGGTGCGCACGAAAAAGGGTGTGCGCCGTCAAGACGGCAGTCTTATCCGGTTCGACGACAATGCCGCGGTATTGCTTAACAACCAGCTTGCGCCCATCGGCACGCGCATTTTCGGGCCGGTGACGCGCGAGTTGCGCGGCGATCGATTTATGAAGATTATTTCGCTGGCACCTGAAGTTCTTTAGGCCGAGTGACGGAATACTGCGATGAGCAAGATCAAACGTGAAGACGAAGTGGTCGTGATTACTGGCCGCGATAAGGGCAAGCGTGGCAAGGTGGTGCAAGTAATGAAGGATGGCCGCTTGTTGGTGTCCGGCGTGCAGATGGTCAAGAAACACCGCAAGCCGAACCCGCAAATGAATATTCCCGGCGGCATCATAGAGCAGGAAGCGCCCATTCACGCCTCTAACGTGGCCATTTTTAACAACGCTACCCGCAAACCGGATCGCGTTGGTTTCAGTATCCTCGACAGCGGCAAAAAAATTCGGGTGTTTAAATCCAACGGCCAGGCCGTTGACGGCTGAAGGATGAATTGAAATGGCTCGGCTGAAAGAGGTTTACAACAACGAGTTGGTTCCCAAGTTGCGCCAGGAACTGGGTGTGGCGAACGCGATGGAGATACCGCGGATCACCAAGATTACGCTCAACATGGGCGTCGGTGAAGCGCTGGCCGACAAGAAGGTGCTCGAGAACGCGGTGAATGATCTGCGCGCGATTTCAGGGCAGAAGCCCGTCATTACCAAAGCCAGAAAGTCGATAGCGGGCTTCAAGGTTCGCGAGGGCTGGCCCATCGGCTGCAAGGTGACCCTGCGTAGCGAACGCATGTACGAATTCCTAGAGCGATTGATTGTAATCGCGATTCCGCGAATCCGCGATTTCCGCGGCATCAGCGCGAAGTCTTTCGACGGGCGCGGCAATTTCTCCATGGGCGTTGCTGAGCAAATTATTTTTCCCGAAATAGACTACGATAAAGTTGACGCGTTGCGGGGGCTGGATATCACCATCACCACCAGTGCGCGGAACGACGATGAAGGCCGCGCGCTATTGCGTGCATTTAATTTTCCTCTCAAGGGTTAGTCTCAGTCATGGCTAAAACTTCCATGGTCGAACGTGAAAAGCGGCGCACAAAAACCGTCGCTAAATACGCGAAGAAGCGCGCCAACTTCAAGGCCATAATTGGCGACGCCAAAAGCGGTGACGACGAACGCTGGGCGGCGCAACAGGGGCTGCAGAAGCTGCCCCGCGACGCCAGCCCGGTTCGCCAGCGTCGACGGTGCCGCATCACCGGCCGTGCCAACGGCGTCTATCGCAAATTTGGCCTCTGTCGGCACAGGTTGCGCGAAGCGGCCATGCGCGGTGACGTGCCGGGGTTGGTTAAGGCCAGCTGGTAGTTAGAGGTACAGCCGCGCGTTGTGAATGAGCGCCAATTGAGGAATAGAGGAATAGATTGCCATGAGTATGCAAGATTCGCTCGCGGATATGCTGACCCGCATCCGCAATGCCCACGCACGCGCTAAGGTGATGGTGGTAATGCCGGCTGCTAAACTCAAAATTGCCGTCGCGCAAGTATTGCAGGAAGAGGGGTATATTCAGAGCTTTAGCGTCAGTGCGGGCGTCAAACGCGAGCTCTCCATCGACTTGAAATACTTTGAAGGCAAGCCCGCGATTGAAGAGATCGATCGGATCAGCCGCCCGGGGTTGCGCCGCTATGTCGGTGTAGGCGAGTTGCCGCGGGTTCGGGGGGGCTTGGGCATTGCCATTGTTTCCACCAGTAAAGGCGTGATGACTGATCGCGCAGCCCGGGGTGCAGGTGTGGGCGGCGAACTTCTTTGTACGGTTTTTTGACGGAACATAGCGATGTCTAGAGTAGCAAAAAATCCCATCGCCATACCCAAGGGCGTAGATGTCGAAGTGGGAGCCGACGCTGTCTCTGTCAGTGGTGGCAAAGGTGTGCTAACCATGGCACGGCATCCGGCAGTCGAAATCCTATCGCAGGGTGGCGTCTTGCAATTTGCCGCCAAGGCGGGAGCCAAGGGCGCGGGCGCCTTGGCGGGGACGACGCGCGCCATAGTTAACAATATGGTGGTCGGTGTAAGTCGGGGCTTTGAAAGGAAGTTACAACTGGTGGGTGTCGGCTATCGCGCCCAGGCACAGGGTGGCAATGTCAATTTGACCTTGGGCTTTTCTCACCCAGTCGAGTATCGTCTACCGGATGGCGTGACCGCGGAAACCCCCAGCCAAACCGAATTGGTCTTGAAGGCAGCTGACAAGCAACTTCTTGGCAAGGTCGCTGCAGAAATTCGCTCCTTTCGTCCACCTGAACCCTATAAAGGGAAGGGTATTCGCTACGCCGACGAAAAGGTGCATCGCAAAGAAGCCAAGAAAAAATAAAGGGTAAAGAGATGAATGCAAAAAAGGATTCTCGTTTGCGGCGGGGTCGCCGAGCGCGTTGCAGGATTCGCGAATTGGGCGCCGTTCGCTTGTGCGTGTATCGCACGCCGCGGCATATCTATGCGCAGATTATTACCGGCGCTAGCGATGGCGATAGAGTCGTAGCCAGTGCGTCAACCCTGGATGCGACGTTATCCCTTGAGGGTAGCACTGGTAATGCCAAGGCGGCACAAACGGTCGGTGCTCTCATTGCTGAGCGCGCCAAATTGGCGGGCGTCACCCAGGTCGCATTCGACCGAAGTGGCTTTAAATATCACGGGCGGGTTAAGGCGTTGGCAGATGCAGCGCGCGCCGGCGGTCTGGAATTTTAAAGGTTGAATCATGGCAAAAAATAACGCCCGTGACGCGGATCCCAATGAGGGGCTGCTGGAAAAGCTGGTACAAGTCAATCGGGTTGCCAAGACAGTGAAAGGCGGGCGGATTTTCGCATTCACCGCGTTAACTGTGGTTGGCGATGGCAATGGCCGTGTTGGGTTTGGTCGCGGCAAGGCGCGCGAGGTGCCCTTGGCGATTCAGAAAGCGATGGAAGCAGCTCGGCGCAACATGGTTCAGGTCGACCTCAAAGGGCATACGCTGCAATATCCGATCAAGGCGGCCCATGGCGCATCCAAGGTCTACATGCAGCCCGCTTCTGACGGTACCGGTATCATTGCCGGGGGGGCGATGCGGGCGGTTCTGGAATTGGCCGGTGTTCAGAACGTGCTGGCAAAATGCTATGGCTCCACCAATCCGGTTAATGTCGTGCGCGCGACCTTTAAAGGGCTGAATGGCATGAAGGCGCCCGATCTGATTGCCGCCAAGCGCGGCAAAACTGTTGCGGATATTCTCGGCTGATTAGTGCTGGCCCCGTCCGATTAAGGGTTTCATTCATGACAAACACAGCGAAAATTAGGGTTACTCAAGTGCGCAGTGCGATCGCGCGGCTGCCGGCTCACCAAGCGACGCTGCGCGGGCTTGGTCTGCGGCGGCTCGGCCACACGGTGGTAATCGAAGACACGGCTTCTGTGCGCGGCATGATCCAAAAAATCTGTTATATGGTTAAAGTCGAGGGCGAGCAATGCGACTGAATACACTGAGTGCTGCGCCAGGGCGGATAACTGCGTCCAAGCGCGTCGGTCGCGGGATCGGCAGTGGCTTGGGAAAAACTGCAGGTCGCGGCCATAAAGGTCAAAAAGCGCGTACCGGCGGTCGTGTCAAGCCTGGTTTTGAGGGTGGGCAAATGCCGCTTCAGCGGCGTTTGCCGAAATATGGCTTTAGGTCGCGCATTGCTAAAGTCAGCGCCGAAATCCGCTTGGCCGAACTCGGTAAGGTCGAAGCAGACGTTGTCGATTTGGCAGCACTGCGCACAGCCGGGCTCATTGGCGCGGGCATAGTCCGCGCCAAGATCATGCTGTCCGGGGAGTTGACCAAGGCTGTCGTCATTAAAGGGCTCGGTATTACCCGGGGTGCTCGGGCGGCGCTAGAAGCCGCGGGCGGCAGGGTTGAAGAGTAAGTAAAGCGATGGCCAAGCCAGGGATTGCATCGCCGACCAAACAAAAGGGGTTGGGTGAGCTGTGGGCGCGCCTGCGCTTTCTCTTGCTGGCGATCGTAATATATCGAATTGGCACACATATCCCAGTGCCGGGCATCGATCCGGCGAAGATGGCGAGCCTGTTTAACCAGAGCCAGGGAACCATCCTCGGCATGTTCAATATGTTCTCGGGCGGTGCACTCGAACGGATGAGCATACTGGCACTCGGAATCATGCCGTATATCTCCGCGTCCATCATCATGCAGTTGATGACGTCCGTCACGCCGGCACTGGAACAGCTCAGGAAGGAAGGTGATGTCGGTAGACGCAAGATAAGCCAATACACCCGCTACGGGACGGTTCTGCTCGCCCTGATTCAGGGGAGCGGCATGGCCTATGGTCTGGCGGGGCAAGGATTGGCCTATTACAGCGGCGCGACCTTTTTTATTACTGCGGTAGCCTCGTTGGTTACCGGCGCGGTGTTCATGATGTGGCTCGGCGAGCAGATCACCGAGCGCGGGATTGGCAACGGCATCTCGATGCTGATTTTTTCGGGAATCGTAGCAGGGCTACCGCGAGCATTGGGGCAGGCAGTTGAGTCGGCGCGCCAGGGCGATCTCAACGTCGTCGTGTTGCTGATTGTCGCAATAATTGCCGTGGCGGTTATTTATTTTGTGGTGTTCATCGAGCGCGGGCAGCGGCGCATTACCGTTAATTACGCGCAACGTCAGCAGCAGGGCCGAAAATCGTTTGGCGCGCAGAGCACCCATTTGCCGCTCAAAGTCAACATGGCGGGCGTGATACCCGCGATTTTCGCGAGTAGCATCCTGCTGTTTCCCTCGACACTGGCTGCGATGTTTGGGCAGGGCGCCGGGGCGCCGGACTGGTTGCAGGACGCTGCGCTGTTTCTGGGACCAGGGCAACCCCTGCATGTGTTGCTATTTGCTGGGTTGATCGTCTTCTTCTGTTTTTTTCTACACCGCGTTGACGTTTAATCCAAAAGAGGTGGCGGATAATTTAAAGCGTGGCGGCGCGTATCTGCCCGGTATCCGTCCAGGTGATCAAACCGCCAAATATATCGACGGTGTCGTTACAAAGCTGACCCTGGTCGGCGCCATCTATATCGCCGGCGTCTGTTTGCTGCCGCAGTTTTTGAATGTGTATTTCAACGTGCCATTTTACCTGGGCGGCACATCATTGCTGATCGCGGTCGTGGTGACCATGGATTTTATGGCTCACATCCAATCGCACATGATGTCGCATCAGTATGAGTCGGTGATGAAAAAAGCCAATATGAAAGGTTACGGCGGCGGCATTCGATAGCCCGGCTAAATTGCAATACCCGGTGAATATGAGGGGGTCAAGTGAAAGTAAGAGCATCGGTTAAAAAGGTTTGCCGCAACTGCAAGCTGGTCAAGCGCAAGGGCGTGATTCGCGTTATTTGTGGCGTAGAGCCTCGACACAAGCAGCGCCAAGGCTAAGGTCCCCTCGCTTCCAATCAGTAATGATCGCGGATTGATTTCTTGCCAGACTACGGCTATCCTTCTGCGCCTTTTTCGGGCAATCCCTTTATCTCTCGCTCGCGGGGATATTGGCTGAGATACCCATAGAACCAAATTCGGAGCACTGTGAATGGCTCGTATAGTCGGCGTAAATATCCCTGATCACAAACATGCGGTCATCTCGCTGACCTATGTTTTTGGCATCGGCGCAACGACGGCCAAGCGTATTTGCAAAGATTCGGGTGTGCCTGAAACCACCAAGGTCGGGAGCCTAACCGAAGCCCAGTTGGACGCCGTGCGCACCGCGGTGGCGCGCCACACAGTTGAGGGTGACCTGCGTCGCGAAGTGAACATGAGCATCAAGCGATTGATGGATTTGGGCTGTTATCGCGGAATCCGGCACCGGCGCGGGTTGCCCCTGCGCGGGCAGCGCACAAAAACCAACGCCCGGACGCGGAAAGGCCCCCGCAAGCCCATTAAGCGTTAGCGGTCGCCGCCGCGTTTGGGCGGCTGTTTAGCCCACGCAGCGCCCGAGCCAAGTGGCGGGCCGCATCGGCAGCGCAAAAGAAACAACTCTCGAAATTCAGGATATCAACATCCATGGCCAAGACCCCAAGCAAACCAGTGCGAAAAAAGGTTCGACGCACTGTCATCGATGGCGTTGCGCATATACATGCGTCATTTAATAACACCATCGTTACTATCACTGATCGGCAGGGCAATACGCTGGCGTGGGCGACATCTGGCGGATCCGGATTCCGCGGCTCCCGCAAGAGCACGCCTTTTGCCGCCCAGGTGGCAGCTGAGCGCGCTGCCGTCGCGGCGCAAGAATACGGCCTGCAGAGCTTGGATGTTCAGGTCAAAGGCCCCGGGCCCGGCCGAGAGTCCGCGGTGCGGGCGTTGAATAACACCGGGTTGAAAATCTCGAATATCACCGACGTGACCCCCATTCCACACAACGGCTGTCGCCCCCCGAAAAAGCGCCGCGTGTAAGCAGCAGTAAGACAGAGGATCAAAAGCGATGGCAAGATATCTCGGCCCGACGTGCAAGCTGTCCCGACGTGAGGGAACCGACCTGTTTCTCAAAAGTGGGATTCGGCCGCTCGAGTCCAAGTGTCGTGCGGAGAGTATCCCCGGTCAGCACGGGCAGCGCCGCAGCCGGCTGTCGGACTATGGCGTGCAATTGCGCGAGAAGCAAAAGGTGAGACGCCTGTATGGGGTTCTCGAGAAACAATTTCGGAATTACTACAAGGCTGCCGCGCGCCGCCAGGGCGCTACGGGCGAGAACCTATTGCAACTATTGGAGCGCCGCCTAGATAACGTCGTCTACCGGATGGGGTTTGGCTCCACTCGCGCTGAGGCCCGCCAACTGGTCGCCCACAACTGTGTTTTGGTCAATGGTACCAAGGCAAGCATTCCATCCTATCAAGTGGCTGACGGCGATGTGATCGGCCTGCGGCAAAAGGCCAAGGCTCAACTACGCGTGCAGTCGGCGTTGCAACTGGCTGCCCAGCGGGGAGAGGTGGAGTGGGTGGAAGTTGACGCCAACAAGATGGAAGGGGTGTTTAAGGGCGTGCCGGATCGGAGCGATCTGCCCAACGAAATTAACGAAAATCTTATCGTCGAGCTTTATTCGAAGTAAGCGTTAGCGACCAGATTAGGACTGCGTATGCACCAAACATCAGCGACCGAACTTCTTACTCCGCGCACTATTGACGTCACCGAATACAGCGCAAACCATGCCAAGATCGTTTTGGAACCTCTAGAGCGGGGCTTTGGCCATACGTTGGGCAATGCGCTACGCCGCATTCTGTTGTCGTCCATGCCCGGCTGCGCCATCGTCGAAGTGGTGATGGAGGGAGTCAAGCACGAGTACAGCATGCTTGAAGGCTTACAGGAAGATGTCATAGAGATCATGCTCAACTTGAAAGGAGTCGCTGTCGTTCTGTACGGCAAGGACGAAGTTGAGTTGACGCTGCGAAAAACTGGTGTGGGTGTGGTAACAGCAGGGGATATTCAGGTCGACAGCAACACTGAGATCAAGAACCCTTCGCATGTCATCGCACATATCTCCAGTGACAAAGCGGTGCTCGATCTCCGTTTGCGTATCGTCCGCGGACGCGGTTATGAGCCGGCCGATAGCCGGCGCGGTGATGGTGAAGAGATTCGCACGATCGGCCGGTTGCAACTGGATGCGTCGTTTAGCCCGGTCCGGCGAGTGGCATTTTCCGTCGAAAGCGCGCGTGTAGAGCAGCGCACTAACCTCGATAAGCTTATTCTTGAACTTGAAACCAACGGCACCATCCATCCGGAAGATGCCATCCGACGTGCCGCTACTATCTTGCAACAGCAGTTGGCGGTGTTTGTTGACCTTGAGGGCGAGAAGCAGCTTGCCCCAGAGCACAAAGATGATCGAATTGATCCCATTTTGTTGCGGCCGGTTGACGATCTGGAATTAACGGTTCGTTCTGCGAACTGCTTAAAAGCCGAGAGTATTTATCATATTGGTGACCTGATTCAGCGCACCGAAGTTGAATTGCTGAAAACGCCGAACCTAGGCAAAAAATCTCTTACGGAGATTAAAGACGTTCTCCATTCACGTGGGCTTTCGCTGGGAATGCGCCTGGAAAATTGGCCGCCGGCAAGCATCAGAAAGGATAAAGTGTAATTCCCGCCCCCGATGCCCAAGGCACAACCCGGTTCGTGGACAGATGGTGAAACAAGAGTCGAAAGGAAACTAGAGCCATGCGCCATCGTAAAAGCGGTCGCCAATTAAATCGTACCAGCCCTCATCGGAAGGCCATGTTTCGCAACATGACAGCCTCCCTAGTGGAGCACGAGCTGATCAAAACTACGCTGCCCAAGGCAAAAGAGCTGCGTCGCGTCGCAGAGCCGCTGATCACCTTGGCAAAAAGTGACAGTGTCGCCAATCGGCGCCTCGCATTCGATCGCCTGCGCTGCAAAGCTGCGGTCGGCAAACTTTTCGGCGAACTGGGTCCGCGGTACGACGCCCGCCCCGGCGGTTACATCCGGATTTTAAAATGTGGGTTTCGTACCGGCGACAAGGCGCCAATGGCCTATGTCGAACTGGTTGACCGAGCGCCTTCGAGTGCCAAAGCGGTGGCGGTCGAATAGTCAAGTTATAACATGCGCGCCAGGAAACCTGGCGCTGGCTGTTCGGAGCGAAGGGTTGCGGCATCAGCAATAAATGCTCAGAAGTTCCAAAAAGGGCGGGTACGCCTGCCTTTTTTGTTTCTCAGGGATGATTCAGCCTTTTCGCCTCAGCTCCACGCGATCAATAAACTCTTCGAGAATAATTCGATACAGCTCATCGCCGAGGAACGCATCCTCCACGCCCGATTCAATGCTTGGGTTGTCGTTGACCTCGATGACCGCAACGCGATCCCCTGCCTGTTTTAGATCGACACCATATATGCCGTTGCCGATTAAACCGGCAGCCTTGATCGCGGTGGCAATGACCTGTTTAGGCGCCTCATAGGTGGGCAAGGTGGAAAATCGACCGGTCGCAAAGCGCCGTGCGGAATGGTTGTAGATCTGCCAGTGGTTGCGCGCCATGAAATACTTGCACGCAAAAAGCGGTTTGCCCTTCAAAATGCCGATGCGCCAGTCGAAGTCGGTGTACAAGTATTCTTGCGCCAACAGCAGCGCCGATTGGCGAAAGAGTTCGGTGGCGCTGGCGTTCAGTTGACTCCGATCTTCTACGCGAATCACTCCGCGAGAAAACGACCCATCGGGAATTTTTAAGACCATTGGGAAGCCCAATTCCTCGGAGGCGGCGGCGAGCGCGCCAGGATTGTCCTTTGACAACAGTTTCGTACGCGGCGTCGGAATGCCCTTGGCGGCGAACAGATCAGCCATGTATACCTTGTTGGTGCAGCGGATGATCGATTGCGCATCGTCCATCACCACCAATCCCTCCGCCTCTGCGCGCTGGGCAAAATCGAAGGTGTGGTGATCGATCGCCGTGGTCTCGCGGATGAACAGCATGTCGAATTCTGACAGGCGACGTAAGTCCCGTTTGCCGATAAAGGTGACGTCAACCCCCATCTTTTCGCCGACCCGCTCCATTTTCTTCAGCGCTTTTTCATCGCTCGGCGGTGGTGTTTCGTCGGGGTTGATCAGAATCGCCATGTCGTAGCGACTTGCGGCCCGCAGTTTTGGCTTGCGCCAGATCAGTGCGCTGAAGCGATCGAGCGCATTGGCGAAGGCGCTGGATTCCTCGTCGTTTAGCTGTTGCAAAGGCACTGGCCGCAGTGCGTCGATGCGCCAGCCGTTGTGCCATTCGAGTTCAATTTCGAGAACCGGGCAGGGCACATGGTCGAATAATTCCTTGGCGAGGGGTTGGAGTTCCTTGATGGTGGTTTCACCAAAAAAACTGCGCAACTGAATTTTGCCATCGCTGCGGGGCGACAGTTTTTTCAGCAGCGTCGCCGACAGATCTTCAAGATCGCCCTGAATAATCGCAAAGGATTGTTGATTGCGTAGCGCGGCGAGGGTTTTTACCGAGGGGATCACCGAATGGTCGCGCGCCTCGGCAAGTAGCGAACAATAATAGCCCTTGCTGAGGTAGCGCATGCTCCGGCACAGATTGATGACCCGGGTGCGGCCAATTCTGCCGACGCCCTGGGCTAGATACTGATCAAAAGTGATTACCTGCTCGCTGGAAAAATAGGGAGCCCAGTCCTTGGTCGAATCGACGATAATCTGCAGTTTTGACATGAATTGAAGTGGTAACCAGTGCGCTGGGCGGGATGGAAATTTGCGGCCATCCTAGTACTGTGACGGGTGATTTGCGAACAATTTTTGGGCGCGTGGTCAAGTCCATGAAATTACTGATACATGCCGCCGAGCACGCGGACGTCGCGGACTTGGTCGCGCTCGAACGAGCCTCTTTTTCTGGTGACCGGCTCAGTCGGCGCAGTTTTCGTCGGCTAGTGAGGACGCCGAGTGCCGTGCTCCTGGTGTGCCGTTCCGGTATTGATCTGGCGGGCTATGGTTTAGTGTTTTTCCGGCGGGGAAGTTCCATAGCGCGGCTGTATTCAATCGCAGTGGCCGCGAACTGCCGTGGCCGAGGGGTGGCTGGGCAATTGCTCACGTGCATCGAAGAGGAAGTCCGCGCCCGTGGTTGCGACTGTTTCCGCCTTGAAGTCAACGCCAACAATGACGCGGCGATCCGTCTTTATGAGCATTTGGGCTTTCGCACATTTGGTTACAGACAGGGCTACTACGCAGATGGCAGCAACGCCTTGCGCATGCAGAAAAATCTAGTGGGGGCGATTTCGTCGCGCAAACCGCATCGCGTTGGCGATGTGTGCGCCTCGTGACCGGCACCCACGCGCATGATCGCGCGGGCCATGAATAAGAAGGATTGCGTGCTCCAGGAGCCCGTCTGGTTTTGCGGTTTCGTTAAATAATTCCCGCTACTCGGCGCAAAAGTTGCCCAAATCCGCGTCAAATCGCACTTTCCTTCCTCACAGGCGCTCAAGTCCGACGGATTCTTAGATAATCGTCCGGTATTACCACAAGTAACGAAGTCGGCAAATTCCCTGAATTCCGAATGAGAGTCGCGCGTCATCACTTTGCCCTTTAATGACGATGGCGACAAGGACAACGGAGACCACGCCTATCTGGCGTTCATGCGGATGATTCCGGCACTCGGCTGATAAAGAGCTTTGCCCGTTGTGTGCGGCGCTGCTTGGACCCAAAAATTTTCTACGCGGAGGGGGATACCACAAACGCGGGTGGCGATCGCCGTACCTGGTTTGTACTTTCCATGCGCGGCCCCGCGCTCACGCGGGGTAGGCCGCCGGTGCCGACTGTATTTGCCGCAGAGGGGGCGACCTCCGGTACTTCAATCGCGTGGATATTGGCAGCATGAACGCCCTTTTCGCCGTTGATGATGTCGAAAAACACCTCTTGACCCGCTTTCAACGTCTTGTAGCCATCCATTTTGATCGCGGAGTAGTGAGCGAAGATGTCGCTCCCGCTGTCGTCCGAGAGAATGAAGCCGTATCCTTTGGCGTTATTGAACCACTTCACTGTTCCTTTGGGCATGACGAGCCTCCTGACAAATTATATTAATTATGGGTGTCTTTAAATTCGCTGTCGGGCTGGAGGGACGATTACACGGCCCACAACAGTCTCTGTCTTTCTAGCCATAAACCAAACTCATGTCAAGGCCTCGCCGCCAGTTCTTCATTGAGGCGGCGCCGCGCCCCCGACGAAATTGATGCAACGAGCAGTGCGGCGGGGTATTCTAAAGCCATGACGAAGCACATTGATTCAGTCCATCTTGGGCCCACCGATGCGGATCCTGGTCACCGCGACGGCACCGTGATAGAGGAGGCGCGGCCCAAGCTGAAAAAGCCGCAACTGTTTCGGGTAGTCTTGTTAAACGACGACTATACCCCCATGGAGTTTGTCGTGGAGGTTTTGGAGCGCTTTTTCTCCATGGATCGGGAGCTGGCGGTGCGGGTCATGCTGAAGGTTCACACCGAGGGACGAGGTGTCTGCGGTGTGTTCACGCGCGAAGTCGCGGAAACCAAGGCTGCTCAGGTCACCCAGCATGCGCGGGACCACGAGCATCCGTTGCTGTGCGAAATCGAACCGGCTGAAGACGCCGATGACGACAGCTAATAAGTAGGTATAGATCATGCTGAGTCGCGAATTGGAGATGACCCTGAACCTGGCGTTTCAAGGCGCCGCCGCCAAGCGGCACGAGTTCATGACGGTCGAGCATCTGCTGCTAGCGCTGTTGGACAACGCCTCGGCCATCAGCGTGCTGCGGGCCTGTGGGGCCAATCTGGACACGCTGCGCAAAGATCTGAACGAGTTCATCGACTCAACCACGCCGGTGTTCCCGGCCGGTGAAGGTGGCCGCGAGACGCAACCGACGCTGGCGTTTCAGCGAGTGTTGCAGCGCGCCGTGTTTCATGTGCAGTCCTCGGGCAAGAACGAAGTTCAAGGTGCCAACGTGCTGGTCGCCATCTTCAGCGAGCAGGAAAGCCAGGCCGTCTATTTTATGCGGCTGCAGAACATTTCCCGCATCGATTTGGTCAACTTCATCTCCCACGGCATTGCCAAGTACGCCGACCAGCCCGACCAGGGGCGCGCCTCGGCGCCGCGCGAGCAAAATCCCGATGACCCGGCGGGCGACAACGGCGGGCGTGAGGCCAGCTTTCTCGACCAATTCACCACCGACCTCAATGAGCAGGCCCGCCATGGTCATATCGATCCTCTGGTGGGGCGCGCGGCCGAACTGGAGCGGGTTTGCCAGGTGCTGGTGCGACGGCGCAAGAACAATCCGCTGCTGGTGGGCGAAGCGGGGGTGGGCAAAACGGCGATCGCCGAAGGCCTCGCCAAGCTGGTGGTCGAGGGTGACGTGCCAGAGCTGATGAAAGACAGTGTCGTCTATTCACTGGATCTGGGCGCGCTGTTGGCGGGAACCAAATACCGGGGCGATTTTGAGAAGCGCTTCAAGGGCTTGCTCGCAGAATTGACCAATAAAAAGCACGCCATCCTGTTTATCGACGAGATTCACACCATCATCGGCGCCGGCGCGGCGTCGGGTGGGGTTATGGACGCGTCCAACCTGCTCAAACCCCTGCTGACATCCGGCAAGATAAAATGCATTGGCTCCACCACCTATCAGGAGTATCGGGGAGTTTTTGAAAAGGACCGCGCCCTATCCCGCCGCTTCCAGAAAATCGACGTGCCTGAGCCCTCGGTGGAAGAAACCTACGAAATTCTCAAAGGGCTCAAGGGCTCCTTTGAAGATCACCACAATCTGCGGTTTACGCTGGGTGCGTTGAAATCGGCCGCCGAGCTGTCCGCCCGCTATATTCAGGATCGGTTTTTGCCCGATAAGGCGATCGACGTCATTGACGAGGCCGGCGCCTACCAACAGTTGCAATCGCCATCGCGACGAAAAAAGACCGTCGGTGTCGGCGATATCGAAGCCATCGTCGCCAAGATCGCGCGGATCCCGCCAAAAAGCGTGTCCACCTCGGATCGCGAACAACTGCGCGGCCTCGGTGCCAAGCTCAAGATGACGGTGTTTGGCCAGGAGGAGGCAATCGAGACGCTGGATTCCGCGATCAAGCTGGCGCGCGCAGGACTGCGCGATGGCCGCAAGCCGATTGGCTCCTTTTTGTTTGCCGGGCCGACCGGCGTGGGCAAGACCGAGGTTGCGCGCCAGCTCGCCGAAATCATGGGCATCGAGTTGTTGCGTTTCGACATGTCCGAGTACATGGAGCGCCACACCGTGTCCCGCTTGATCGGCGCGCCCCCGGGCTACATCGGCTTTGATCAGGGCGGGCTGTTGACCGACGCCGTCACCAAGCATCCCCACGCCGTGGTCCTGCTCGACGTGGTCGAAAAAGCCCATCCCGACGTGTTCAACCTGCTGTTGCAGGTGATGGATCATGGCACCCTGACCGACAACAATGGCCGCAAGGCCGATTTCCGCAACGTCATTCTGGTGATGACCACGAACGCGGGCGCAGAGATGGTCAGTCGCGCGTCCATCGGCTTTACCGTCCAGGATCATGCCACCGATGGCTCGGAAGCGATCAAAAAGATGTTTTCCCCGGAATTCCGCAACCGTCTCGATGCCGTGGTGCAGTTCAAGCCGCTCAGTGGCGACGTTGTCAAGACGGTCGTGGACAAGTTCCTGACTGAACTCCAGGCGCAGCTGGACGACAAAAAAGTCCATCTCGAAGTCGATGCCGCCGCCCGCCGATGGCTGGCGGAGAAAGGTTACGACCGGCACATGGGCGCGCGGCCAATGGCGCGGCTGATCCAGGACAAAATCAAGCGTCCGTTGGCTGAGCAGGTGTTGTTTGGCGATCTCGCCGAGGGTGGTGGCATCGTCGAGGTATCGGTCGAAGACGGTGAGCTGGTGGTGAAAATCCCCGAGACCGAGCCCGTCTGACACCCGCTCAAAATCTTCGCAGCAAGAGCGCTCAGAAGGCGAAGTAAACCATTTGAGGCTGGTGCTGAGTAGTCGCGCAGAGCCGGTTCAAGATCTCGATCAGGGGATGCAGCGCAACGCAAAACTGACCGAAAAGGCGCGGCATACACGGCGTATGTGAGCATTTTGAGGCCAGTTTTAGCGCCGCTATGCGCCCTTCGCGAAATCTTGAACAGGCTTTGCGCGTTTTTCCAGAGTCCTCGGCACTAACCTCCCTGCCAGAGCTCCAGCGTCGTGCACAGGTTGGCGCTATCGGTGCTGATCCACAGTTGATTTTCCTGGCGTGTGCACTGGAGCGTCATGGTGCGCTCCACCAGCGTGGCGAGGTTCTGGCTGTCGGCCGGTGGCAAATTGACGACGAGCAGATTGTCGAGCCCGCCCACGAGACTCTGGATCTGGCCCCACCACAGGCCAGCGCCGCGTCCGCCATAGCTATAGACGATCACCTCGCGCGCGCGATGGCAGGCTTTGCGCAAACGCTTCGCGTCGGGCAGTCCGACGTAGATCCATACCTCCAGCTCGCCGCTCAGGGAGCTTTGCCAAAGATCGGGCTCGTCGTCGGCGGACAGCCCACGGGTAAATTCCAGCGTATCGCTGGCATGACAGGCAAAGGCGAGCACCCGCACCATCATGCGCTCGTCGGTCTCGGACGGATGGCGGGCAATGGTCAAATCGTGCCGCTGGTAATAGCTGCGATCGACGTCTGCGATATCGAGACCGACTTTGAAGACAGTGGCTTTCAGCGCCATATGTTCCGGGCCGTCCTTGCGGCATGGCAGGGTTCGAATCGCGGTGACGCGTCGCGATGAGGGTAGCGGGGCGGTTCGGCGGTGCACTCTAGCCTGTCCGGCCCGCGCACGAAAGGATCGCTGGCAGCTTCTGCTAAAATGCCGGTTCGCTTTTTCAGTTGGAAATTTCCATGACTTCAGCGCCAACCACAGATTCGGCATCTCCTCCGCTGGCCGCGCCAGCGGGCGCTCCGCCCAAGGTCGGCTTCGTCAGCCTGGGGTGTCCGAAGGCGCTGGTCGACTCCGAGCGCATCCTGACCCAGTTGAAGCTGGAGGGCTATCGGGTCGTGCCCACCTACCAGGATGCCGACGTCGTGGTGGTCAACACCTGTGGCTTTCTCGACAGCGCGAAGCGGGAATCCCTCGATGCCATCGGCGAGGCTGTCGCCGAAAACGGGCGGGTTATTGTGACCGGCTGCATGGGGGGCGACGAGGCGGCGATTCGCGCGGTGCATCCCCAGGTGCTGGCTGTTACCGGCGCGCACCAATACGAAGCCGTGGTGGACGCGGTACATGCCTGGGCGCCCCCGCGCGCCGATCACAACCCCTATCAGGACTTGGTGCCGCCACAGGGCGTCAAGCTGACGCCGCGCCACTATTCCTATTTGAAGATTTCCGAAGGCTGCAACCACGGCTGCACCTTCTGCATCATTCCCGATCTGCGCGGCAAGCTCGTCAGCCGGCCCATCGGCGATGTGCTGGACGAAGCCGAGCGGCTGGTGCGCGCCGGCACTCGCGAATTGCTGGTGATCTCGCAGGACACCAGCGCGTATGGCGTTGACATCAGGTATCGCACCGGGTTTTGGCGAGGCCGACCGCTCAAGTCGCGATTATTCGAGCTGTGCCAAGCACTTGGCGAATTCGGGGTCTGGGTGCGCCTGCACTATGTGTATCCGTACCCGCACGTCGATGACGTCATTCCGCTGATGGCGGCCGGCAAGATCCTGCCGTATCTCGATATTCCGTTTCAGCATTCGAGCCCCGCGGTGTTGCAGGCCATGAAGCGCCCGGCGCATCAGGATCGAACCCTGGAGCGCATTCGGCGCTGGCGCGAGCAGTGCCCCGAACTGGCGCTGCGCAGCACCTTTATCGTCGGCTTTCCGGGTGAAACCGACGCCGATTTCGAGCATCTGCTGGCCTGGCTCGAAGACGCCCAGCTGGATCGCGTCGGCTGCTTCAAATACGAGGCCGTGGCCGGCGCCAAAGCCAATGCGCTGGCGGGCGCCGTGCCGGAAGAATTGAAGCAGCAGCGCTGGGAGCGCCTGATGGAGCTCCAGCAGCGCATCAGCGCACAGCGCCTGGCCGGCAAGATCGGCCGCACGCTCGACGTGCTGATTGATGAAGTGGATGACGCGGGTGCGCTTGGACGTTCATCGGCCGATGCGCCGGACATCGATGGCAGTGTCTACATCGATGGTGAGCGCAACCTGAAGCCGGGTGATTTGGTAAAGGTCGAAATCGAACACGCCGATGAATATGATTTGTGGGGGCAGGTGGCGCGCCCGCAACGAGCCCAGGCCACTGCCGGTGTCCGTGGCAGGCGGCGCATGAAGAACGCAAGCTTAAGGTGACAGAAGCTAACGCCCTGTCCCGCGCTCTTCGAATGTAGAATGCCACCCAGCTCCGCGACCACAGGCCACCAATTCGTCCTTTGGTCCGATTGCTGCCCAACCTGGCTATCAACGTCGGCACTTTCCCAACCTGGAGCGCTCGCGGTCGAGCGACTGCGTCGATTTCCCGCCAACTATTCGCGCCAACTGATGTCGAGGTCAAAAGCTTCCCCGCCATGAGCAAAGCCAGTAGAAATTACCCCGAAATCCGCGATGCCGTCGCCAAGCTGTGCAGTCAATTTCCCGGCGAATACTGGCGTGCGCTCGACGACAGCCGCACCTATCCCACCGCATTCGTCAAGGCGCTGACCGAGGCCGGCTTTCTGTCGGTGCTGATCCCGGAGGAGTACGGCGGCGCCGGTCTGCCCATCGCCGCCGGTTGCGCGGTGCTGGAGGAAATCCAGCGCAGCGGCTGCAACGGCAGCGCCTGCCACGCCCAGATGTACACCATGGGCACCTTGCTGAAGCACGGCAATGACGCCCAGAAACAGCGCTACCTGACCGGCATCGCCGAGGGTTCGCTGCGCCTGCAGGCGTTCGGCGTCACCGAGCCCACCAGCGGCACCGACACCACCCGCATCCGCACCCGCGCGGTGCGCGACGGCGACGACTACGTCATCAACGGCCAGAAGGTGTTCATCTCCCGCACCGAGCACTCCGACCTGATGGTACTGCTGGTGCGCACCACGCCCTACGAAGAGGTCAAGAAGGCGTCCGACGGCATGTCGGTATTCATCGTCGACATGCGCGACGCGGTCGGCAACGGCCTCACCATCAAGCCGATCAAGACCATGATCAACCACTCCACGACGGAGCTGTTCTTCGACAACCTGCGGGTGCCGGCGGTCAACCGCATCGGCGACGAAGGCAAAGGCTTCAAGTACATCCTCGACGGCATGAACGCGGAGCGCATCCTGATCGCGTCCGAATGCATCGGCGACGCGCGCTTCTTCATCGAGCGCGCCAGCGCCTACGCCCGCGAGCGCCAGGTGTTCGGCCGCCCCATCGGCGTGAATCAGGGCGTGCAGTTTCCGATCGCGCGCGCCCATGTCGAAACCGAGGCCGCGGCGCTGATGGTCTACCATGCCGCCGCTCTGTTCGACGCCGGCGAGCCCTGCGGCGCCGAGGCCAACATGAGCAAGCTGCTGGGCTCGGAAGCGGCCTGGCATGCGGCCGATACCTGCCTGCAGGTACACGGCGGCTTCGGCTACGCGCAGGAATACGACATCGAGCGCAAATTCCGCGAGACCCGGCTGTACCAGACCGCGCCGATCTCCACCAACCTGATTCTGTCCCATGTCGCGACCCACGAGCTGGGCCTGCCGAAATCCTTCTGAGCCCCCTCTTTTTGAGCATGCACGCATGACCGCAATCGATATCGACCACCTGCGCCAGTGGCAGGGCCGGCAGGAGTCGGCCAGCGACATCATCGACGCCGCCAAGGCGCGCGCGATGGCGGCGACGCTGGACTGGGCCGACGCGCCAGCGCCGGGTGCCGAGCTGCCCAAGCCCTGGCACTGGCTGTATTTTCTGGCGCCGGCGCCGCAGTCGAAGATCGGCCGCGACGGCCACCCCGAGCGCGGCGGCTTCCTGCCGCCGGTGCCGCTGCCGCGGCGCATGTGGGCGTCGGGTACCGTGGAATTTCTGGCGCCGCTGCGCATCGGCGCGGAGGCCACCCGCACCAGCACCGTCAAAAGCGTCGCCCACAAGCGCGGCGGCACTGGCGATCTGGTGTTCGTCACCGTTGAGCACGAGATCGCCGTCGGCGGCCAAGCGGTGATTCGCGAGGCGCAGAACCTGGTCTACCGCGACGATCCAGACCCCAACGCGCCCGCGCCCAAACCCGTCGCGGCGCCCGCCGCAGCCGAATTCGAGCGCGAACTGGTGCCCGATCCGGTACTGCTGTTCCGCTTCTCCGCGCTGACCTTCAACGGCCACCGCATCCACTACGACCGCGACTATGCGATGGGCGAGGAGGGCTATACCGGCCTCGTCGTGCACGGGCCGCTGAGCGCGACGCTGTTGCTGGATCTGGTGCGCGCGCAGGCGCCGGATGCCGCCATTGCCCACTACGACTACCGCGCGGTCCGTCCGCTCATCGACGGCAATGCCTTTCGCGTGCAGGGCTGCCGCACCGCGACCGGGTTCAGCCTGTGGGCGCTGGATCACAGCGGCGCGGTGACCATGCAGGCGACCGCAACCTTGAGGAACGGCTGATGACGGCAACCAGGCAACTGCCGGCGTGGCGCTCGGCGCTGTTCGTGCCGGCGCACGTCGAAAAATTTGTCGCCAAGGCCCACACCCGCGGCGCCGACGCCATCATTCTGGACTTGGAGGACAGCGTGCCGCTGGCTGAAAAGGCCGGCGCCCGCGACGGCGTTGCGCGCGCGGCGGCGACGGTCGCGGCCCAGGGCCTCGATGTGCTGGTGCGCATCAACCGGCCCTGGCGGCTCGCGGTGCGCGATCTGGAGGCTTGCGTGTGCGCCGAGGTTCACACCATCGCGGTGCCCAAGGTCGCGAGCGGCGATCACATCGCGTTCATCGCCGAGATCATCGACGAGATCGAGATCGACAAGGGGCTAACCCCCGGCCACACCCGGCTGCTGCCCTTTATCGAAGGGCTCGACGCCCTCGCCAATATCCAGCAGATCGCGTCGGCGTCAGCGCGCAATATCGGCCTGTTCCTCGGCGCCGAGGATTTTTCCGCCGAGATCGGCATGCAGCCCACCCATGCGGGCCTGTTTGCACCGAGCCAGCAGGTGGTGTTCGCGGCCCGCCGCGCCGGCATATTGCCGCTGGGTTTTGTCGGTTCCATCGCCGACTATTCCGATCTCGACCTGTTTCGCGAGCGCATCCGCGAGGCGCGCGCGCTCGGCTATGTCGGCGCGCTCGGCATTCACCCCAGCCAGATCGGCATCATGAACGAGGAGTTCGTGCCCAGCGCCGACGAGGTCGCCCACGCCCGCGGGTTGGTGGAAGCCTACGAGCAGGCGCTTGCCGAGGGCCGCGGCGCCGCCGCCTACAAGGGCAAGATGATCGACGCGCCGGTGGTGGCGCGGGCGCGGGAGGTCCTACGGCGGCACGCTTCGCGCAACTAACAACTCGATAGAGGCTGTGGCGACCGTCGCTAATGCAGCCCTGAGTTGCCGGACATCGCCAGACGGGACACGCTGTGAACACATCCCTGTGCGCTCGACGGCCGCATCCCTGCGGCCGACGGTCCCGCCTGGCAATGTCCGGCAACCCCGTCATGCGACCCTCGCATTCGAGCGAGACAAGCAATAACGGAACCTTAAACCGAGGATCGATCATGACCGAACCCGTGCTCTACCAGCAGCAGGGCCGCATCGCCATCATCACGCTGAACCGGCCCGACACCCGCAATGCGCTGTCCGATGACCTGGTGCCGGTACTGATCGCCCAGTTGAACCGGGCCGAGGCCGACACCGGCATCAGCTGCGTGATCCTGACCGGCGCCGGCCCGAGCTTTTCGTCGGGCGGCAACCTGAAGGAAATCCGCGCGATGACGCAGGACAAAAAACTCAGCGTGCACGAGATCCGCAACTGGTACCTCGACTGCATCCAGCAGATTCCGCGCACCATGGCCCGGCTCACGGTGCCGGTGATCTGCGCCGTCAATGGCCATGCCATCGGCGCCGGCTGCGATCTGACCATGATGTGCGACATTCGCATCGCGTCCGAAAAGGCTGTGTTCGCCGAGAGCTTCATGCGCGTCGGCCTGATTCCCGGTGACGGCGGCGCCTGGTTCCTGCCCCGTGTGATCGGCCTGTCGCGCGCCTGCGAGATGAGCTACACCTGCGACCTGATCGATGCGCACAAAGCCGAGCGCTGGGGCATGGTGTCCGCGGTCGTCGCGCCGGAACAACTGCTCGACGCCGCGCTGGCGATGGCCGGCCGCATCGTCGCCCACCCGCCGATGGGCGTGCGCTACGCCAAGAAACTACTGCTCGAATCCCAGCACATGCCGCTGTCCGCCGCGCTCGAAATGGCCGCCGGCATGCAGGCGACGTTGCAGAACACCGCCGATCATCTCGAAGCCATCGACGCCGCGCTGGCAAAGCGGCCGCCGGTGTTCAAGGGCGTTTGATCTTTCGCCGCGCGGCACAGAGCGGCGGAAGGTGGTGAAGTCCCGATGCGCGGCGTAGCGCTCGATCTCGACAGCCTGCACCCGGCTGACCTCGACTTCAGCGCGTTGACGGCCAGCCTCGACGAATGGCGCTGGCACGGCGCCACGGCGCCTGCCGAACTCGCGGAACGGTTGGCCGGCTGCGCGGTGGTGGTAACCAACAAGGTGGCCATCGACGCCGCGGCGATGGCGGCCGCGCCTGACCTCAAGCTGATCTGTGTGTCCGCCACCGGCGTCGACAATATCGATCTCGCCGCCGCGCGTGCGCGCAACATCCTGGTTTGCAATGTGCGCGGCTACGCCACGCCGGGCGTCGGCCAGCATGTGTTCGCGTTGCTGCTGGCACTCGCGACGCGCTGGCATGAATACGCGGCCGACGTGCGCGCGGGCGACTGGGCGCGCGCCAACAATTTCTGTCTGATGCACCGCCCGGTCATGGAACTCGCCGGCAGGACGCTCGGCATCATCGGCCACGGCGCGCTGGGTCGCGAGGTGGCGCGTCTGGCGGAGGCGTTCGGCATGCGCGTGCTGGTGGCCGCCAGCACGCGGCCGGGTGTGGGGTCGGAACCGGGGCGCGTGCCCCTGGGCCACCTGTGTGCGCTGAGCGACGTGATTTCGCTGCACTGTCCGCTGGATACCGCGACCGCAAATCTGGTTGACGCTGATTTTCTGCGCGCGATGAAACCCGGCGCGGTGCTGATCAATACCGCGCGCGGCGGGCTCATCGACGAACTGGCGCTGAAGCAGGCTTTGGTCGGCGGGCATTTGGGCGGCGCCGCGCTCGACGTGCTGAGCAGCGAACCGCCCGCGCCGGATCACCCCCTGCTCGATCCCGCCATTCCCAACCTGCTGATCACGCCCCACAGCGCCTGGGTCAGCCGCGAATGCCGGCAGCGCCTGCTCGCTGGCGTGGTGGCCAATATCCAGGCCTGGCGGCGGGGACAGCCGATCAATTTGGTGGGGTAGGGGGATTCAAGGCTCCGGATAACGCCAGGGGATTGCCGGCTGCTCCGCACTTTCGTCCAGCGTCCACAGCGGTAAGGCGATGTCGTTGCCGGCAGCCTTGAACACGATGCGCAACCGGCTGCCAATGCCAACCCGGTTCACCAAATCAGGTGGCGCGAGCTCGCCATCGGCCGAGGCCAGATTGCCGGTGATGCGCAGCGCCTCGTGCACGGTCGGTTGGCCGCTCTGGGTATCCAGCTCCACCAGTACCAGCATATAGGGCGTGTGGCCGCGAAAGGCCGGCTGAATGGCGTGGTGCACTTCGCCGTAGGAATGCAGCGTGCCCCGGCCCTCGACCGGCGTCCAGCTCGCCTCCGGGCTCGCGCACCAGGGACACGCGGTGGTGGGTGGGTAGCGCAGCAGATCGCAGTCAGCGCATTTTTGCAGGTGCAGTTGGTGGGCCGCGCAGTGGCGGAAAAATTCCTGATGCTCTTGATCCACATCGCCGATGCGGATCGGCATGCCGAGATACTCGCCGGTGGTCGCCATCGCCACGCTCCTCCTGTTATCGCTTTCTGATCCAGCCGTCGCGGCCCATCAACCGCGCGCCATGACCATGGCCGAGCCCGTCTGTGGCCCGGCCCAGCCCAGGTTCGCGGTCAGTTCCGGGTCTCTGACCTGGCGGCAGCCGCCTTCGCGATAGTCATAGGTGTGCAGGCGTTTGCCATCCGGCCCCAGCGGACAGCTATCGTCGATTTCGCCGCGCAGTTGCCGCGTGTTTTCGATGACCATGTTCAGGCCGTGGGTGTAGCCCTCGCACAAATGGCCGCCGCTGGTGTTGTTGGGGCGTTTGCCGCCCAGGCGCATGGTGCCGTTGCTGACGTAGTCGCCACCCTCGCCCTTTTTGCAGAAGCCGTAATCCTCCAGTTGCAGCAGCGTGGTGAAGGTGAAGGCATCGTACGAGCCGGTGATGTCGATGTCCTCCGGCCCCACCCCCGCATTCGGCCACAGGATGTCCTTGCCGTAGAAACCGGCAGTGGTGGCAATCGGCCCGTGTTGATAGTGCATGTCGGTGCGCGGCTTGCTGCAGCGCCCGACCACCGCCTGAATCACCGCCGGCCGCGCCCGGCAGTCGCGCGCCCGGTCGATGCTGGTGACGATGATGCAGGTGCCGTTGTCGGTCTCGACACAGCAATCCAGCAGGTGGAGCGGCTTCACGATCAGGCGGCTGTTCAGCACGTCCGCCACCGTCACCCGCTGTTTGTAATAGGCTTTGGGGTTGTTGGAGGCGTGCTCGCTGTGGATCACCTTGACCATCGCGACCTGTTCCGGGGTGGTGCCGTAGTCATACATGTGGCGCATGAACGACTGGCTGAACAGCTGCCCGGCGCTCATCAGTCCGTAGGCGCGGCCAAACAGGCCGGCGCTGCTCAGCGGCGCGCGTTCGCCGGCGCCGCCGGTACCGCCGATGCGCACCTGCGAATAGCCGTTCATGGCGCGGAAGATCGCGACGGTCTTGCACATGCCGGCCTCGATGACGCCGATGGCGATGCCCACCAGCGCCTCGGTGCTGGAGCCGCCGCCCTACACGTCCATGTAAAATATCAGTCGAATACCCAGATCGCCGGGACTCACCGTCGAGGATGTGCGGTCGTTGTTGGAGAAAGTCAGCATTGCGTCGCCAGCGCCGGGC
>CBDDRG010000166.1:0-5156 GCA_965232975.1 uncultured bacterium
CGAGGACATCGAAGCGCTGCTGCCCTGGAATCTGGCCATCAACGAGCTCATTAGCGCCCCCGCGCGCTGATCAACTTCTTGCGCTGATGGCTATCCCACATGGGGGAGTGGGTGGCAAGATGTGCTTCGTGGATCGCTTACACTTGGCCTGATAACCATCAAACAAAATCTTGAAACCATTGTTCGCCGATGCGGTCATATTTGGGCACTCGCCCACGTTATCGCCACTTCAATTGATGGAGAACATGATGAATACAAACAAACCCTGCTATCGCGTTTTTACTGCATTTTTCGCAACGGCGGCGCTCATTTGCGCCGGCTTGT
Organism: uncultured bacterium; assembly: GCA_965232975.1. GTDB lineage: Bacteria > Pseudomonadota > Gammaproteobacteria > Pseudomonadales > Porticoccaceae > CBDDRG01. The sequence continues at coordinate 325 of CBDDRG010000166.1, forward strand.
TCAGCGGAGCTGCCAGCGCGGCCTCCACCGCGGAGGAATTGCACACCGAGGGCCACCAAGCATTGGAGAGGCTGTACAAGACCAATCCCGTTGCGCAGGAAGTCGCCAAAAATGCGAAAGCGGTTCTGGTGTTTCCGAGCATCGTCAAGGCTGGGCTGATCTTTGGTGGCGCCTATGGCGAAGGCGTCCTGTTCAAGGGCTCCGCCCCTTCCGGTTACTACAATTCGGTATCGGCATCCTGGGGGCTGCAGGCCGGCGCCCAATCCTATGGCTACGCGATATTTCTGATGACCGACAACGCGATTCGCTATCTCGACAAGTCGGAAGGCTGGGAGCTTGGCGTGGGGCCGACGGTGGTGGTCGTCAACGAGGGCGTGGCCAAGAATATTTCGACGTCGACGCTGAAAGACGATGCCTATGCCTTCGTGTTCAATCAACAGGGCTTGATGGCCAGTCTCAGTATCGAAGGCACCAAGGTCTCGCGCATCAAGCGCTGACCTGATCGGTCGCAAAAAACCAGCTGCCCGCAAGCCACCTCGGCCTGTCAACCGATTGGAGCAAAAGCATGTCCACACAATTTCGCCGCCTAACCCTCGCTGCCGGCATTGCGCTGGCGGTAGCAACTGCCAGCGGTACCGTCATTGCCGACACGGTGTCCCAGGATGTCACCGAGGCCCGCCAGGAAACCCAGATCTGGACTACCTATGCGCTGAGCCCCTATCTGCGTGCCGGCGATCTCAAGGTGTCCGTCGACAACGGCAAGGCCACGCTGACCGGTACGGTTGAGGATAACGTCAACAAGGATCTGGCCAACGAGATCGCCCTCGGTGTCAAGGGCGTCACCGAGGTCGATAACCAGATCCTGGTGAAACCTGATTACGCCCCCCAGGAGCGCGCCGCCGATCCGCAGGCCGCCGATCGCAGTTATGGCGAAGTCGTTGACGACGCCACCATTACCGCCGCCATCAAATCGAAATTATTGTGGAATAAGCACACCGAGGGCCTGAGCACCGAGGTCAACACGACCCTGGGCAAGGTGACGCTGAAAGGGACGACGGGCACCCAGGCCGGCAAGGATGTGGCCGAACGGCTGGCGCTGAATACTCGCGGCGTGGTGGCGGTGAACAACCAAATGGTCGTCAAGGCGGATGCAAAGCCGAGCGTGGCGGCAACGGCCAGGAGTTCCGCCACGGCGGTGGGCAAGGATATCTCCGATGCCTGGATCACCACCAAAGTGAAGTCGACGCTGATGTATTCGAGCAATGTTGACGGCTCCGACATCACCGTTGACACCAACGACGGCATGGTCAGGCTGGCCGGCGCAGTAGATAGCGGCAGCGAACAGGCGCTCGCCATCGAGCTCGCGGAGAACGTGCGCGGCGTCAAGAGCGTGGACGCCACGGGCCTCACCCATATCACGCGCTGATGCCACTGAGCGGCGCTCAGGATCCCCGCGCACTCCGCATTCCGGAGTTGGGCGAGGATTTTTTCTTGCGGCGCGCGTGCCGCACCAGAATGCAGCGCGGCTCGCCACCCGGCCGACCCGCCTCAACACTCCGCCATACTCGACATGCAAGCAACGATGCCGAATGGATCCACTGGATGTTCGCGCGCTGGTGGCACTTGGCGCCGCGCTGTGCCTGGCGCTGCTCGCCGCGTGCGGTTCACTGCCGCGGATAGCGCCGGACATGGCACCTAGATCGGCGAGGCCGGTTCCGGACAGTGGCCCGCACGGCCCGCTGTCCACCGAACACAGCAAGGCTATCGTCGACCGGCTCGGGACAAGCGACGTCCCTGCGGATATGCTCGCCGCCCATCTGGCCATAGAGGAGGCTATCAACGGCAGTCCGCTGACCGCCGGCAACAAGGTTCTGTTGCTCCAGGACGGCCCGACCACCTATGCGGCGATGTTCGCCGCGATCAACGCCGCGCGCGACCACATCAACATGGAGACGTACATCCTCGATGACGACGAAATCGGCCAGCGCTTCGCTGCCGCACTGATCGCCAAGCAGCGGGAAGGTGTTCAGGTCAATCTGATGTACGACAGCGTCGGCACGCTCGACACACCTGCGGCGTTCTTCGCCCAGCTCGCCGCAGCCGGCATCAAGCTGGTCGAATTCAACCCGGTCAACCCCTTGGCCGCAAAGACCGGCTGGGCCGTCAACCAGCGCGACCACCGCAAGCTGCTGGTCGTCGATGGGCGCATCGCGTTTCTCGGTGGCATCAATATCAGCGGCGTCTATTCCAGTGGCTCCGGTCCGGGCCTGCGCGCGCCGCCCACCGGGAAACTGCCCTGGCGCGACACCGATCTGCAGCTGGAAGGGCCGGTGGTCGCGGAGTTGCAAAAGCTGTTTATCGAGGCGTGGAACAAGCAGAAAGGCGAACCCCTCGCCGAGCGCGTTTATTTTCCGCCACTCGCGGTGGTCGGCAGCGAAGTGGTACGCGCTATCGGTAGCTCCCCCGACGAGCCTTGCAGCTTGATCTACGCCACACTTATCTCGGCGCTGCGCAGCGCGCAGACCGAGATCTGGCTAAGCAACGCCTATTTCGTGCCAGATCCACAGCTGAAGGCGGCGCTGAAGGCCGCGGTCGCACGCGGGGTGGATGTGCGCGTGGTGGTGCCCGGCAGCACCGATTCCTGGCTGGTGTTTCACGCCGGTCGCGCGCACTACACCGAGCTTTTGCGAGCCGGTGTCAAGCTATACGAGCGCGGCGACGCACTCTTCCACGTGAAGACCGCGGTGATCGACGGGGTGTGGTCCACAGTCGGCTCGACCAACCTCGACTGGCGCAGCTTTTTGCACAATCACGAGGTCAACGCTGTCGTGCTCGGCGGCAACTTCGGCGACCGCATGCGAGCGGCGTTTCTCGCTGACATCGCCAAATCGCGACCGATCAAACTCGATCAATGGCGTCGCCGTCCCCTCGCCGATCGCATCAAAGAGGTGGTCGCGCACCTGTGGGAATACTGGCTGTGACCCGCGCGCGCCTTGGCATCCATCCCAGTTGCCGGCGGCGCGCGACCGCTGCGGGCGGTGTTGCTGAGCGCGCTGTTGGCGCCGCCCGGTGACTCGGCGCAAGCGCGAGCGGTCGTTGCCCCTGGCCCTTCTACTGGAGTTCAGATACCAGGGCGGCCGCCCTCGACTATCTGTGCTGACATTGGAACCGGCCGCCATCGTGTGATGCTCGAAGTGGCGACGCTCGACGACCGGCGCAGCTTTCTGCACCTGGCGTATGCGTCCTTTCGGGTTGCCCGCCCAGCCTGCGACGCAGGGCCATCTGGCGACCGCTCTGGGCGCATCAAACCCTGAGCTCTTTGATCGAAAGCCCAGTAAGCAGCCAGGACACAACACATAGCCGCGGCGAACTCGCGACCAAGCCAGTAGACAAGTAGCGGTCGAATATGTACATTATTACGTACATATATCGGAGATATGCTATGGATGCGATTACCTACACCGCCGTTCGCGCAAACCTCGCCCGCACCATGGATCGCGTTTGCAACGACCACGAAACCTTGATCATTACCCGAAACGGAGAGCAGTCCGTCGTGATGCTGTCGCTCGAAGATTTCAAAGCGCTGGAGGAAACCGCCTATCTGCTGCGGACGCCCGCCAACGCGCAGCGCGTGCTTGCGGCCGTCGCACAACTGAACGCTGGCAAAGGTGTTCAACGGAAGCTGACTGAGTGAAATTGATCTTCGCTGACGCGGCATGGGAAGACTACCTGTATTGGCAAAAGCAAGACAAGCGCATGATTGAGCGGATAAACAAGCTGATCCGCGAAACGCAGCGCGAACCCTTTGCTGGCATAGCCAAGCCGGAGCCCCTGAAACATGCGCTGTCAGGCCTTTGGTCACGCCGCATAACAGATGAGCATCGCATGGTGTATCGCGTGGAGGGCGATGCACTCCAGATTGTTCAATTGCACTTCCACTACTGAAATTGATAGGAAATCAATCGAGTCTGACCCCTTTGATTTGACCCCTTTGATTTGGATTCCGAGTCTGACCCCTTTGATTCACGAGTCTGACCCCTTTGATTAACTTTGATTCATGACCCCTTTGATTCAAGGTAGCGCCATGAGAGTCTGACCCCGTTGACGATAGGGAAACCGCTTAAATGAAAAGACCGATCAAAGAATACATCATGTGTTTTACCGATCCCGAGGGGTGCAATTCTCACGCCGAAGACGAAATAACTGAGGCGTTCGTAATAATAGGAGCGATTTTGTGTGGTATTGCAGGCGCAATAACAGGATTCAATTTAGGAGGAGTGCCCGGTTTAATTTTTGGTATATCCTTAGGCCCTATGTTAGGAATGTTCGCAGGATTTTTTGGTTTTTTTGTCATTCGCGGAATAGGACGCCAGGTCCTTGCTGCTGTTTTTTTTGGCGCTGTAGCAATGTCTTATAAGGCGGTGTTAGAAAGGGTGTTCGAAATATTGTGTAAATTCGGAATTTCGTGCACCTGAGCGAGCAATAGAGGAGCGATAGGGTCAAGGGAGCAATAGTGTGGATCAATAGGATCAATAGGGATCAATAGGGTCAGACTCGATTGATCATGCGTGCAGTAGAATGTTGGATCTCAATAGTAAGCTGGGCATAACGTATCCGGGCGCCGAGCCCGCACCCTGGACGGCCAGGGTCGCCTCACTGATTGACAGGACGACCTGTCGCAAAATCGGGAAGGAGCCTGTCAGAAATTTTGTGTGCGAGGCATACGATGACGAACCAAAGGAGATTGTATGCCACGCAAGAAGAAGTCAGCCGTAGCGGCGGTGCCGCCTGCGATGGAGATTCCCCGGGAGTTGCTTAAGCAGCTGATCTCC
>CBDDRG010000167.1:0-3387 GCA_965232975.1 uncultured bacterium
GGCACCGTGTTCATGAGCGTGCGCGAGCCGGACAAGAAAAGTGCGGTCGAGGTCGCCCGCCAGCTGCTCGATCTCGGCTTCAAACTGGTCGCCACCCGTGGCACCGCCCGCCTGATCCAGGAGGCGGGGCTCGCGGTGGAGCTGGTCAATAAAGTCAAGCAGGGGCGACCCCATATTGTCGACATGATCAAGAACAAGAAAATTGACCTTATCGTCAACACCACCGAGGGTCGCCAGGCGATTGCCGATTCATCTACCATCCGCTCCAGTGCCGAGGCCAATGGCGTCTACTACACGACCACCCTCGCCGGCGGCAATGCCGTCTGCATGGCGTTAAAATTCGGTGGCGACCTGCGTGTGCGCAGCCTGCAGGACTTGCAGCGAGGAATCTGTGAATGAACAAGATCCCCATGACCATCACCGGCGAAGCGCGCCTGCGCGCCGAGCTGGATCACCTCAAAAAAGTTGAGCGGCCGCGGATCATCCAGGCCATCGCCGAGGCGCGCGCGCACGGCGATCTGAAGGAAAACGCCGAATACCATGCCGCCCGCGATCAGCAGAGCTTTGCCGAGGGTCGTATCCAGGAGATCGAAAGCAAGCTGAGCCAGGTCCAGGTCATCGACGTCACCAGGATTCCGGTCGCCGGCAAGGTCATCTTCGGCGCGACCGTGACCATCGTTCATGTCGATACCGACAAGGCGATGACCTATCAGATCGTCGGCGACGACGAAGCCGACGCCCGCGAAAGCAAGATTTCCTACCAGTCCCCCATCGCGCGCGCACTGATTGGCAAGGCACTCGGCGATGTGGTCGTGGTCAAGACTCCGGCGGGCGATGTCGAGTACGAGATCGAGCGTATCCAGCACCTGTGATTTTCGGCGCCGAGCCCGCGCCGGTTCAGCTTGCAGGGGCGCGCGGCAGCCAGTGAATTTGGGCGAATGTCGACGCCCCGACCGGTGCCGCAGCTCGCCGCCGCCCAGCCGGGTCGCGTCCCGGTTAGCGCAGCGCGCGGAAACAGCCGCGCACCTCCTCGATAAACGATGCCGGCTGCTCGAACGCGGCGAAATGCCCGCCCTTGGCCAGTTCATGCCAGTGGATCAGATTCTTGAAGCGGCGCTCGGCCCAGCGCCGCGAGGCGCGGAAAATTTCACGGGGGTAGATGCTGCAACCCGTGGGCACCAGGATTTCGTCGCGTGAAATGCTGTGGAAGCTCTCCCAGTACAGCCGCGCCGAGGATGCCGCTGCCGCCGTGCACCAGTACAGCATGATGTTGTCGAGCATGGCATCCCGGTTCAGCGCGTTCTCGGGGTGACCGTCGCAGTCGGTCCAGGCCCAGAATTTCTCCAGAATCCAGGCGGCCTGTCCGCTCGGCGAATCCACCAGCGCATAGCCGAGCGTCTGCGGGCGCGTGCTCTGCTGTTTGGAGTAGCCTGAATCATGGTCCTTGTAGTGCTGCATGCCGGCGAGCGCGCTCTGTTCAAGCGGCGTCAGGCTGGCGAAGGTCGCCGGATCGGGTTCGACGATGACCATGTTGAGGTGGATGGCCTCGCAGTTGCCCAGATTCTGCATGCCGATGGCCGCAGTGACCGCCGCGCCCCAGTCGCCGCCCTGCGCGAAGTAGCGCGGATAGCCGAGGCGCACCATCAGGTCGTTCCAGACGCCCGCGATCTTGTCGATGTTCCACCCGGGCTTGGTGGGCTTGCCGGAGAAGCCGTAACCGGGAAGGCTGGGGCAGACGACGTGAAACGCATCGGCGGCATCGCCGCCGTGGGCGACCGGATCGGTCAGCGGGCCGATCACCTGCTGGAATTCGACGATCGAACCCGGCCAGCCGTGGGTTATCAGCAGTGGTCGCGCCTGGCTATGGGGCGAGCGGACGTGGATGAAATGGATATCGAGCCCGTCAAATTCGGTGGTGAATTGGTCGAAACGGTTGAGGAGCACCTCCCGCGCGCGCCAGTCGTACTGGCTTCGCCAATAGCCGCAGACCTGCTGCACATAGGCGAGGGGGACACCCTGCGACCAGTCGTCCGGCGTTTCCTTTTCCGGCCAACGAGTATTGACGAGTCGCTGCTTCAGGTCAGTGAGAACAGCGTCGGGGATGGCGATGCGAAAGGGTTTGATGGCGGTGTTCATGGCGACCTCGCGGTGACTGTTATCAATTATCGAATCGGCTGGTTTGGAGCGGCCGCGCCGGCTTTGTTTGATGGTGCACCAGGTCTTCCCCTGCCGACAAGTCGGCTTTGCGGCCGGTGTCTGGTCACCAGCGGCAAACGCGACGCGCGCACGCGCTGAATTGTGTTGGCAGGGCTTGTTGTGTAGAGTTGGCGCCCTTCGCGAGGGCCGTACCCGGCCATTTTTTACCTCGTTCAGAATCACGGTCAGGTGTCCGAGCGGCTGAAGGAGCACGCCTGGAAAGTGTGTATACGGCAACGTATCGAGGGTTCGAATCCCTCCCTCACCGCCACTTCCCAACAGACCCGCGAACGCCGCCAGCCGCCGATTTCATGCCCGAGGTGGCGACGGGGTTCTGAGCAGATCGCTGTTCGACGCGATGATGCGACGAAGTCGTAGGAAGTCGTAGAAGGTCATCAGCCGTTCTTCAGGTGATCGCGGTCCTGGCCCTATCTCGCGCCGGGGTATAGCGACGAGCTGCGCGCGCTCGGTGCCAACTATTCATTACATTACAGCAGCGAGCCCCGGTCGAGTCAGCGCTTTCCGCGGCGTTGGGGCGCGCCGGAGATACTGCCGGTTCACCCGGCATCCGGGTTGTGACCGAGCATCTGCCGCGGATCTACGTGGCGGTCGAAGTCATCCGCGGACAGAAATCCGGTCTTCACCGCGGCTTCCTTCAAGGTGATTCCCTCTTGCCAGGCCATTTTGGCGATGGTGGCCGCGCGGTCGTAGCCGATGAGCGGATTGAGGGCCGTCACCAGCATCAGTGAACGTTGCAGATGGGTGTCCAACTGTGCCCGGTCGGCGATGATTCCCACCACGCAGTGGTCGGTAAAGCTGTTCATGGCGTCGGCCAGCAGGCGGATCGACTCCAGCATGTTATGGATAATCAGAGGCTTGTAAACATTCAGCTCGAGGTGGCCCTGACTGCCGGCAAAGCCGACGGCGGCGTCGTTGCCCATCACTTGCACCGCGACCATGGTCAGGGCCTCCGCCTGGGTAGGATTGACCTTGCCCGGCATGATGGAACTGCCGGGCTCGTTCGCCGGTAGCTGAAGCTCTCCCAGGCCGCAGCGGGGGCCGCTGCCGAGCAGGCGGAGGTCGTTGGCGATCTTGAACAGGGCCGTGGCGAGCAGGCGCAAGCGGCCGTGCAGATCGACCAGGGCGTCATGGGCCGCCAGCGCCATGAACTTGTTTTCGGCACTGGTAAAC
>CBDDRG010000168.1:0-8885 GCA_965232975.1 uncultured bacterium
AAGGTACTGGCGACGCCCGAAACGGCGACGTCCCTATCGACAACCTTATGTCGCCACGACTTTCTTCACTCAACCCGCGCGCATGCCAGATCTGTTCAGAGTCGAGTCGGGGCCGACGTTGCCGCCGACCCCGTTAGTTGATACGCCAAGCCGCCACCGCTGGATGACGGCGATCTCTCGCGAATTGGTCTATCGATCGCTATCCACAGACGCAATTAATACTGTGGCTCGCAGCCGGTACCGCGGCAACTCAGCGAATCGCCCCCGCCGCTTTGAGGGCAGCGAGCTCGGCGGCGCTGATACCCCAGTCGGCCATCGCCGCCTCCGTGTGCTGCCCCGGCGTCGGCGCCGGGCCCTTGATCGAGGCCGGCGTGCGTAGAAAACGCGGCGCCAGCGCCGGCTGCAACTGGCCTTCGCACTCGACGAACGCCTTGCGCTCGCGATTGTGATGGTACTGGTGCGCTTCGGTCAGGCTCAGTACCGGCGCGAAACAGATGTCGGTGTTCTCCATGATCGCGCACCACTCGTCCCGGGTCTTGCTCCGGAAGATCGCGGTGAACTTCTCCCTCATCGCCGGCCATTGGGCGCGATCCATCTGCGGCGGCAGGCTGGCCGGATCGAGCTGCAACTTCTCCAGTAGTTCGGCGTAGAACTTCTTCTCGATCGAACCAATGGAGATGTACTTGTCGTCCTTGGTCTTGTAAGTGTTATAGAAGTGCGCGCCCCCATCGAGAATATTGGTGCCGCGCACATCTTTCTGAACGCCCGACGCGAACATCGCGTAGGTCGCCGTCATCAGCGATAGCGCGCCGTCCACCATGCCGGCGTCGACGACCTGACCCTGGCCGGACTTGTTCGCCTCCAGCAGCGCGGCGAGGATACCCGTGAGGATGTACATAGTCCCGCCGCCGAAGTCACCGACCAGATTCAGCGGTGGCGGTGGTGGTTCGTTGGCATCGCGGCCGATGGCATGCAGTGCCCCGGTCAATGCGATGTAATTGAGGTCGTGACCCGCGCTCAGCGCCAGTGGTCCATCCTGACCCCAGCCGGTGACGCGGCCGTACACCAGCTTGGGATTGCGCTTGAAGCAGACCTCGGGCCCCAAGCCCAGGCGCTCCATGACGCCGGGGCGGAAGCCCTCGACGATGGCGTCGGCGCCATCGATCATCTTCAGCAGCGCGTCGATGCCCGCTTTCTTTTTCAGGTCGATGGCGACCGAGCGCCGACCCCGGTTAAGAAAGCTGTATTTGGCCGGCATCGCGATACCGAGCCCAGCGTCCTCGGTGCGATCGACGCGAATGACGTCGGCGCCCATATCGGACAGCATCATCGCGCACATGGGTGCCGGGCCGATGCCCGCCATCTCGATCACTTTATAACCTTTCAAAGGTCCACTCATTGCTGTTCTCCCAGGCGGGCGGGCCCGCGGTTCAGTTGGATGTCGGCCATGGACATAGCCGCATAAAGATCGGATTCAAGGTGGTGACCGCAGGCCGACATACGCCCGCCCCGCGACCAGTTTAACCCGCAGCATCTGGAATAAGCCCCGGCCGCGCGCCCGACCCTCAAACGAAACAGGGGGCGCGAGACCCTGGTCTGCCGTTCCGCCGGAACCGCTTATTTCTTAGTCGCACGCTCGGCCGCCAGCGCCTCCTGCACCGAGGGCCGCGCCTTGACGCGGGCCGAGTAGTCCACCAGCACGGGCCAGGTATCGATGGGCACGCCGACAAAGCCGCCCCAGCCCAACACCGTGAACAGATAGCAATCCGCCACCGTGAACTGGTCGCCCATCAGGAATTGCTTGCCCTGCAACTGCAGGGCGACATAGTCGAGCCGTCGGCCGAGGGCCTCCCGCGCGAGCGCCTTCGCGGCATCGGGCATGGCCGCGTTGAACAGCGCGCTGAAGCCCTTGTGCAACTCGGAATTGATAAAGGTCAGCCACTCCTGCAGTCGGTAGCGGGCCATGGTGCCGGCCTTGGGCGCCAGCCCGGACTCGGGTTTCTGATCGGCGATGTATTGCACGATGGCCGGCCCCTCGGTGAGGTACTGGCCGTCGTCCAGTTGCAGCACCGGCACATAACCCTTGGGGTTGACGACGGTGAAATCGCCGCCGCTGGCGAGCGCCTTGGTTTTCAGGTCGACCTTGTCGAGTTCATAGGTCAGGCCAGCCTCGCGCAGCGCAATGTGGGGTGACAGCGAGCAGGCGCCGGGCGCAAAGAATAGTTTCATGACTACCTCCTGATGGGTTCAGCGGCGCGCATTTGCCCGCCGCGAGGAAAGCTCCGTGAGTGAATTTCAGCGTTATCGATGCCGTCAACGCCGCGTCTCTGCATATACTGCCAGAATCGTCCAGGTCTGTATTACCACGCCCTGCTTTCGGCAGCACATCCAGCGGAGATATTATTAGTAAGTATGATTGGTTATTGTCACCAAGCATGTATATCGCATGGCGCGCTACAGCTACCCGCGACGGGTCACCACCAAGCAGACATCTGCTGCCGCTGCCACAAATTCAGCGGCGAACAATACGCGCCAGCCAATAATCCAGGCTGAAGAACCGCCCTCCGCCCGAAAAGAACAGGCTCACGAGCATGATCAGATAAGTGTACGCAAACTCAATGCCGTTGTTGAGGATAACGAAACCGCCCTTCTCCGTTAGCCAACCGTAGTTACCGTGCTCTCTGAGCAGGGCTTTCGCTGCTGCCAGCCGCTTACCGACTTCGACGCTGTTGTCGAGACTGCGTTGCGCTGCCGGAATGCCGACGTCAGCGAGCAATTTGGCGGTGCTCGTTGCGGGATCCGAGGGCGCGATCGCAAACCAGCCTTGCTCCCAATGCACGGCGCCGATCGCAACCGCCATGGACACCATCAGCGGGACGGCAACCCAGCGCACCGCAAAACCGATCAGCAAGGCGAATCCGCCGATCAATTCGCTGGCCGCGGCGAGCGACACCATCAGCGCCGGCGCGGGCAGACCCAAGCCAAATTCAGCGTCGCCAAACCAGCTCGCCATATCGTCAAAATTGAGGAATTTGTGCAGACCGGCGGCCATCATCACCGGCGCCAAGTACAGCCGTAACAGCAGGGGGGGCAGGCCATCCAAGCCTTGTAGACGATCAAAAATACCATGGTGGACGCGGTCATACAGCGCTACAAGGCTAGCCATAGTCGAGTTTCCTGTTCGCCTCTGCCGGGGTGCGGCGAGTATGCTCCGGCCAAAACCGGCGCGTCAAAAAATATCACCGGCGACCTGTCCCTACCGCTCTCGTTGTCAACCGCGGCTGTCTCGCGGTATCTTGCCGGGCGCCCACTCCTTGGGCGCAGCAAAAAATTGTTCCTGGTTTTCGTTGTTCGTTGCCACCCGCCGGCGTCGGTCAGCCGTCCGGACGCCCCCGCCCGGAACCCTGGTCCTGATTTCAAGCTTAAACGCGCCATGACGCCACTCTGCACGTCTATCCGGCACGCGAACGCCTGACTGGATGCCGATTTTGGCACGGCGAGTCGAGCTTGAACCAGCGCCGGACGACACACCGCTTGCGCGGTCGCATTTGTTGACAAGGAGCTCGCGATGGATTGGATGTTAACGGGCGCTGGCGCCCTCACGGGCCTGCTGGTGGGCCTGACCGGTGTCGGCGGTGGGGCGTTGATGACACCATTGCTGTTGTTGGTTTTCGGGGTAGCGCCGCTCACTGCGGTAGGCACCGACCTGTGGTTCGCCGCCATCACTAAAAGCGTCGCCGCCCGCGTTCACCACAGTCATCAGTTGATCGATTGGCTCGTGGTGAAACGCTTGTGGCTCGGCAGCCTCGCCGCCTCCGCCGCTACGCTGACCTGGATGAAACTGTATCCCGTGGATGAGTCGGCCGTGGTGTTGCTCAAGACGGCCATTGCCGGAGCGGTGCTGTTTACCGCCGTCGGCATGCTGTTTCAACGCCAACTCCACGGCGTCGGCCGCCGGCTCAGGATCAGTGACCGCGAGCGCTTTCGCGCCTGGCAGCCGCCTCTGACGATAGCCGCTGGCATGATGCTCGGAGTACTGGTGACCCTCACCTCGATCGGCGCCGGCGCCCTCGGCGCAGTCTTTCTCGCCTATCTCTATCCGTTGCGGTTGACCCCTCCCCGCCTCATCGCCACCGATATTGCCCATGCCATTCCGCTCGCGATCTTTGCCGGCATCGGCCATCTCGTGATTGGCAACGTGGATCTCCGCCTCCTTGGCAACCTGCTGCTGGGCTCAATTCCCGCCGTTCTGGTCGGCGCCATGCTATCTGCGCGCCTGCCTCACTGGCTGCTACGCTGGACTCTGGTGCTGATGCTACTCGGCGTTGGCGGCAAACTCGGGTGGTCGCTGATCGCGGGCTGAGCAATAACCAGAGTGCGGATCAACAGGTGAAATCCGGGTCGATCAGTGCCAGAATCCGCCGCGCTCGCTGCCGGGCGAAGTGCTGTCCTGGGCGCACCGACAGCGCGTACAGGGCTGGCCTGCGCCGACTGCTGGTCAACTGCACGCGCCCGGCTTAGCGATAACAACTACGTTTACATTCTGAATACCCCCGCCGATCCAGCTCGCCGCCGCTGAGGGCATTCCACCACCTCTTGAGTGCGCCATGACCACACCACCCCAGCGCCACGTTGTCTTTGCGACGCCAGAACAGTCCCTGTTCAGCGGTCGGTTGGCGTTGTTGCTGATCATTGCCGCGGTGTTCGGGCTGGCGTTTTCGACTTATTTCTTGCTGCCGAAATACCTCGCGACCGAGCTGTCGGCCGATTCGGTCACCATCGGCGGGGTGAGCGCCGCATTCTGGGTGTCGTCGGTGCTCTTTATGCCCTTTGTCGGCGGGCGGGTCGACCGCCACGGGCGCAAACTGTTTGCCGGCGTGGGCGGCGTGGTTCTGGCGGCGTCGTGCGCGGGCTTCCTGTGGGTCGATAGCCTCGGCCCCTTGATCTGGCTATTGCGCATCGGTCAGGGCCTGGGATTTACGCTGTTCTATGTCGCCATCGCCACGCTCGCCACCGACCTTGCGCCGCCCGCCCGCCTGAGTCAGGCGCTCGGCATCTTCGGCGCCGTGATGATCTCCACCAATGCGGCCGGCCCCGCCTTTGCCGAATGGACGTCAGCACATTTTGGCTGGCACGCGGTGTTTGCCGCCACCGCGATCGCGGCAGGGGTGGCGGCGCTGCTGACGCGCCTGCTGCCGGACCAGCCGCAGACCAACGCTAACCCCCAGCGGGCGGGGATGCTCCAGGTAATGAAGCGGCCGGGCATGACGCGCATCCTGGTGGTATCGATGCTGATGGGCTGGGTATTCGGCACCCTGTTTACCTTTTACCAGCCCTGGGCGCTATCGCGGGGGATCGACAAGGTCGCGGTCTACCTGGTGACCTACGCCTTGGCCGCGGTACTGGTGCGCGTACTGTTCGGCGATCTCGCCGACCGCCTCGGCCGGCTGCGGGTCGTGCGCGTGACTGTGCTGCTTTACGCTATCGCGCCCCTCGCCTTGATCTGGCTGGATGTTTTTGGCTTGCTGGTGGCAGGCGCCGTGCTTGGCCTTGCCCAAGGCATCTACTATCCGGCATTCAACGCGGTTGCCATCGACTGCGCAGAGGCGACTGAAAGAGGCAAGGTTATGGCCGTCTATAACGGTGCGTTCAACCTGGGGCTGTCGGCCGGCAGCATCGCGCTCGGCTACGTGCTTGCCGCCACTAACTACCAAACCATCTTTGCCATTGCCGCCGTCATCAGCGTCGTGGCCTTCGGCCTGCTCGTCCGCGGCGTGGCGCCACCAGCGCCCGCAGACCCCTAGGCAAAGGTCGCTGGGAACCGCTAGGCGGACTCGCCGGGCCAGCGCCAGTTGTCGATGGCCGGCATATCGCGGCCGTGTTCGCGAATGTAGCGGGCGTGCTCGCCGAGCCGGTCGCGGCACCACTGCTTCAGATAGACCGCATCGCCGCTCGCGCCCAGCACGCGATCCACCACATCTTCCACCAGATGAAAGCGATCGAGATCGTTGCGCACCGCCATATCGAAGGGAGTCGTTGTCGTGCCCTCCTCCTTGTAGCCGCGCACGTGCAGATTGGGATGATTGGTGCGCCGGTAGGTGAGGCGGTGGATCAGCCAGGGATAGCCGTGGTAGGCGAAGATGATGGGCTTGGCGCAGGTAAAGATGGCGTCGAAGTCGCGGTCGGACAGGCCGTGGGGATGCTCCTCGCGCGGCTGCAACGTCATCAGATCGACGACATTGACCACCCGCACGCGCAGCTCGGGGCGGTGTTCGCGCAGGATGCCGACCGCCGCCAGCGTCTCCAGCGTGGGCACGTCGCCGGCGCAGGCCATGACCACATCGGGCGCCGCACCGCGGTCGTTGCTGGCCCACTCCCAGATGCCGATGCCGGCGGCGCAATGTTTGATGGCGGCATCCATGGCGAGCCATTGCAACTGGGGCTGCTTGCCGGCGACGATGATGTTGATCAGATTGCGCGAGCGCAGGCAGCGGTCGGTCACGCACAACAGGGTATTGGCATCCGGCGGTAGATAGACGCGGATCACGTCGGCCTTCTTGTTGACGGCGTGATCGATAAAGCCGGGATCCTGATGGGAAAAGCCGTTGTGATCCTGGCGCCAGACGTGAGAGGTGAGCAGATAGTTAAGGGAGGCGATGGGCCGCCGCCAGGGCACTTCGGCGCTTACCTTGAGCCACTTGGCGTGCTGGTTGAACATCGAATCCACGATGTGGATGAAGGCTTCGTAGCACGAGAAAAAGCCGTGGCGACCAGTGAGTAGATAGCCCTCCAGCCAGCCCTGGCAGGTGTGCTCGCTGAGGATTTCCATGACCCGGCCGGCGGCGGCAAGATGGTCATCGTCCGGCTCATGCGCGGCCATCCAGGCGCGATCGGTAACCTCGAACAGGGCGCCGAGGCGGTTGGAGGCGGTTTCGTCCGGGCCCACCACGCGAAAGTTGCGGTGGTCGCCGTTCAAGGTCATTACATCGCGCAGCAGCGCGCCCATGGCGCGGATACTCTCGGCCATCTGGGTGCCCGGCTGCGCCACGGGTGCGGCGTAATCCTCGAAGTTGGGCAGGTGCAGACTCTTCAGCAGCAATCCGCCATTGGCGTGGGGATTGGCGCCCAGGCGGCGCGCACCCACCGGCGCCAGCGCGCGCAACTCGTCGCGCAGCCGGCCCTGGGCGTCGAACAGCTCTTCGGGCCGGTAGCTGGTGAGCCAAGTGCGCAATATCTCCACATGGGCCGGGTTGCCGGCCAGATCGGCCAGCGGCACCTGGTGGGAGCGCCAGGTGCCTTCGGTCTTGCGGCCGTCCACCGTCTCGGGGCCGGTCCAGCCTTTGGGGGAGATCAGCACAATCAACGGCCAGCGCGGGCGCGCGGTCTCGCCCTGCTCCCGCGCGGCGCGCTGAATCGCGACGATGTCATCGAGTACCGCGTCAAGTGTTGCCGCCAGCGCCTGGTGCATCGTCGCCGGCTCGTGGCCGGCGACAAAGTGGGGCTGGTAACCGTAGCCAATGAGCAATTGTTCCAGCTCCGCGCGGGGAATGCGCGCCAGCACCGCGGGGTTCGCGATCTTGTAGCCATTCAGGTGCAAGATCGGCAGCACCGCGCCATCCCGCGCCGGGTTCAAGAACTTGTTGGAATGCCAGGACGCCGCCAAGGGCCCGGTCTCCGCTTCGCCGTCGCCGATCACGCAGGCGGCAATCAGATCGGGGTTGTCGAACACCGCACCGAAGGCGTGGCGGAGGGAGTAGCCGAGCTCGCCGCCCTCGTGGTTGGGACCCGGCACCTCGGGAGTGACATGGCTGCCGATGCCGCCCGGAAACGAAAACTGCCGGAACAGCCGGTGCAAGCCCGCTTCATCCTCGGTGACATCGGGGTACAGCTCGCTGTAGCTGCCTTCCAGATAGGTGTTGGCAACCAGTGCCGGACCGCCGTGGCCGGGTCCGGCAATGAAAATCATGTTGAGATCCCGCGCCTTGATCACACGGTTGAGATGGGCATAAATGAAATTGAGCCCCGGCGTGGTGCCCCAATGCCCCAATAGCCGAGGCTTGATATGGTCGAGGGTCAAGGGCGCGCGCAATAGCGGATTGGCGAGCAGGTAAATCTGCCCCACGGACAGGTAATTCGCGGCGCGCCACCAGGCATCGAGGTGGGCCAGTTCGGTATCGCACAAGGGAAGGCTGCTGGCGGTGGACATGGCATGGCTCCTGTGGCGAATTTGTGGTGGGAATTGCAGGACTCACTCACGCGCTTATGGAACCGCTTCAACACCCACTCGGCAAGTGGGCCTTGTCCCCTCCCTGCCTTCCGTACCCCATAATCGTGGTCGTCGGCTGGCTTGATGTGCTTGAACGGTCGGCCAGTGTTCTCGCCGAGTTGCCGACAGCTTGCGAGGTCGGCGCCAAGCGCAACCACGAGGAATCGAGACGCGCTGGATCGGCTGCATCTGCATCTGTGGCGTAGCCCGAGGGAAGGCCCGGGTTAGATGACCGCGGGCCGGCGCTGCGCTTTCCGACGTGGAACGAACGCTTCTACGTACGAGTAGCTGGGTGCGAGTAGCCGGCATTGGCCTACGCTTTGGGGGAAGCGGTGGACGCCATCGCGTCCACTGACCGCTTCCAGAGCCTTGTTAAAGGCTCGCTGAGGGGCGTTGGCCCCAGGGGTAAAAGGGGGAGGAGCTAAAGGCAAACCACCTTCTGCTGGCAGGTGGAAGTGTTATAGCCTTGCCACTGGTCGTCGCGGCCTTCCTGCCAGCCCCTGATCCACTCCCGACTGAGCGGGGTGCCGTCCACATGGGGACAGTGGTCGCTAGCGCGGCCATCCAAACCGATTTGATAGCCTTTGACGAAAGCGCGGTGGTTGCTGTCTCTCTTCTG
>CBDDRG010000169.1:0-8373 GCA_965232975.1 uncultured bacterium
CCCGCTGCCGCCCGCAGGATCCGTCGTGGCACAACTGGCCGGTGCTCGAACACGCCATCATCGACAACATCGTGCCGGACTTTCCGCTGATCAATAAGTCGTTCAATCTCTCCTACAGCGGCCACGACCTGTGAACGCGGGAGCGCCATCATGCTGAAAATCCTGCGCATCATCGCCCGCAGCGGCCTGCGCACGGAACCGCTGCCGAGCGCCGACGCCGCGCGCCTGCCCGAACAGCGCCTGCACGCCGACCTGCGCAGATTGCTCGGCCGCGCGCTGTGCATCCGCCAGGTGGACGCCGGCTCCTGCAACGGCTGCGAGCTGGAGATCCACGCGCTCGGCAACGCCTACTACAACCTCGAGGGCGCCGGCATCCACTTCGTGGCCAGCCCGCGCCACGCCGACCTGCTGCTGGTGACCGGCCCGGTGACTTGCAACATGCGCGAGGCGCTGCTGCGCACCTATCGGGCCACGCCGCCGCCGCGGCTGGTGGTGGCGGTTGGCGACTGCGGCTGCAGCGGCGGCATCTTCGGCGAGAGCTACGCGAGCTGCGGCGCGGTCGCCAACGTGATACCGGTCGATGCGAGCGTGCCCGGCTGCCCGCCGTCGCCGACCGCGATCCTGCAGGTCATCGTCGATCTGGTGAGCGCCCGGCGGCGCTGAGCCAATCGCAATCGCTGTCCCGGACAGCGACCGAAGTTCGACAAGGTAGTTCAACCTCGATCTTCGCTACCGGGTGTCGCCACAGGTCGCGTGGCGTGGTCGACCGGAAGCACACTGAAAGCCGCCGGCGGTTCCTGTCTTCGGCCGCGCTCCCACAGGATGGTATAGGCGGATTCCAGGTGGCGTCGAAACCGGTCCGTGGCGAAGAGCGGACAGGTGTCGCGGTTGTGCGCGAGGCGGGCCCGGATGTCGCGCAGCCGCGCGGGGTTGCGGGCGAGCTCCAGCGCCAGGGCCGCGTAGTGATCGAGATCCCGGGTGATCAGCTCGGGCAGACCGGCCGCACTCAGCAGACTGGCGGCGACCCGGCCCGCAAAGGTTGTTCCCGCACAGGTCAACACCGGCAAGCCCGCCCACAGGGCGTCGCTCGCCGTGGTGTGCGCGTTGTAGGGCAGGGTGTCGAGACACAGATCCGCGCACCGGTGGCGGGCGAGATGCGCTCCCGCGGCGACACGCGGCGCAAATACCAGCCGTTCCGGCGCGATGCCGCGCCGCCGCGCCTCCGCGCGCAGGTTGCGCGTCGCGACCGGGTTGTCCTCCAGCAGCCAGAGCACGCTGCCCGACACCTGATGCAGCAGCCGCATCCAGAGCGTGAAAAGATCCGGCGTGATCTTGTAGTTATTGTTGAAGCAGCAAAAGACGAAATCCTCCTCCGGCAGGGAGAGGTCGGCGCGGGAGGGGGCGTGAGCATCGATGTTGCGGCTGTCGTCGGTTGCCTGATAGCTGTCCGGCAGGTACAGGATCCGCTCCGCGTAATGCAGGTGATCTTCCGGCGGGATGACCCAGGCGTCCGCGATGATGTAGTCCATGCAGCTCGTGCCCATGGTGGCCGGCATGCCCAGATAGTTGATCTGAACCGGTGCCGGACGCTGGGCCAGAATTCCCGGGCGGCTGCCCTGGGTGTAGCCTTTGAGATCGACGGCGATATCGATTTCCATCTCGCGCAGCAAGAGCGCGACTTCCCGATCGCTCTTGCCGCGCACGTCGATAAAACGGCCGAAGGCTTTGCTCAGACGCCGGCGCATGTCGTCCCGACGATCGGGGCCAAAGGAAATGGCGGTGATCTCAAATCGGTCCGCATCGTGATGCTCGAACAGTCCCGCCATCAGATGCGTGGTGGCATGTTCGTGAAAATCCGCCGACAGGTATGCAACCCGGATTTTGTCGCCCAGTTCCTCCATGGCATCTGGCTACGCGCGCCCTATCTGCACAACGGCTCCGTGCCCGATCTGGCCGCTTTGCTGCTGCCACCGACTCAGCGGCCGCGGCTGTTCTGGCGCGGTTACGATGTGTACGACCCGGTCAGCGTCGGCTTCGTCAGCGCGGGCAAAGACGCGGAGCGAATCGGCACGGCCTACGACACCAGCCTGCGCGGCAATGGCAACCGCGGTCACAATTTCGGCACCGGGTTGTCGCTACACCTGTGCGCTGGCACACACAGTCCGCCACGCAGGGCATGAATAGGCGTCAGGGTGAAGTGACGATCCGTAGGGAGCGGATACCATAGGCCGGCGCAGTCTCGGTCCAGGCGGCGAGCAAACCGTCGGCCACCACGATCAATTGCGGCACACCGGAATCGCGGTTGGCGGGAACCCGGGCAACGGTCGTGGTCCTCCCGACGCCGGCCGCGGTGACCTCGGTGAGCCGCAAATCGCCGCGCGTGGAACCTGCCGCAGGTGCGGCAATGTGCAGTACCGCCGCGGTGTCAGCGTCGAGCCAGGCGATCGCCGCCCGCCCAACAGGCGTCGCACTATCAATGTCGTAAACCGCATCGAGCGCGGCGGCACCGTCGCGGATGAAGCCCACCCGCACCCGTGCCAGGCCGTCGGCCGCGGTGAACCAGGCGGCGGCCAGGCGCTCACCGCGGGCGGCCAGACTCACGCCATTGGTCGGGCAGCCGGCGATCCGCCAGCCCTCGCCGGCCAGCGGCACCGGCGCCGACCAGATGCCATCGACCCGCTGCCGCAACTGAAAATCCCGTATCTCGTCCGTCGTGCGGCCGCGATAGGCGGTCCAGAGGCCACCGCGGGTGCGCGCCAGCGCCGGCCAGCAGCAAGAACAGATGTCGGCGTCGAGCACGGTCTCGGCCGCAAAATGGCCCTGCCGATCGATGTGAGTGGTGCGCAGCGCAAAGGTGTGACGCTCGTCGCCAGCGCGGCCATCGAGCCAGACCAGATCGGCGCCGGCAGGCGCGGGCGAAATGGCGGCGAAGCCCTGCTCCGTGGGGCCGACATCGGCGTGGGGCGCCGGCAGCCGGGTCCAACTGAAACCACCGTCGCGGGACATCGCCATCGCAATGCCGTAGTCGTAAACGTGGGTGGCGCGCGAGTGCTTGGCGAGCCAGTGCGCCACCCAGACGTCGGTAGCCACCGGCACCACGGAAGGAAAGTCGGCCCAGTTGACGAACCAGTCAGTGCCGCGCGCCACTTCGTTGGGTGGTTCAAAACGACCGTTGCGATAACGCGCCACGCGCAGCACGTGGCCGCCCGTGGCGACCGGTTCGACCCAGGACAGCACCGCGCCACCGGGCAGTGCGGCAAAGCGCGGCAGGCGCGCCCCTGCCCCCGCGGGAGGTTCCAGCGGAACTACAACCACCGCCGCAGCTCCTGGTACCGCAGCCGGATCCAGCAGCGCCAGCCAGTATCCGGCGCTGGCGACACAAAACATCGCCACCAGCGCGGAGCCCAAAACCCAGCGGGTGTTACGGATCATCATAGCTGCACAGTCAAGCGCAGATACAGTGCCCGCGGCTCACCGGGGTAGACCGAAAAATTGTTGTTGCCGGTGTAGTACTCTTCATCCAGCAGATTGCGCATGAACACTTCTGCTTTCAGCTGCGGTGTCAGCCGGTAGGCGACCGAGGCTTCGACCGTGGTGTAGGCATCGAGCTGGTAGCTGTTGTCGAGGGTGCCGTATCTCTGGTCGACGAAGTTGGCGCCGAGGCCGAGTTCAAGACCGGTCAGGTCGCCGTCAAAGCGATACAGCGTCCACAGATTGGCCTGCCAGGGCGCGACGTTGGCGAGCTGATTGCCCTTGTCGCCATCGTGACTGTCGGTGACCTCACTGTCGAGGTAGGCCAGACCGCCCTGCACAAACCAGCGCCGCGCCAGCTCCTGGGTGAACTCCAGCTCGACGCCACGCACCCGCTGCTCACCGACCTGAATGCTGAAATCCGGATCGACAGGGTCTGTGGTGGCGACGTTTTCCCGAGTCATGTCGAATACCGCCAAAGTCAGTGTCGAAGCGCCGCGCTGGCGTTTCAACCCGGCTTCCCACTGTTCACTTTCCTCGGGCTCGAAGGCGCCGCCATTGCGGTCGATACTGCCGATCACGCTCTCGGTGGAAAAGCCGGTGCCGTAACCGGCGAACAGCGACCAGTCGGTGCTGAACTGCCAGGCGCTGCCAATCTGCCACGAGGTCAGATTGTCGACCGGCCCACGGGCGTTGTCGCCGGCGAACTCACTCTTGAAATCTGGCTGCGAATGGCGCACCCCGGCGAGCACCGTCACCGTATCGGTCAGGTGGATCAGATCCTGGGCGTAGTAGCTCGGCGTGGTGCCA
Source organism: uncultured bacterium (assembly GCA_965232975.1). Classification (GTDB taxonomy): domain Bacteria; phylum Pseudomonadota; class Gammaproteobacteria; order Pseudomonadales; family Porticoccaceae; genus CBDDRG01. Next base: position 4,282 of record CBDDRG010000169.1, read on the forward strand.
TGCCCGCTGAAGGTCACCAGGGTATCGTCAACGGCCGGCGGCGCGGCCAGGTACAACGGATTCAGTGGATTGATGGCCGGCGGGCCGGCATAGTCATACCAGTCGCCGGTCCAGCGGTGGCGCTCCCACTCATAGCCAAACAGTACTTCATGGGGCAGTCCGGCGGTGCTGAACTTGCCTTTCAGTTCGAACTGGAAGGTATCGGTCTTGTCCCGCTCATGGAAATTGAAGCGGCCAGCGCGAGAAATATTGATGCCATCGGCCAACGGCGCGCGCAAGCTCATCTGCTGCTGGTTGACGTTGAATGCGAAGTACTGATAACGCGGGCTCAGCGTCCAGTTCGGCGCCAGGTCGAATTCGAGCCAGGCCTGCACCAGCGGCGACCAGGTCTCCAGATCATCGAAATCCGGCTCGCCCAGATAAGTGCTGCGCGATACCCGGCCCACACCATTGCTTTTCACCGTGCCGACCACCGGCAGCCCGGGGTTGGGCAGGGTGTCGCGCTGCTGATACTCGGCGAGCACAAAGGCGCGCACGCCGGTGCCCTGATCCCAAGCGGTGGTGAGCGACAGGTTGTCGCGATCCAGGTCCTGAAAATCGACGAAGCTGTCGGCGCGCTCGACTTCGCCGGTGAGCCGTGCAGTCAGGGCGCCATCGGCCGTCAACGCACCGGTGACATCGAAAGCCGCGCCATAGTCGTCATGGCGCCCCGCCGACAACCGACCGCTGGCATCGAATTTCGCTTGCGGCCGCTTGGTCACCATATTGACGGTGCCACCCAGACCCTCGGCGCCGTACACCGCACTGCCCGGTCCCTTGATGATTTCCACGCGCTCGAGATTGGACAGCGCCGACTGGTCGACGTCCTCGAAATACAGCTGGCGAAAACCGTTGCGGGTGACCGCCGCATCGAAACCGCGAATTTTCCATGAGAAGCTGGTGAAGGGCGCAAGCCGCGTATGGCCCACATAGGCCGATGGCACCCGCTTGAGGATGTCGCCGACATCCACCGCGCCACTGTCCTCGATGAGCGACTTGTCGATCACCTGCACACTCTGCGGCACCGCCAGGGTGTCGGCTTCAAAGCGCGTGGCCGCAGTGGAGCGCGGGGGCACATAGTCCGAGTTGGAGCGACTAACAGACGTCGATTCCACCGTTATCGTCGGTAGAACACTGGCCTGCTTCGGCGTTGTTGTCGCCGCGTCGGCCCAAGCCTGGACCGCCAATGCGCCAACGACGACGCTCACGGTAACCAGCGGACAAGTCAACCGTGGCCGCTTGGCTCCAAACTGGAATTTTGTTTGCGATGATCTGGCGATATTCATGGCGCTTTATTCCCCGTATGTGATTTGAATTTCTGTTGGAATGAACTGTTGCTGGATCCGGGGTGCCGGTGCTGCTGTGTATCCAGATAGTCGGCTTTGACGGCAGTCGTAGAGATCACCATCGCGCTTGCGAGCAATGCGCGCTGAACGCACGGATTGAGTGACGGCTTCATCTACTCCCCTCTGGCAGGCGTTGTTATCGTTGTCCGTGTTGTTGTCTCCGTGCTGACGACCTCTTGCCCCGGATCAGTGACAAAACCAATGCGGGTGACGCCCGCGCGGGCGGCGGCGGCCAGCGCCTGGGCGACGGCGTCATAGGGCACGGCACGGTCGGCCTCAATGTGCAGCTCGGCATCCGGGCGAGCGGCGAGTTCGCGGGCGCGAACTTCGAGCTGGGCCAGATCCAATGTCGCGCCATCCCAGTGCAGGCCGCCATCGGCGGTGATGGCAAGCACCACCGGCGGCTTGGGGGTTTGTGCGGGCTGGCTGGCAGCCTCCGGCAGCTTGACCTTGACGGCCTGGGTGATCAGGGGCGCGGTGACGATGAAAATCACCAGCAGCACCAAAATGACGTCCACCAGCGGCACGATATTGATGTCCGCCGAGCTCTTCGGGGTCTGGCCGATGCCGTCACCGAGGGCCACGGTTCAGCTCCGCCCGCGCTGGGTTTGCGACAGCGGCACCACCGCATCGGAGGTGACGGTTCGCTCCACCAGCGGCGGCACCGTGGCGCGGCGCAGCAGCGTGGTGGCGAAATCTTCCAGCGCCGCCTGTGCCAGGCGGTTGCGGCGCTGCAAATGGTTGTGGGCGAACACCGCCGGAATCGCCACCGCGAGGCCGACGGCGGTCATGATCAAGGCTTCGCCGACCGGACCCGCGACGGCGGCCAGCCCGGCCTCGCCGGTGCTGCCGATGCGCACCAGCGCGTGGTAGATGCCCCACACCGTGCCCAGCAAACCCAGGTAGGGCGCGGTGGCGGCTGTGGTAGCGAGCAGAGTCAGGCCGCGCTCCCGCGCCACCGCGGCGCGGTCGAGCCGTTGCCGCAGCACACGGGTGAGGTCGGCGGCAAGCCCGCCGGCAGCGGCGAAGCTCTCACCAGCGCGGGCGAGGCGCAGACTGTCCTGGACATCGGCGAGCAGCGCCGCCTCGATGTGGGCGCCTCGTGGCGCGGTGGGCATGGCCTCCGGGATGCTCATGTCCCCGGCCAGCACCATGGCCACGAAGCGTCGGCCATGGCCGAGAGTGAGCGCACTTAGCAATGCCCAGGCAACGAAGAAAGTCCAACTCGTCAGCGACAGCGCCGCCAGTACCCACAGCAGAGTCCAGCCCAGGGCGTCGATCTGGTCGAGGAAGTGGCTCAATCCGAACTCGATCATGAAAACCTCACTGGATGAAAAATTGCTGAGGGGAAAGGAAAAGGAAAATCACTGAAGCGAAAAATTGATGCGCTGCAAGGCCACCGCTGCCACTGCCACGCCATCGACGCGGGCGGGTTCGCAGCGCCAGCGCCGCACTGCGGCCACCGCGGCGTCATCGAGCAACGGTGAACCGGACGACGCGATGACAATGACGCTGTCGAGCTCGCCACTGGCCGCCAGCGTGACTCTCAGCTGCACGCTGCCCTCCAGCCCGCGGCGGCGGGCAGCAGATGGATAGGCAGGCGGCTGCCGCTGTGGACAATGCACGGCGAGCTCCTTCACCGGCGGTGGCGTAGCTGCCGGTGAAGGCGGTGTCGGAGCGGTCGCAGGCACCGGAGTGGGTGGTGCAGCGGCGGCCGGTGGCGGCGTTACCGCCACCGGTGCAGGTTCGGGCCGGGACGCCGAAACCGGTTTGGGCTTCGCCGCGAGCACTCGCTTCGGTGGCTTTTTCGCCCTTACCGGCGGTGCGGGCGGCGGGAGCGGTGGCGCAGGCTGCTCCGCTTGCCGAGCAATCAGTTGCGCCATCACCGGCGCTGATGTTGCCACCGACACCGGACGCCACTGCGCAAGCAACGCAGCGCCACCAGCATGCACGCCGAGCGCCAGCAACACAGCCAGCGACCAGAGCGCGATGCGGGCACGGGGACGGAGAAGGGTTGAGGCAATCACGCAGCCCCTACGGGAAAAATTCTATTCATGACGGGCGCCATGGTAGGCAAAGCAGCACCCGATGCCGATGCGACAAATTGTCGCACCTCGATGACCACGCACAACACGCTTTCATGGGAACCATGACATAGAATTTTTCCCGCGTTTCGCAACAAAATGCAAAACCAGCAGCCCTGAACGCGCAGCTCGCCGAGCTCGCGGCCATCTACACCGACCACCCGGGCTTGCAGGATCGCTTCGTCGGCGCCGGTCGAGTGAGTCCGGAGCTGGCGGCGCGGCTGGGTCTCACCGGGCTCGCCGGCCGCGCCAGCGGGCAGGCGTTCGATCTGCGCTGCGACTGCCCAGCGCCGCCCTACGACCGGCTTGCGATGCGCAAGGTGATACGCGACGAGGGCGACGTGGCGGCGCGGGTGGCGGTGCGCTTCGAGGAGGCGCGGGTGGCCATCGAGCTGTGCCGCCAGCTCGTGCGCGAGCTGCCGGCCGGCGCCATCCGCGGCCCGCTGCCGGTGCCGCGCAGCGACCGGCCCGGGCTGGGGTTGATCGAGGGCTGGCGCGGCCCGCTGCTGGTCGCGCTCGAAGTCGGCGGCGACGGCCGCGTTGCCCGCTGCCGCCCGCAGGATCCGTCGTGGCACAACTGGCCGGTGCTCGAACACGCCATCATCGACAACATCGTGCCGGAC
>CBDDRG010000170.1:0-5141 GCA_965232975.1 uncultured bacterium
CGCCTCCAGTCGCGCTACGCGCTCCTTCCTGCGATCCCGGCGCAACACCGCATGCCTTCAACCTATTCCCCATTTCACGACTCCTTCTTCAGACACGATTTAACCCCAAATTCGTGTCCAGAACATTCGGGGCCGGTTCAAGACGTGCTTGGTGGATCGCTTACGACTCTGCCACGTGTGCTCGCCAGACAAGCCATTCGTGCTCAACGAACGCTTAAGGTAGTGCCATGAGGGACGGAGCGGATCTGGCTCCAGCCAGCCATCGACCACCGGACTCGCCGCACGGCACTCCAGTGCCGGCCAAAAGTAGTTCTTGACAGCTTAGACGGCCTTCGTGTAACAACGGGATAGCCCGAAGCGTCGACGTTACAGCCGTTTTGGCGCTTCTCCGAACCATAACGATACAGAGTGGAGAAACGTATGGAATTCAGTCTGCTGTACGAAATGGAAACCCCGCGTCCCTGGCACGCGCTCAGCGAGTACAACGTCTATTGGGAGGCACTGGCGCAGATCGAGCTCGCCGACCGTCTGGGTTTCGACTACGTCTGGGAAGTCGAGCACCACTTCCTCGAAGAGTACTCCCACAGCTCGGCGCCGGAAGTGTTCTACGGCGCGGTCAGCCAGCGCACCAAAAACATCAAGATCGGCCACGGCGTGCGCCTGCTGCCGTTCAAATTCAACCACCCCATCAAAGTGGCGGAACAGGCTGCGGTGCTGGATATCCTGAGCAATGGCCGCGCCGTCATCGGCACCGGCCGCTCGACCACCGCCCAGGAACTGGATGGCTTTGCCATCGACTACGAGACCAGCCGCGAACAGGTGACCGAGGCGCTGGAAATCATCGTCAAGGCCTGGACCGACGACATTCTGGAATACCACGGCAAGCTCATCCAGATACCGCCGCGGCGCGTGGTGCCCAAACCGATTCAGAAACCCCATCCGCCGCTGTGGATGGCCTGCGTGGCACCCGACAGCTACCAGATTGCGGGCGAACGCGGGCTGGGGGTGCTGAGCTTTGCGATGAACTGGGAGGAGGTCCAAAAGAGCATCCTAGCTTACCGCGCTTCCTGCGCCGGGCGGACCCAGCCGATTTCCAAGGTCATCACCGAGCAGTTCGCGGGTCTGGCCGTGGTTCATGTGTGCGAGAACAAGGAGGACGAGGCCATTGGGCTCGCCGGTGCCCGCTGGTTCATGTCCCATGTGTCCGAGCTGTTCCGGCCGTTGATGAGCAAAAATCAGCTGTATTCCTACGAGTACCTGCGGCAGTTGTTCGCGCTGGATCAGGAGCCGCAGGATCTGACCGATGCCCAACTCAAGGCCCACAACATGATCGTCGTGGGCACGCCGGACGAAGTAATCCACAAATTCGAGGAGTTCCAGCGCGGCGGTCTCACCCAGGTGATCTGTTTCATGCAGGCCGGGCGCATTCCCCACGCCAACATCATGAAATCGATCAAGCTGATGGCAAAACATGTGCTGCCCCACTTCAACCCCCACCGGACCGGCGCCACCGAGGAGATGCTGTTTTCCCACAGCCGCTAACTGGGCGACGAGGGCATTCGGAAAGCACGGCACGAGCGGTGATTGCGCGCGCCGCGCGCCGAGGTGATCCAGCAAGCGTTGGCGTTTTGGCGTGCGGATTGCCTCGCGCCGCGGCCCGCGGTGCCGCCAAGCTCCGGCTCGCCCCGTGGCCGCCCGGAAAATGATAGCCGGGCGGTTCGCAATGGCCGGGCGTCGGCGCCAATATCCACAACATGCAGCTAATCAATCGCTCACAGACTCGAGGGCAGGGCCATGACAGATGCGGACAGTAAAAAGCGGAAGTTTTCCTTTGGCACGCAGGAACTTCCTGACGCCCCTGAAAGGACGCAGGAGTTTTACGACCAGATCAAAGCGAAATTCGCCGCGGAGCGCGATCTCCGGCTCGCGTACCGGCCAGCCGGCCTGTCGAATTACACGTCGGAGCTGACGGGACCCCTGGCCAAGTACGGCGAGAACTCCTACGATCGGGCGGTGACGCCGCGCGCGCCGCTCACCGATAGCGTGGAAGTTCTGTTCATCGGCGGCGGTTTCTCGGCGCTGCTGACGTCGGTCAGGCTCCGCGAAATCGGCATTAAAAGTATTCGCGTCGTCGAGCGGGCCGGCGATTTCGGCGGTACCTGGTACTGGAACCGCTACCCCGGAATTGCCTGCGACGTGGTCGCCTACGACTATCTGCCGCTGCTCGACGAGACCGGATACATCCCCACGCGCCACTACGCGACCGGCTTCGAAATCTACGATTACTGCAAGTCCATCGCCCGGGACTACGATCTGTACGACCTGGCCGTGTTCCAGACCACCGTCACCACCACCACCTGGAACGAAAAAGAGCAAATGTGGCATGTCGAGACCGATCGCGGCGACCACATGAAAGCGCGCTTCGTGATCTGCGCTAATGGCCCGCTCACCAAGCCCAAGCTGGCGACGATAAAGGGATTGGAAACATTCGAGGGGCATTCATTCCACAGCGGGCGATGGGACTACGACTACACCGGCCAGGATCTCGAAAACCTGAAAGATAAAGTCGTCGGCATCATCGGCACCGGGGCGTCGGCGGTGCAGATAATCCCTAACCTGGGCGCAAAGGCCAGGGAGCTTTACGTTTTTCAACGCACGCCATCAACCATCGAGCGCCGCAACGACTGGCCGACCGACCCGGCCTGGGCCGCCAGACTCGAGCGTGGCTGGCAAGCGAAGCGGAGGCAGAAAACCCTGGACGCACAGCTTCTGAGCGAGGAGCAGAAAGCGGTTAAAGCGGCGATCCCGCCGGCGGAGAAGATTCGTCGCCAGGAGAACGCCAATATCGATCACATGATGAAGATCCATCGCTGGATCGACCAAATCGTCGAGGACAAGGCCACGGCGGAAGCCTTGAAGCCCTGGTACATGTACATGTGCAAACGGCCCACGTTCCACAATGACTACCTGCCGACCTTTAACCGGCCCAACGTGCATCTGGTGGACACGCGCGGGCAGGGCGTTAGCGAAATCACCGCCAAGGGGCCGGTGTTCGACGGCAAAACCTATGAGGTTGACGTGCTGATCTACGCGACCGGCTTCGAGGTGCAAAAAACCGGGGTCTTTAACGCCATAATCGGCCGCAACGGCGTCAACCTCGCCGTCAAATACGAAGACGGGATCCGCACCCTGTTGGGCATCCACAGCCATGATTTTCCCAACCTGTTCATCATGGCGGGCTATCAGTCGTCCTTTCAATTCAATCTCACCGACATGCTGGAGTGGCAGGGCAGACACATCGCCGCCTGCATCGACTATGCGCGCAAGAACGACATCCAGTGCATCGACGCCACCGCAGACGCGGAGGAGTGGTGGGTGCAGGAGGTCATCAAGTTTCGCGGTACCACCAGCCGGAATCAGGAGTGCACCCCCGGCTACTACAATTTCGAGGGCGAGTTCAACCGTCGGCAGGATGGCAACTATAACGGCGGCATCAATGAGTACATCGCACACATGGCCGATGTGAGGGCGCGTATGGCGGACAATTTCATCCTCACCCGAAAATCTTGATGCCAAATATCCTTGATTATGGTGATTGCGCAGCCGGATTAGTGCGAAGACGACCTTTGGGGTAGTCGCGGGGAGCCTGTCGGATGTGGCGTCCGTAGTGAGGGAAAGTCGGATTTGAGGCAGATTTTGGGCAAATTTGCGGCGGGATTATTCAACGAAAATTTGCGCAAAATATGACCAAATTCGGCTGTTCCGCAGCAGGACTGTCTCAAGTCCGAAGGCTCCTGGCCCAGCCCAGTCCTTGACAACGGCAGACGAAATGGCAAGAATCCGCGGCCTTTTTAGCGAGCCTCAATCAATGGCTACGTAGCTCAGCTGGTTAGAGCACAGCACTCATAATGCTGGGGTCGGCAGTTCAAGTCTGCCCGTAGCTACCATTTTCTCCGTTTAAATCGCCCGTACCAGAGACACAGTGTGACAGTCGCCTCTGTGCGACGCCCATCGGCAATGGCTGCGGCAGCGAGCTAACGCGCTGGTCGGCAGATAACAAGAGCGCACACCGCTGGAAAAAGGCGACTCTATTAAGTTGCTTCACGGCGTTATTTCCTATAGAGTATCGCATCCGTTTTTGGGTGTACAGTGCTGGCGTAGCTCAGTCGGTAGAGCAGCTGACTTGTAATCAGCAGGTCGGGGGTTCGACTCCTCTCGCCAGCTCCAGCGCGGCTCGATGTCGAATGAGCGCTGCGGATCGGATCCCGAAGGCAGGGAAGGCAGGCATGGTCTTTCAGTTCGCCGAATCGGTCACAGTGAACCGGCGCTTGCCGAGTGTTTTGGAGGGGTTCCCGAGTGGCCAAAGGGATCAGACTGTAAATCTGACGCGAGAGCTTCGGTGGTTCGAATCCACCCCCCTCCACCATTACCGCAGGTGGTTTGTAGGCCCGGAAATGCTGCGTGGCTGAATCAAGGCGCCGCTAAACCGGCCCATAAATCCGAAGTGATGCCTGACCGGCCGTCGTGGGGCGCGCTCGGGATCAAACGTAAAGCCGAAATCAGAGGGTTTGACCTAAAGCTGACGAGCGCTTCACCTGGCAATCGGGTTTCTCAACGGATAAGCCCGGCGGTATTTGCGATCGGTGAAGGTGGCCCAGGAAGAAAGTGCGCGAGTGGGTCGGGCGGATCGCGCGGGTATAGTTCAGTGGTAGAACCTCAGCCTTCCAAGCTGATGGTGCGGGTTCGATTCCCGCTACCCGCTCCAGTTGCATGTTTGCGGAGCGTTGTCAGGCTCATGTTGTCAGGCTCATATAGCTCAGTCGGTAGAGCACTTCCTTGGTAAGGAAGAGGTCACCGGTTCGAATCCGGTTATGAGCTCCATATTGTTATCCGGTGGTCAGCCTCCGGTGCTTTTGTGTAAAAAGATGACAGATCCCGGTTGAGGAGAGATTGGCGATGGCAAAAGAGAAATTTGAGCGCACGAAGCCGCACGTTAACGTGGGCACGATTGGTCACGTCGAACACGGCAAGACGACGCTGACGGCGGCGCTGACGCGGGTGTGCGCGGAGACCTGGGGCGGCAAGGCGATCGCGTTTGACGGCATCGACAACGCGCCGGAAGAGCGGGAGCGCGGGATCAC
>CBDDRG010000171.1:0-10038 GCA_965232975.1 uncultured bacterium
AGCGCGCGGCCGTCGAGGGCCACTACGTCGCCGCCCCGGTAGGTCAGCTCGACATAGACCGGGCGGTCCGGCGCGGCCTCCGGAGCGACGCTCCAACGCCACATGCTGTCCTCCGCCTCGGTCCAGGGGTCCTCCAGCACACCGCCTTCATAGGAGATGTGCAGCAGATTGGCGTCCATCGAATAGGGCGATTTTTTCTTGCCGCTGGCGTAATCGACGGGGATGCCGTGCTGCGCGCAATAGGCCATCAGGGTGTCGCGAGAGGTCAAATTCCACTCCCGCCAGGGCGCGATCACCTTGATACCGGGTTTGAGCGCGTAGGCGCCGAGTTCGAAGCGCACCTGATCGTTGCCCTTGCCGGTGGCGCCGTGGGCGATGGCATCGGCGCCGGTCGCGTTGGCGATCTCGACCAGCCGCTTGGCGATCAGCGGCCGCGCAATGTAGGTGCCGAGCAGGTATTCGCCCTCGTAGATGGCATTGGCGCGAAACATCGGGAACACGAAATCGCGCACGAATTCCTCGCGCAGGTCGTCGATATAGATGCTGTTGACGCCGAGCGCCCGGGCCTTGGCGCGCGCCGGCTCCAGCTCTTCACCCTGGCCGATATCGGCGGTGAAGGTGACCACTTCGCAGCGGTAATTCTCCTGCAGCCACTTGACGATGACCGAGGTGTCGAGACCGCCGGAATAGGCGAGCACCACTTTTTTGATATCGGACACAAACTGCTCCCGCTGAGATTGAGGCTGGCGGTTACTCGACAGCAGCCGCGTCAGCCGGGCAAATTCTACACTGCCGAGACCCCGATTTGGGCAGGGGCAGCCGCCGCACGGCAGCGCGTTGGGGCGGTTTGCCGCAACCCTCGACTCTCCACGGCAAGCCCGATCAGGACGGGGAGGGTGCCGCTAACCACCTCGCCAAACCGGGAACGAGACCCAACGCGATGAGCACACGCATGCTGGCCCACGCACAAGCCCTACTTCCCTCCGCCGTCACGCCGGCACCGGGCGGATTGCTCCAGCGCGCCCGTACCGGGGACAAGGACACGCGGCGACCGTTCCCCGCGGGGACAGGGATCGAGGATCAGGCAGCCCCTGGTCCGCGACGTGCTGCGCGCACCCGGCGAGCCGCTGGCCGAGGCAGGAGGGGGCAGGCGCTAGGAGCCTGTCGCCGCCCAAGCCTTTCGGGTAGCATGCCGGCACCAGCACAGACGGTTTTTCATGGACACCCTGACGCTCAGCCCCCCCGATGACTGGCACGTCCATCTGCGCGACCACGCTGCTCTGACTGCTACCGTTGCCGGCGCCAGTCGGCTCTTCCGCCGCGGCCTGGTGATGCCCAACCTGGCGCCACCCGTCACCACCACCGCTCAGGCCAGCGCCTATCGGGACCGCATCCTCGCCCACCGCCCCGCGGGCAATCCGTGGCAGCCGCTGATGACGCTCTATCTGACCGATGCCACGCCACCGGCGGAGATCGACCGCGCGCGCGCCAGCGGCTTTATCCACGGCGTCAAATACTACCCGGCCGGCGCCACCACCAACTCGGCCAGCGGCGTCACCGCACTGGCGCGGGTGTACCCGGTGTTGGCGCGCATGGAGGAGCTGGGCCTGCCGCTGTTGTTGCATGGCGAGGTGACCGACCCGGATATCGACATCTTTGATCGCGAAGCGGTGTTCATCGAGCGCCATCTGCGCCCGCTCAGCGCCCGCTTTCCGGCATTGAAGATGGTGCTCGAACATATCACGACGGCCCAGGGAGCGGAGTTCGTGGCAGCCGCGCCGGCCACCATCGCCGCCACCATCACGCCCCAGCATTTGCTGTTCAACCGCAATGACCTGCTGAGCGGGGGCATCCGCCCACACCTCTACTGCCTGCCGATACTGAAACGGCGCCGCCACCAGGAGGCGCTGATCGCGGCGGCGACAAGCGGCAGCCCGCGCTTCTTCCTCGGCACCGACTCGGCGCCCCACAGCCGCGCGCGCAAGGAGGCCGCCTGCGGCTGCGCCGGCTGCTACAGCCATCACGCGGCGCTGGAACTGTATGCCGAGGCATTCGAGCGCGCGGGCGCGTTGCACCGCCTGGAGGCGTTCGCCAGCCACTTTGGCGCCGACTTCTACGGCCTGCCGCGCAACCCCGGCAACATCGTGCTGGAGCGCAGGCCCTGGACCTTGCCGGACCGCATTGATCTGGGCGGCACAGACCTGATCCCCCTGGGCGCGGGTGCGAGCCTGAACTGGCGGCTCCGCGATGGGAGTTAACGACGCACCACGCCTCCGCACCAGTCTTGGCGAGCGCTTTCGCGGCTTCTTGCCCGTCGTCATCGATGTCGAGACCGGCGGCTTCGACGCCCGCCGCAACGCCCTGCTCGAAATCGCGGCGGTGACGCTGTGCTTTGACGACGATCATCGCCTGATCATCGCCGAGCGCATCTGCCGTAACGTCGTCCCGCATCCCCACACGACCACCGAGGCCGCTGCGCTCGACTTCAACGGCATCGACCCGGACGACCCCAATCGCCGGGCACTGCCGGAACGGGAGGCGCTCCACGACGTCTTCCAGCTGGTGCGGCGGGCGGTACGCGACCAACAGTGCAACCGCGCCATCGTCGTCGCCCACAACGCCCACTTCGACCTCGGTTTCGTCAATGCGGCAGTGGCCCGCAACGACATCAAGCGCAACCCCTTCCACGCCTTTTCCTGCTTTGATACCGCGACCCTGGCCGGGCTCGCGTTCGGCCAGACCGTGCTCGCCAAGGCCTGCGCGGCCGCTCGCATCCCGTTCAGCAACGACAGTGCGCACCGCGCACTGTACGACGCCGAACGCACCGCTGAACTGTTCTGCCTGATCGTCAACCGCTGGCAGGATCTCGGCGGCTGGCTGGCGGTCGAGAGCTGATCACAGCGCCAGCTGGTGCCGGCGCAGCGTTGCCGGCAGTGAGTCGCTGAGCTACCATCCGCGCGTCGCAACTACCGGGTACACCCGCTGATGTCGTCCGCACACCGCATCGAACCCCTCCCTGCCCTGATTTTCTCGTCCCGCTGGTTGCAACTCCCCCTGTACCTCGGCCTTATCGCGGCCCAATGCGTGTATGTGGTGCTTTTTGTCAAGGAGCTGTGGCACCTGATCCATGGCGCGTTCGATCTCAACGAACAGCAGGTGATGCTGATTGTGCTCGCCTTGATTGATGTCGTGATGATCTCCAACCTGCTGGTCATGGTCATCATTGGCGGCTATGAGACCTTCGTGTCGCGGCTGCGCATCGAAGGCCACCCCGATCAGCCGGAATGGCTGTCCCACGTCAATGCCTCGGTGCTCAAGGTCAAGCTGGCGATGGCCATCATCGGCATTTCATCGATCCACCTGCTCAAGACCTTCATCGAAGCGGGCTCCCTAGGCGCGTTGCCGCCCTGTGCAACCGCCGCCGCCGGCGTCAGGTGCGCCACCACCACCGAGGCCGGCGTCATGTGGCAGACCATCATTCACATGGCGTTCATTCTCTCGGCGCTGGGCATCGCCTGGACCGACAAGCTGATGGGGTCCACCGTCGCCCACAGCCGGCCGGCCGGACACTAAGGGGCCACGTTCCGACGGCTCACACCAAGACGTCTTTTCGGGTCGGGCGCCACTGCCAGCACCACCTGATCTCCTATCATCACCAACGGGTCGATCGCCAGACCGACGGCCGCGCCCCGTCACCCGGGTCGGCCGTCGGTGCGCGGTCGGGTCAGTATCGGGAAGTAGACCACCACAAAGAGTGCAAAGGCGCCACTCCACAGCAGTGTGGCCAAGACGACAACAGCCGGGTAGTAGTCGCCCAGGGCCGGTCCGAACACCCGCACCAGCGCCGCCACGGCGAGCAGCAGGTAGGCCGCGACCATGGCCGCCGGCGCCACCAGCGGGCGCCCGGTGTGGCCGAGGGATGCGCGTGTCATCACCGCCAGAATCATGAGCGCGAAACAGCCGCTGGTGAAGGCGTGCAGCCAGTGCGCCGCCAACGGCTGGCCGGTCAGCAGCCAGACTCCCTTGAGGAAGAGACCGACCACCAGCCAGGCGTACCCCAGGTGCAGCACCCACAGCAGCGGCACCCTGAGCGCCCGGGCGGTTTGCCAGTGTGCGAGCCGCGCCAACTGCACCACCCCCGCGAACCCGGCCAGTGCCCCGGCCGCCGGCCGACCGGGCAGCAGCAGATCGCCGACGAGCACCGCCAGCATGGCGGCCATGACCAGGCGTTCGAGCCCGCGCGGCGCGCCCACCGACGCCTGAGCTCCCTCCGCCACAAGCCGGTTGCGGGTAAACGCCGGAACGATGCGGCCGGCCACCAGGGTGATCAGGAGCGCGATCAGATCGACTGCGGCCAGTAGCGGATCAAAGGGCAGTACGAGCCAGCCGAGCGCAGTGCCGTGAAAACCGAGATTGAACAAAAAGAGCGTGCCCAGGATGAAGACAAAGGGGAGATTGCGCCAGTTCCGGGTGCGCAGGATCGGAACGCTCGCCGCCAGCCCGAGCGCCGGAATAAAGGCCAGATCAATCGCTGCCGCCCACGGCAACGGCACTCCGCACCAGGGTACCAGCGCGATCCGCCCCGCCAGCCAGAGCCCCGCGAGCGCCGCGAGCGTCGCCCCGGTGCAGGGGCGCTGCCCGGTCCAGGTCGGCACCGTGGTGAGCAGAAATCCGGCGATGGCGGCGGCGACAAAGCCGAATAACATCTCGTGGCCGTGCCAGAGGGTCAACGGCAGCCCGCCCCGAGGCGCGCTCCCGGTCGCGAGTCCGATCGCCAGCGCCGGCACCAGCACCAGCGCCGCCACCCCGGTCAACAAAAAGAATGGTCGGAACCCCAAGGCGAACAGCACCGGACGAACCGGTGCCGGTGGTTTCGGGTGGGCTGTCTCGGGCTTGGCTCCGGTCATGGCGGTCAGTGATGTTGCGGGGTGGTACGGGGGCGGCGCACCTCCGGGTCAAAGCCTTTGAAAGCTTCAATGTTGTGCAGCCCGTACCCCTTGCGCAGCGCTTCGCTCAGGTAGAAATCCGGTTCATAGGCGACATCCTTCCACATGTACCAAGCGGGTTTGTCGAAACCTTCGTACTCGATTACCAGCATGCTGCCACCGTGATCCTTGCCGTTGTTGGTGGTGTGATGCTCGATGTGATCGTGCGTCATCCAGATCCCGGGGTTGTTCATGCGGATGATGAGGTCGTAGCGCTCCCCCGGTTGCATGGCGAGGACATCGGCCGGATAGGGTTTAGCCAGCGGCAGGCCGTCCTTGTGGGTCACCAGGGCATCGTGGCCGTGGGGATGAAAGGCGACTGGAAGGCTGGCCGCATACAGGCGCAGGCGCAACACATCGCCCTTCTTGACGCGCAGCGGCTGCGTCATCGGGAACGACTTGCCGTTGATGGAGAAATAGTTGATCACCTCCCCCGGCGCGCCGCCCTTGCCATAGCTCTGCGCCACCTCCGAGTTCCAGCCGGAAAACATCAGCACAGCCTCTTTGGTGACCTGTTTTTCCAGCTCGGTGGGATTCTGCGGGTCGATCACCAGCGGGCCCCACATGCCGCGCAACCCGACATGCTCGGCGACATTGACGTGGCAGTGGTACCAGAGGTTGCCCGGCTTGTCGACGACGAAGTGGTAGGTGTAGTTGTCGCCCGGCTCGATGGCCTTCTGGCTGACATCGGGCACGCCGTCGGAGGCCCAGGATCCGGTCTGATAGACCCCATGCCGGTGCACGGTGTGGCTCAGCGTGGTGTCGTTCTGTACCACCACCTCCACCTCGTCGCCCTCGCGGACACGGAGCAGCGGCCCCGGCACCTGGCCGTTGAACGCCCAGACTTTGGCGGTGAAACCGGGCGCGACCTCCAGGTCAACCTCTTCGATGGTCATGTCAAAGTGGCGAAATTCGCCCAGCACGGGGCTTGCGGCACTGGCCAGCAATAGGACAATCAGGACATCGCGCAACTTCATCGAAAAATCCTCGTCGAGCAATCATTTCCGGCAGCAGAGTTCACGCAGATAGGCGACCAGATCGCGCATCTCGGCCTCATTCAGGTTGCGGCCCCAGGCCGGCATGAGCACGGACTTGTTGACGGCCTTGCCACCTTCAGAGATGGCCTTGACCAGGTCGTCATCGGTGCGCGCCGACATTTCCCCGCTATCGGTATGGTCGCGGGGCTGCACCGCCAGGGACGCGGCATTGATGCCCTGGCCATTGCCCTGCACGCCGTGGCACTGGGTGCAGTAGGTTTCGTACAGCGCCTTGCCGTGAGTGGGATCACCTTCGGCAAGCACCGGAACCGCGCTGCCGACCAGCGCTATCGCCAGCAACAAGCGTGTCATGGCTGTTCCTCCGCGAGGGCTTTGAGATAGTCCGCCAGCTTGTGTACCTCGGCACTCTTCAACGCGGTCCGCGGCATCAGCGACAGCGGATCCCACGCCAATGGGTCGGCGATGTAGGAGGCGATGAAGGCGGGCTGGAGCCGTTGCCACGCGGTATATAGCTCCGGCCCGGACACGCCGCCATAACCCGGTCCGTCCTGATGGCAGCCGTTGCAGCCTTTGAATTTGCCGAAATTCATGCGGCCCATGCGCAGGGCGATGACACCGGGTTCGTAACGCTCGGCAGTGCTCAACGGGTCGAGCGGCCGCAATCCCAACAGGTAGTCGCTCACCGCCTCGGCCTCGGGTTTCGCCAGCTGCGGATGCACCGGCAAACTGTCGCTGTCGATCACATCGCCATCCGCTGTGCTGCGGGTGTGCGCGTACGGAAACATGCCCGCCGGCCGGATCCGCTGCGGCTGTTGCAGCCAGTTCACCAGCCAGTCGCGACGGAACTTGTTGCCGGCGTAGTACAGCGGCGGCGCCTGGCGCTCCCGGCGCGCGCTCAGCCCGGGTGCCGACGGCGGCCCCGCCAGGGCGTGGCAACCGGCACACTGCCGTTGCGCGAGCGCACCGCCGTCGGCGCCCGCGAACAGCGGCAGCCCGAGGCCGAGCACGACCAGCAGCCATTTGCGCGCGCTACCGGGCATGATTGTCGATTTCCCAATCATCCGGCTCACCGCAGGATCAACTGATCGCCGCGCCCCTTGGCCGGGTTCGCCTCCTGGTGATTCATCAACACCGTGATGCCACCGTGGTGCGCGTGTTTCATGCGGTGGTCGACAAGGGCGTTGTTGGTGGCGCGATCGGCGGGGCTGACAATGTCGAGCACCACACCGTGGGCCGGTGGCACCTCGACGGTTTGCAGGCCGACGGACAGATTTTTCGGGTTGCCGTTGTCCCACACCCGATCCCAGATACCGGCAATGGGGTGAAACGCGGCGGCCTCGTTGATCATGGCGTTGACGAAATAGATGCGCACCCGCTCACCCGGTTTCGATTCCAGCGCGATGCTGGCGTTGTCGTCGTGTACCGGGTCGTAGTGGAAGACCTTGCCGTTGACCAGAACTCCCTTCCAGCCCCGGCCCATGGTGATGGCCTCGGCCTTGGTGCCCGCTTCGAACAGATCGCCCTGCACCAGCACATATTCGCGATCCGGTTTCGGGTAGCTCTCGCTGTAGCCCTCTTTCGGATCGACGATGACCACTCCGTACATGCCCCGGGCGATATGCTCGGACATGGTGTCGGCGCCGCAGTGGTAGATGAACACGCCAGGGTATTCGGCCGTGAAGGTGAATTTTTTGGTCTCGCCGGGCTTGATGGGCGCAAATTCCTCCAGCACGTCGGCGCGCGCGGCGTGGAAATCCATCGAATGGCTCTGCTTGTTGGCTTTTTCATTGAGCAAGGTGAAATCGACTACGTCGCCCTCCTTGACCCGTACCAGCGGACCGGGGATGGTGCCGTTGTAGGTCCACATGGGCTGGCTGTTGCCCGCGTTGTCGATCACCAGATCCAGTTCGCGCACCGGGATCTCGACCTTGAGCGTCGCGGCGCCGACGGGCGCAGCGGCAATGGCAGCGGCAAGCAGCAGCGCAGGAGAGAGCAGATGTTTCATGGCGGTTCCCTTGTGGTTTGCAATGGGTCTGCCTGTTGTTAGTCAAATTCGGTGCCAAAATATAACTGCATGAATTACAATAAAATTAATTGCAACGTTGTTTATAAAACAACTACTCTAGGGTTGTCTTATAAACAATGTCGATGTTCCAATGACACCATCGCGCATCTTTGGCAATCTCGCTGGCGTCGTCGCCGACCTCTCCCAGTCGATGGCGCCCGAGGCGCGCTTTCGGCGGCTGCTGCAAGCCTTCCAAAACAGCTTCCCCTGCCAGGCCATTGCGCTGCTGCGACGGGAAGGCGAAACCTTGGTACCGCGCGCCGTGCTGGGCCTGAATCCGGATACCCTCGGCCGGCGCTTCGCGATTCGCGATCACCCGCGCTTCGAACACATCCTGCGCAGTTCCGACCCGGTGCGCTTTGCCGCCGCCTCGGCGCTGCCCGATCCCTACGATGGGCTGATCGAAAATACCGACGGGCATCTTTATGTGCACGACTGCATGGGCGCCACGCTGTACATCGAGGGCCACGCCTGGGGCATCGTGACCCTCGACGCCCTGGCCGCGGATACCTTTGACGCCATCGATGCCGAGCACTTCCGAGCCTTCGTGGCGATGGCCGCCGCCACGGTGCGCGCCGCCGATTGGATCCACGACCTGGAGACCCGGCTGCAACGCCACCACCTGATTCAGCAAGCCCCGCTGCATCGGGGAGCGCCCGACGAATTGATCGGCAACAGCCCGGCAATCGAACAATTGCGGCGCGAAATGGCCATCGTCGCCGGTTCCGACCTGCCGGTGCTGATCCTCGGCGAAACCGGCGTCGGCAAGGAGCTGGTCGCGCGCCACCTCCATCGCCACTCCGCCCGCGCCGGCGAACCCATGGTGCACGTCAACTGCGCGGCGCTACCCGAAGCGCTCGCCGAGAGTGAACTGTTCGGTCACCAGCGCGGGGCATTCTCGGGCGCCACCGAGGACCGCATCGGCAAGTTCGAGCTCGCACATGAGGGCACATTGTTTCTCGATGAAGTCGGCGAGCTGCCGCTGGCAATTCAGCCGAAACTGCTGCGCGCTCTCGGCCACGGCGAAATTCAGCGCGTCGGCAGCGATCGCCAGCATCAGGTGAATGTGCGCCTGATCACCGCCACCAACCGCGATCTTGAAGCAGAAGTGCGCGCGGGGCGGTTCCGCGCCGATCTCTACCACCGCCTCAACGTCTACCCCCTCCAGGTTCCAGCACTGCGCGAACGCGGCGACGATATGCTGCTACTGACCGGTTATTTTCTGGAGCGCAGCCGGCGCCAACTCGGGCTGCGGGGCGTGCGCACCCAGTCCGCCACGCGCCGCTGGCTGGCCGGGTATCCCTGGCATGGCAATGTGCGGGAGTTGGAGCACAGCCTGTCGCGGGGCATCATCAAGGCGCTCAGTGAAGGCCAGTCCCGGGACGGTATTGTCACCCTGTCGCCCCACCATCTCGGCGCCGAGCTTCAGATCACCCCAACCACGGTCGCAACTGAGGCCGCCGCTCTCCCCCTCCCGGCCACGGTGAATCTTGCCGAGGCGACCGACGCGTATCGGCGCGAGCTGGTTCGCCTGCGCTTGCGCGAACAGGGCGGCAATCTCGCCGCTACGGCGCGCTCACTGGGCCTGGATCGAGGCAATTTCCATCGCCTGCTGAAACGCCTGGATTTGCATCAGCCATGACTGCAAGCCGATCACCCCTGGAACCGCGTGGCCAGAATGCCCGTCGCCAACGCCGCTCACTTGTAACCCTACCGCCGCAAAGGGGATATTTTCGCTTGGCAGTAACATTCTCTGATTATGATCGGCGCCAACGCGCCGCCAATGGCTGTGACCTATCCCGATGACCCTGAGCCCAACCGCGTCAGACTCCCCGCTGCACCGGCTGGTCGCGGCACTGCAACGGCCCGACGCCTTCCCTCACCCGGTCACGGGGTTCGAACTGGTGGAGGCCCACATCTCCCTGGTGCTGCTCACCGGCCCCTTTGCCTACAAGTTCAAGAAGGCGGTGGACTTCGGCTTCGTCGACTT
>CBDDRG010000172.1:0-3005 GCA_965232975.1 uncultured bacterium
CCCCCGATTCTGCCGCTTGTTGCACTCGGCCAGGCCCGCCTCTTCGGGCGTTTCGATGCCGATAAAAACCTGGTTGAATCCCGCCTCGACCATCAACCGCATCAATTCCTCATCGTCCGCATGCCACGCGCCGGCAGCAGCGGCTGCCATCAGGCCGTTGACTTCGGCGACGCTGGTATCGCGCGCGGCGGTGAAATGCAGGTCGATCAGCGACACGTTCGGGGTCGGCACGCGCAGCGCCATGCCGGTCAGCTTGCCGGCCAGTTCGGGCAGCACCAGGCCCACGGCGGTGGCAGCGCCGGTGCGCGTCGGAATGATCGACTGGAGCGCGGCGCGCGAGCGGTAGGCGTCGCCCTGGGTCTTGTCGAGCAACTGCTGGTCGTTGGTGTAGGCGTGCACCGTGGTCATCGCGCCGCGCTCGATGCCGATGGCGTCGTGGAGGATCTTGGCGATGGGCGCCAGGCAGTTGGTGGTGCAGGAGGCATTCGACACGATCAGGTGCTGCGGCCCGAGTTCGGTGTGATTGACACCGAACACCACGGTCTGGTCGGCGTCGTCGACCGGGTGGCTGACCAGCACCCGCGGCGCGTTGGCGCTCAGGTGCCCGGCCAGCTGCTCGCGGCGTTTGAACTTGCCGCTGCACTCGAGCACCAGATCGACGCCCAGCGCGCGCCAGTTCAACTGCGCGGGCTCCCTGTGCTGGCTGACGGCGATGCGCCGGCCGTTGACCTGGAGGGCGTCGCCGACCCAGGCGACCTCGCCATGGAAATGGCCGTGGGTGGAGTCCACCCGCGTCAGGTGCACCATCAGCTCGGGAGTGGCGAGATCATTGATGGCGACGATTTCGAGGCGATCCTGCAAGCCGCGCTCGTGAATGGCGCGCAGTACACAGCGGCCGACGCGGCCGTAACCATTGATGGCGATGCGGGTCATGAGCCTGTCCTCGACAGCGTTCGGAACAACGGGGAAGCCTTCGCTGAGCGGGGATTTAACCAGACCCGCCGCCCCAGTGCGACCCGCCGGCAGTGTGGGCAGTGCACTGCCGGTGGCGAGCGGGCTCGGCGTTCAGGTCAGGGATTGGCGTCCAGGCTGGCATCGGCAATGATTTTTCCCCAGCGGTCGTAGGCCGCCCGGTCGACGGCCTGCGGGCGGGTGTGATAGGCGAGCATGTATACGCCATCGGTGCCGCGCATGAAGCGGCGGATCGCCTTCTCGCGAAACGCGGCCGACTCGTACTCGACGGTGATGGAGCCATCGGCGGCGGTGGTCTGCGAATGAATGACGCGGGGGTCCGCTGCGACCAGCTCGCCCTGCCAGTTGGCGACAAAAGCGGCCACCGACAGCGGCGTGAAAATGGTGTGCAACGCGACCATTTCCGACCAGGATTTGATGTCGCTACCCGCGGGCACCAACTCGATCAGCGCACCCTTGACACTGGCATCGCGGAACCCCGGCTGCCAGTCGCGCCCATCTTCATCGATGGCGAGGGCGATGACCAGGTCGGGAGCGGGGATTGTCGGCGCGATTTCAGCGGCGGGCTGAGGCGTGGGTTGCGACACTGGTAACGCAGCCGGCCGCGTGGCAGCTGATTCAGCGACGGGCTGGGGCGCGGGTTGCGACACCGGTAACGCAGCCGGCCGAGGGGCAGCTGATTCAGCGACGGGCTGGGGCGTGGGTTGCGACACCGGTAACGCAGCCGGCCGAGAGGCAGCTGATACGGGAATGACAAAGCTTGCTGGATATTCCCGGTGCTTATCTGTAATGGCATCGGTGATTCCGAAATCCAGAAACACAGCGCTTGCCACAATTTTCGCGCCGACAGTGCTGGATATTGACCCGTATGCTGGGCGACCGTCCGATGTCTTGCAATCGTACCGGAGAGCATCATCTGACCTGCGAACGGAATACGTTGATGGAATTGAGGTTTTCCAAGCTCCCCTTTTGTTCTGCAGTCGGCATTCACCATTTGATCCGTCACCGAACGATATGGCAATTGGCGTCATTGGATCGTTCGTGATCGTGGCGCATCCAACGATGCTCATTGCGATAACACAAAATACTGTTTTCTTCATTTCTAAGTTCCCCGTGGGTTTCCGATATTGAGCGTCTGTCTTTCGAGTGGATGTTTAGGTCATATGAATACGCACAGGCTGACTCTGCTGCATAACAGCGCCAGATCGGTGGGCAGCGACGATCTTGTGGCGGCGGCTCTGATGTCCCTGCAGGGCCTGGTGGTGGGTTATGTGGGTGGGTTATGTGGGTGGGTTACGTGGGCGGCTTCGTGGGCGAGCGCGAGCGCCAGTTGCGCCGCGTTTCCATGCGCGCGAGCTCACGCTCGAATGCGCTGGCGCGCGCGATCAGCTGCTGCTCCTCGGGCGCGGCGGCGGCCACTGCGGGCGCCGCGGCCGCGGCCATCGCGAGCAGGAGGCATGCCCCCCAGTACCCCGCCAACACAGACCGGACGCGCCCGGCTAAAACCATTGTCGCGATCTCCCTTCCCTGGCGCAGTAATCGCGGTGCCGAACCCGAGTCCCCGCGGGACCAATCCGGCTCGGACCATGGCCACAAGTCTGGCCCAAATTTCGGCGCGCATCATCACAAATCAGTAACGGATACCAAAAATCCCGCGATCGCCCTGCTGCATCGGCCGCCAACGCCCGCTGTCGGTGTATCCAATGCCGCACTTTCCGCCCCGGTCGGTTGATAACGACTGCGCGCGCCCGACCCCGGCCCCAGAGTAACGACAGCAGCTTGGCAGAAATCAGCCCAAGCTGACGCCACTGACTGGCAATCCCTGCGCCGCCCGGCGGAATCAAGCCCGCAGTAGCCGGATCGCGCGCGCTCAGGATCCACAGCGGACCCAGCTTGCCGAATCACCGCGCCGACTGGGGTGTGCTGTCATTTATTGGCGTCCAGGCTGGCGTCGGCAATGATCTTTTTCCAGCGCGCGTAGGCCGCCCGGTCGACGGCCTGCGGGCGGGTGTGATAGGCGAGCATGTATACGC